>JBCDJT010000080.1:0-23005 GCA_038747545.1 Bacteroidota bacterium
CTCCAAGTTGACCTCGCCGCCCGAACTCAGGATGTTGGTGGCGCCGATGATGCTTTGCAGGCGGCTGGCCGAGAGGTTGTATTCAGCGAGGCGGGCGTTGTCGAACTCGATGAAGACGCGCTCCTCCTGCACGCCGCCCAGCTCGACCTTGGCCGCGTCGTCGAGCTTGATGAAGGTGTCCTTCAGGTCGTCGGCCACGTCCTCCATCTCGGCCGCGGTGAAGCCGTCGCTGGTCATGGCCACCACGATGCCGTACACCTCGCCGATGCCGTCGTCATCCAGGCGCGGCTCCACGCCTGCGGGCAGGCCCTTCATCGCGTTCAGCTTGCGCCGCAGCCGGTCCCACACGGCTTGCAGGTCTTCGGGCAACACCTCGTCTTTGAGCGCCACCGAGACCACCGACAGCCCCGTGCGCGACGTGCTCGTCACCTCCTTGAGCTCGGGCAGCTCCTGCGCAATCTTCTCGATCTTGTCCGTGACCAGCTGCTCTACCCGCTCGGGGCTGGCGCCCGGAAACTCCGACACAACCGTGGCCAGCCGGATCGTGAACGGCGGCATGCTGTCGCGCGCCAGCGACTGGTACATCGCGATGCCCAGCAGCACCGTGGTCCCGAGCAGCAGAAACGTGAGGCGGTTCCTCTCGATGGAAAAGCGGGCGAGGTTCACAGCGGTCGGCCAGGCAGGTTCAGGGGAGGGCGGGTCAGTCTTCTATGCGGACGATAACGGCTTGCCCGTCGAGCAGCGTTTGCAGCCCGGCCGTGGCAATACGCTGGCCGGGTTCGAGCCCAGCCACCACCTCAAACCCCGTCGCCGTCAGCCGCCCCACCTCGATGCGGTGCTTGCTGGCCGTGGCCGTCGTACCGGAGCCGCCGTCGAGCAAGAAGACGAACTGCCCCTCCGAGTCCTCGCCGACCGCCTTAGCGGGTACGACAAGCACATCGCTGGCTTGATCGTCCTGCCCAAAGCCAAACGTGACGTTGGCCGACATGCCGGAGCGCACGTCGTCGCTGGGGTCGGTCAGCGTCACGCGGACGGGGTAGGTGGCCGTCTGCGGATCGACAGAGGGCGAGACCTCGCGCACGGTGGCGGCAAACGTGCGCCCCGGCAGCGAGGTGAAGGTGACGGTGGCGTCGAGGCCCGGTGTGACCTGCGTGATCACGTTCTCGGGCAGCCCCAACTCGATCTGCATCGTGGTGCCCGCGTGCAGCTGTGCCACCGCCTGCCCGGCGCCCACGTTCTCCTCCGCCTCGGTGTAGACCGCGGCGATGGTGCCCGTGGCGGGGGCGTAGAGGAAGCCGTAGCGGATCTGCTCCTCCTGGATGTCCACGCTGCGCTGCGCCGACTCGTAGCCGGCTTCGGCCGTGCGGAAGGAGTTCTTGGCGTTCTCGTAGTCGCTGAGCGAGGCGCTGCCCTTCTCGTAGAGCGTCCGCACGCGGTCCAGGTTGAGCTTGGCCGTGCTCATCTGCGACGCCGCGCTGTTGAGCGAGGAGACGGCCTGCTCCTGCGCCAGCCGGGCCTGCACGTTGTCCAGCTGTGCGAGCAGCTGCCCCCGCTGCACGCGCTGCCCCAGGTCCATGTTGAACGCGGTGATGATGCCGCTGCTGCGGAAGCTCAGGTTGATGACACGGTCGGTCTCGGCGGTGCCGCTGAACGTGCGGGCGGCGTCGCCCTGGCCGTAGCCTACCGCGATGGCGCGGACGGGCCGCAGCGGCACCTCGGGCGGGGGATCGTCGCCACACGCCACGAGGGTGACGGCAACGAGCAGGAGCGCAAAGCAGCGGAGGCGAGGCATGGGCATGGGGCGTCTAGCGTTCGGCCGCGCGCTCGGCCTGGAAGGCTTCAAAGCGCTGGAGGAACGCGGTGTTTTCGGCGTCGGTACGGAGCAGGAAGTAGTAGCCCATCGCGCGTTCGAGGGTCGTCGCGCTGAGCAGGTAGGTGTAGGTGGCGTTGGCCGAGGCGAGCTGCGCCTGCAGGTAGTTGGCCTGCGCGTCGATCAGCTGCACCACCGTCACCGCGCCCGTTGCGTACAGCGTCTCGGTCAGCGACAGGCTCTGCTCGGCAGCCTCCTCCGAAACGCCCGACAGCTCGATGTTGCTGATCTGGTTGATGAGGTCGAGCACGCCCGCGCGGACGTTGCGCTCCAGCACCTGCTGGGTGGCGGCGCGGTTGAGTTCGAGCTGCTGCTGCTGGATCTGCGCCGTCTGGCGGTTGATGGCAAAGCGGTTGCCGTCGAACAGCGGGATGGACAGGTTGACGCCCACGTTGTAGCTGTCGCGCAGCAGCAGGTCGTCGGGCAGCGCGCCGTCGCCCCACTGCTCAAACGTGCGGTTGTACTGCGCCTGGGCGCCCACCGTCGGGATGAAGCGGCGCGGGCCGTTCAGCAAGATATTGCGCTGCACCACCTCCAGGTTGTAGTCGAGGATGCGCAGCTCCGGCGCGTTTTGCATCGCCTCGCTGACCAAGAACTCCTCGAACACCAACCGCCGGTCGGGGTCGTCGATCAGGAGGCGGATCTGCTCGTAGTCGTAGTCCTCCAGCGTGCGCTCGCTAAGCACCGCATCCGCCACGTTGATCTTGCGGTCGATGGGATTGTTGAGCAGCAGGTTGAGCGTCTGGATGCTGCCCTCCACCTGGTTGATGGCCTCGATGAGCGCCTGCATGTTCTGCGCCATCTGGCTGCGGAAGCGCAGCACGTCGGTCTGTCCCGTCTGGCCGAGTGCGAGGTTCTGCTCGGCGATCTGGAGGTTGCGCTTCGTGACGTCGAGGTTCTCCTTGCGGATGCGCAGGTTGGCCTTCAGGATGAGCACGTTGAAGTAGGCGCTGGCGGCGTCCAGCACGAGGTCGAGCGCCTGCGTCTGCACGTTCTCTACCTCCGCCTCACGCAGGGCGCGCTGGATGCGGATGTTGGCGCTGGCGGCATCGGAGTAGATCGTCTGCGAGACGGTGACGTCGCCGCTCGTCGAGTACTCGGGGTTCTGCCCGTTCGAGGCGCGTGCCACCTTCGGGTCCAGGTGTGTGCCCGTCGCCGACGCCGTCACGCTCGGCAGGTAGTTGCTGCGCGCCGCGCGCACCTCCTGATCGGCCAGCGCTACGTTCTGCCGCGTTGCCGCCAGGCTGAGGTTGTTCGCCAGCGCGTCGTCGATGACCTCGATCAGCGTATAGGTGCGCTCGGCGGCAAAGTCGTCGAAGTCGCCCACGAGGTCGATGCGGGCCATCAGGCTATACCGCAGCGCCACGCCCACCTGCTCCACCGTGTTGAAGTTCAGCGTGAGCTGGTCGCTCGTGTCGATGAAGACGGGCAGCGCGCCCAGGTTTTCGCCGTTGATCACCGCCTCCACGCTGAGCGCGATGCGTCGGAAGAACTGGTCGAAGCTCTCGTCGGCCTCGTTGGTGGCCATCCACCCGTTCAGCACGTCCTCGCGCCGCGTCGAGGTGAACGACGGCATGCCGATCTCTTTCAGGTGCGCCCCCAACGCGCTCCGCTCGGCCGTCGGGATGTTGAACCCCTCAGCCAGGTACAGCGCGTCGAAGCCGCCCAGCTGCGGCAGCAGGCCGTCGAGCGTGGTGTAGGGGAGCAGCGCGAAGTCGGCCCCCAGGTCGGCGAAGATGGCGGCCATCGGCGCTTGCAGCGTTGCCGTCAGCGCGGCCGGACCCGCCGCTACCACCGCCACCCGCTCGAACGCGTACAGCGACTGCAACGCCTCCAGGTCGCGCCGATACGACTGCGCGCTGATCAGGTATGTGAAGTTGTCGATGCCCGACGTCGTGCTGGTGTCGGCCAGCTGTACCACGTCGCGGTTGACGGCGCCAAAGAGAATGGTCGGCTTGGGATACGCCGGTTGGTTGGCGATGACGCCGTTGTTCGTCGGCCCAAACGCGAGGATGATGTCGGTCTCGTCGGCGAGCAGCGTCTGATAGTGGGCCTCGGCCTGCGCGGCGCTGAAGGTGTTGACGAGGAAGCTGGTCTCGGGAAAGCGTACCGTTGCGTCCTCGCCCACGACGGCGGTGATCTCCTGTTTCATCTGCGCGAGCAGCGGCGCAAGCTCCGGCGAATCGAAGTCCACCAGGATGCCGATGTCGTAGATGGGCTTCTCTTGCGCCACACTGTAGGGGGCGCCCAGCGCAGCCAGCGCACAGGCCATCAAGAGGGTGCGGGCGTACCGCAACGGAGGAAACAGCATGGCAGATAACAGGCGAGCGGTGGTGCTGTCGGTGCCCAAAGTACCCGTGGCCGAAATGGATTGCTACCGTTCGTGCAAAAAAGATGTTAAAACACACAATGCTAGATTTGGGAGAGGATGGTGCGGCCGAGGTTGTCCTTCAGTCGCTCGTCTCAGGCCGTTGCGTGTGCCGCGTGCTCACGCAGCATCGGCGTGGCGGACGGGCAGCGTGATGCGGAATGTAGTGCCCTCGGCGCTGCTCTCGGCGACTTCGAGCAAGCCGTTGTGCCCCTGCGTGACGATGTCGTAGCTGAGCGACAGGCCCAAGCCCGTACCGTACCCCGCCGCCTTCGTCGTGAAGAACGGTTGGAAGATGCGGTCGCGTACTTCTTTCGGGATGCCTGTGCCGTTGTCTTTGACGCTGATGCGCACGTTCCCGCCCTGGGCCTCAGTACACAACGTGATCGCAGCGTCGGTGTGCTCGTCCACGGCGTCGAAGGCATTGTACATCAGGTTGATGAGCACACGCCCGAGCTCTTGGGGTATGGTGTCCACCTCGGGCAGGTGGGCGTCGAGGTCGTACGCGATGTCCAGCTTGGCGTGCGGATGCGCAGCGCGGATACCGTGGTAGGCGAGCGTGCCGTAGTCCTCGACCAAGCGGTTCAGGTCGGTGCGCTGCATCTCGCCCGACTTGCCGCGTGAGTGGAGCAGCATGCTCCGCACAATGCTGTCGGCGCGGCGGCCGTGCTCGTTGATCTTGCCTGCGTTGAACTTCAGATCGCCCAAGACTTCCTCCACATCGCCCAGCACGTCCTGAACGGCAGCATTCGGCTGCTCGCGCAGGATCTCGTCCAACTCATCGGCCAGGTCGATGGAGAGCACAGCGAAGTTATTGACGAAGTTGAGCGGGTTCTTGATCTCGTGCGCGATGCCCGCCGTCAGCTGCCCGAGCGAGGCCATCTTCTCACGGACGACCAGCTGCTCCTGCGTATCTTTGAGCTGCTGCAGCGTCGATTCCAAGGCGTGGTTCTTGGCATCGGTCTCTGCCTTCTGCGACGCAATAGACGCGGATTGCTCCTCGGAGCGCTGTCGCGCATCGCGGAGCGATGAGGTCATGCGGTTGAACGACGACGCCAGCATGCCAATCTCGTCCTCCGACTCGACGGGGAGGTACACCGACAGGTTGCCATCGGCCACTTTGCGGGCTGCACGCATCAGCTGCGAGACGGGCATGGCCGTGTAGCGCATCATGATGCCCACCATCGCCAGCGAGAAGACGAGCGCCGCGATCAGCAGCAGCAGCGCTGCTCGTCGGCTAGCCGACTGCGTGGCCTTAGCGCGTGCGGCCGCGTCATCGGCCCCGCGCCGCGTTTCGGTCACCAGCTGGTCCAGGCGCGTCTGCATGGCGCGGTAGGAGATAGAGATCGGTCCGTTGATGAGGTCGACGGCCTCCTGCGTCTGGCCTTGATCGGAGAGGTCGAGGAAGGTGAACGTCTGGTCGAGGTAATCTTCCCACGATGTGTCGAAGCCCGCATAGATGGCCTCATCCATCGTAACCCCAGCCGAGTCGGTTTGCTGGGCCAGCACCTCGTACAGGTCCTGGTTGGCGTTGATCTGATCGATGTAGATGATCATGCTGTCGCGCAGCGCGGGGTCGTCGCTGAGGGCGTACTGCAGCTGCGTCAGGCGGAGCGAGGAGGCGCGGATGTTGATGTCCGAGATAGCCACCACACGCTGGAGCCAGTTGTTGGTCACCACCTCCAGCTCTTTGTTGAGCAGGCGCATCGTGTTGAGCGCCACGATGCTGGTGCTGGCCATGAGCACCAGCACAATCGCAAAGCCGATGAGCTGCTTGGTGCCCAGCTTCAGGTTGCGGAACGACATGGCTGCTACCTCGCGCCCGCGGTCCGTATCGGCTCGCCAGTGCTGCTGCCGATCACGGTTAAGACCTTTACGCCGGGCACCACCTGATCGCGCGCCACGTACCCGATGGCGCCCACGGTGTGGGTCACGCGCTCAATGACCTCTTGGGCAGAGTCCAGCGCCTCGGGCGGATCCCCCTCGCCCATCAGCTTCTTCTTGAGCCACGCCGACTTCACCCGCGATGGCGACTTGCCCAAGAAGTGCTTGTAGAAGGCTTCTTTTACAGGATTGCGCTCCCGCATGTCGAAGATCGTGGCTGCTTGCCCGTCCTTCCAGTACAGCCTGTCCCGCGTGAAGAAGTCAAACAACATCTGCTGGTCGATCGACTCCACCTCGGTGCTGGGGTGGGTGATGACCACCACATCCACAGGGGCCTGCGCCGCTACGGGGGCTGTGACGAGCGCGACCAGCGGCAGGACGATATACAGCAGCCCACGACCCATCAGAACACCACCGACATCGCGACGCTGAAGAAGTCCGTGAAGTTGTCGCTCACCTGCGGGAAGCCGCTGATGCCCGAGGACGTCGCCCTGCCGTAGTCGAGCCTTGCGTGGGCGTACTGCGCCTTGAAGACAACACGGTCGGTGAGGGTATAGGCCGCCCCGCCGCCGCCCACCGTGATCTCAATGGGCACACTGAACGCCCCGCGGGGCTGGATCTGCGTGATGGTCTCCCAGTTTTGCGAGACGGTGCCAAAGACGAAGAGCCGGTCGGTGACATTGTATCCGAGCACGCCGTAGACAAACGTGAGGTCGGATTCCAGCGGTACAGGGCGGTTTGGATAGCGCACCCAGATCAGCTCTGCTTCTGCCGTCCACCGGCCGCGTTCGATGTACAGATCGGCGCCCAGGCGGTAGCGGGTGGCCAGTTTGTAGTCATCGATGTCGCCGCCGTAGAAACGCTCGGCGCCCACAAACTGGTTGGTGCGCTCGTGTGTGCCGGAGACACCTAGCGTAGCCTCCGTGGTGCGTACCGCTAGGCGCCCGCCCAACTGCAGCGCTCGTGTGGTGTCTACGCCAGACTGCCCCTGCGTCTCCACGGTAGAGAAGGGGTCGGTGAACCGGCGGATGTTGGGGCTGTTGCCGATGAAGGCGGAGTAGTCGAGCTTGGCGCGTCCGGCAGGGAAGAAGCCGTAGAGCGAGAAAGAGCCGCGCGCAGGCGTGTACTCGTCGTTGGAGAGGAATTCGTCGAACGACGATTCATAGACGATCGGCCGGATGATGTAAGGCAGCAGCGGCGTCCGGTTCTTGATGTCGTTGAGGCGGTTGAACGTGGGGATGTGCAAGCCCAGCTTCAGGTTGAGCCTGCGATCCCAGCGGTACCGCACCCATGCCTCCTCCAGGCCCCACGAGCCCCAGCCATCGCTCGAGGAGTAGCCGTTGACCACTTCGAAGTTGACGAAGGCCGTGAAGTCTTCCGCCAGGTCTTTCTGCAAGAAGAGGTTTAGCTGCTGTGCCGAGAACGAGGTGATCACCTCGCCGCGCGAACTGTTTTGGTAGGAGAAGGCGTTCTGGAAGTAACCAAAGATGCGGAGCGGTGCCTCGCCCTGCTGCGCTTGGCACGGCAGCGCGAGCACGATGGTGGCAGCACATACAGCAAGCAGGCGACGCATACAGAGCCAGGGACGAGCGGAAGCTACGAGGGGGCTATACTCAGGAAGTGGGGGGCGAGGTTCGTCGGGTGGGAAAACAGGTCTGGCTATCCGGCCATAGCATCACCACAACGTGTCACCCTACACCCGTAACGCACGAACAAACCCCTTCGTACCCCTGCAACTCGCGAGAAATAGCGTTATCATAGAGGCGTCTGTTTGCTCGATGCCCTTACTCTTCATGCGCTACCTGTTCGCCGCGCTCTGCGGCCTTCTGCTGGCCCCTTCGGCCTTCGCCCAATCGCTCACGCCCTCGGCATTCAAGGCGCTCGGCGCGCCCAACAACCCCGCTGTAGAAGTCGCGTGGAATCGGTTCTACGACTACGAGGGGATGACCGACATCCTGCAGAAGCTCGCCGCCGCGCACCCTGAGCTCTCGACCCTGGAGAGCCTGGGGCAATCGTACGGCGGGCGCGAGCTGTGGCTGCTCACCATCGCCAACCCCGAGACGGGCGACCCAGACCGCAAGTCGGCCATGTGGATCGATGGCAACATCCACGGCAACGAGATCCAGACCACCGAGGTGTCGCTCTACACCGCGTGGTACCTCTTGGAACTCTATGACACGAACCCGTGGATCAAGGATCTGGTCGATACCAAAACGATCTACATCCTGCCCTCGATGAACCCCGATGGCCGCGAGAGCTTCATCAACGAGCCCGAGCGCTCGCGCTGGTCGCGCGGCGGCCAGGTGCCCGTGGATGACGACGGCGACGGGCTGGTCGAAGAGGACTGCGGCAACGACCTCGACGGCAACGGCCAGCTCACGCAGATGCGCGTGAAAGTGCCCGGCGGCCGTTGGAAGCCGCACCCCGACGAGCTGCGCCAGATGGTCCGCTGCGCCCTCGACGAGGCCTGCGAGTACGACCTCATCTTCACCGAAGGCATCGACGACGACGGCGACGGCCGCGTGGACGAGGACTGCGTGAGCAGCTACGACCCCAACCGCAACTGGGGCTGGTTCTGGCGGCCTAACTACATCCAGCGCGGCGCCCACCACTTTCCGTTCAGCGTCCCCGAAACCAAAGCCATCTCCGACTTCATCAAAGCGCGTCCTAACATCCTGGCCGGGCAGTCCTACCACAACACGGGGGGCATGATGCTGCGCGGCCCGGGCGCCGCCGAGGACCGCACCTACCGCGCCGACGACGCCGTCTTCGACCTCATCGGCGAGAAGGGCGAGCAGATGCTGCCCGGCTACGACTACTTCGTCATCCACAAAGACCTCTACACCGTCTACGGCGGTGAGACCGACTGGATGTACGCCAGCGAGGGCATCATGCCGTTCGCCAACGAGATGTTCACCTCGTTCAACCTCTTCCGCAGCCGCGAGCGCAACGCCGGCGACAGCTACCGCTTCGACCGCCTCGTGCTCTTCGGCGAGTTCTTCGTGGACTGGACGCCCTTCGACCACCCCACGTACGGCCCGGTCGAGATCGGCGGGACGAAGCGCAACTTCGGGCGCCTGCCGCCGTCGTTCCTGCTCGAAGAAGAGCTGCACCGCAACATGGCGTTCACGCTGTACCACGCCTACGAGCTGCCCGTAGTCACGTTTGAGGAGGTGCTGACCGAAGACCTGGGCGGCGGCCTGTTCGAGGTGACGGCCACGCTCGTCAACCACCGCGCCATCCCCACGCGGCTAGCTGTGGATGTGCAGAACAACATCAACCGCCCGGACTGGGTGACGCTGGAGGGCGCCACGGTCGTGTCGAGCGGGGTGAAGTCGTCCAAGTTCGCCGACACGTACACCGAGCAGCCGAGCCGCCCCGAGCGCGTGGAGATCCAGGCGGTGCCCGGCCAGGGCCGCGCCGTGGTGATGTGGATTGTGCGCGGCGATGGGCCCTACACGCTCACCTACGACAGCCTCAAGGGCGGCCAAGCCACGCATGAGGTGCGCTAGCGCTAGGCCTTGTGAACACGCTCATTCGCCGTCGCGTTGAGCCTGCATGTCAATCGATCATTGCCTGCGTGCCGCTGTGCGTTGCCTTGCGCTCGTTCTGCTTCTTGCCTTCGCTACGGTTTCGGTAGGATGGGCGCAGCCCGTCCGCACCTATGAAGAGCCGGGCCTAGCGCGCTTCGCCGATTGGTTCTACAAGGACGCCGGTGCGCTCGTCCGCCTGACGAAGCCGCGCACGGCGCTGTACGTGGCCGGGGCGGCAGGCGCCACACTCGCGCTCGCGCAAGCCGATGACGGCGTCAACCCGTGGCTGGCGGAGCGCAACACGGGCACGTTCAAGGACATCCTGGAGGTCGCCGACTACGCGGGCGGGCCGAACGTCAACTTCGTCGTCCTGGGGTTGGCGGGCACGTCGCTGCTGACGAAGGATCGGCGCTTCCAGGACGCCGCCATGACGTCGCTACAGACGCTGGTGTATGCGGGGCTTGTCGGCTACGGGCTGAAGGGCATCCTCGGTCGCCTGCGCCCCTCGCAAACCGATGATCCGTACGCGTTCTTTGAGACGACAGGTCGCAATCCGTTCAGCGATGCGGGCAACAGCTCGTATCCCTCCGGCCACGCCATCGCCGCCTTCGGCATCGTAACGCCGTGGGTGTTCTACTATCCTGGCCCGCTCACGTACGCGCTCTATGCCATCCCCGTCGGTACTTCGCTCTCGCGCCTCGCCATCGACAAGCACTGGATGACCGACATTGTGGCCGGCGCCGCCATAGGCATCCTCATGGGCCGCTACCTCGCGCTACGCCACCAAGGGCAGGCCACCCGCCATAACGTTGACGTTGCTATCGGCCCCGGTCAAGCTGGCCTGACGTATCGGTTCTGATGCTTCCTCTGCGAGAGATTGCACTGTTTCGGATTGTCATCCCGAGCGGAGACCATAGGTCGAAGCCGAGGGATCTCCTCGTTTAGGGTCCTGCAATCCGTAATCGGGGGAGATCCCTCGGCTCTGCTCGGGATGACAGTAGGGATCGAGGTGCTACACCGTGAACCCCGCTCACTCCCAGCGGAAGTTGTCCACCCACATCTCGATCGCTTTGTCGTCGCCTCGGTAGTTGAGGTCCAGGCGCAGCTCGTAGACGTTGGGCAGGACGGGCTCGGTGCCGCTGACTTGCTCCAGGTCGAGATCGGCGAGGGCGACGCTAGCGGTCTGCCACGATCCGTACTCGAAGTCGTCGTAGAAATCCCGCGTCAGCAGGATGTTTTGCCACTTCTCGGTCACGATGAAGAACGAGCTGCCATCGAACGGCGAGCTGTCCTCGGTGATGTAATAGTCGAAGGCGATGCGCTCCACGTTGCGGAAGTCGGCCGGTGCGCCAGTGAGCTTGTCGATCATCGGCAGGAAGGCGATGTACTGTTTATCCGGCTGGCCCTGCACGCGCACCGCCATCGTCTCGTTGCCCGCGATGCCCGTTTCCATCGCTTGGTACGTGGTTTCGAACGCACGGATGGCCATCTGCTGGTGCAGCACCTCGGGGTCGTCGAACGTCATCGTGTACGGTATGTTGGGCTCGGCGATGGGCCGCTCGGCGAGGGCGTCGTGGTAGGTGCCGGGGATAGGCGTGTTCGAGAGCTGCAGGCGGCTGACGTAGTAGACCGAGCTATCGGCTTGGTGACCGTTATACGGGTTCAGCGACAACGCTTTGACGTTTGGCACATCGGTCTCGCCCGACCAATTCTCGAAGTCCGGCATCATCGTTTGAAGATCGACCAGCACGTCGAGCCACTGGTCGGTGTGGCCGTAGAAATTGTTGCTGACTTCCGGGATGCCGCCCATGTTGCCCTGGGCGTCGCGGAAGTTGAGCTTGAGCGCTTTGATCCAGCTGCCCTCGGGCACCATCATGCGCACGGCGAGGTAGCGCGCCTCGCTGAAGTCGATGGGGTAGCCGAAGAGGGCTTCCAAGTCGATGAAGGCGTCGGAGAACTCGGTGATGGTGGCCACGCGCAGCGCGCCCTCGCCGTCAATGGTTTCGAGCCCGACAGAGGCATCGCTACCCGCGATGCTGCCCTCAGCCAGGAGCGCGCGGGTGGCATCGTCGTTGGCAAAGTCGATAGTGAACGAGGTGCGGTCGCCGCTGGCGTAGGTGGACGATGGGCCAGCTTCGGGTGTGCTGCACGAAGTGAGGAGAACGACGAGGCCGAGGAGAGGCAGGGTATGACGCATACAAGAGAGGCAAGAAACGAGCGAGGAAAACGGCCAGAAGGTACCGCACCCGCGCCAAACATGTGCGGCGGGCTGTCCGATGAGATGTAACAGCCACGTAATCGACAGGGCTGCGCAGCTTGCGCCTATGGACGGTCGGCAGTATTGTGCCGCCACTCATCGACACACCACCTGCACCATGCGACACCTTCTAGCTACCGTCCTAGGCCTGCTTTTCCTCGCCACCACGGCCACAGCGCAACAGGCCGTGCCACCCGCTGAGGACCTGCGCCTTTACGACATCGCCACGGCACCCTCTGCGGAGCGCATCGAAGCCGACATCCGCACGCTGGCCGGTTTCGGCACACGCAACACGATGTCCGACACGGTTTCGACCACGCGCGGCATCGGCGCGGCGCGGCGGTGGATCAAAGCCGAGTTCGACCGTATCTCGGAGGCCTGTGGCGGTTGCCTTGAGGTGACGTACCAGCGCACGCTCGTAGAGGGCAACGAGCGCTCGCGCATCCGCGAGGACACCTACATCGTCAACGTCATCGCCATCCAGCGCGGCACCGTCCACCCCGACCGCTACGTCATCATGGCGGGCGACATCGACAGCCGAGGCAGCAGTGCCACCGACGCCGAGGTCGATGCGCCGGGCGCCAACGACAACGCCTCCGGTATGGCAGGCGCCATCGAGGCCGCGCGCGTGCTCACGCAGTACGAGTTCCCCAACAGCATCGTCTACACTGGCCTCTCGGGCGAGGAGCAAGGCCTGTACGGTGGGCGGCACCTCGCCGAGAAGGCGCAGGCCGAGGGCTGGGAGATCATCGGCGTGCTCAACAACGACATGATCGGCAACATCGAGGGCGTGGATGGGGTGATCGACAACCAGACATTCCGCATCTTCTCCGAGCCCGTGCCCGCCACGGAGACGGATCGGCAGCGCGCCCTGCGGCGCTTCTACGGCGGCGAGGTGGACGGCATCTCGCGGCAGCTGGCCCGCTACATCGAGCGCGTCGCCCGGCAGTACGTCCCGGCCGTCAACCCGATGATGATCTACCGCCTGGACCGCTTCGGGCGCGGCGGCCACCACCGCCCGTTCAACGACCTCGGCTTCGCGGGCGTCCGCATCATGGAGGCCCACGAGAACTACATCCGCCAGCACCAAGACCTCCGCACCGAAGACGGCATCGCCTACGGCGACGTGATCGAAGGCGTCGACTTCGACTACGCGGCCAAGCTGACGGGCGTGAACGTGGTGGCGATGGCCGGCCTCGCCTGGGCGCCGCCCGCGCCCACCAACGTGCGCATCGGCGGGGCCGTGCAGCCGTCCACCACACTCACCTGGGACGGCACCGCCGACCCCAACCTGGCGGGCTACCGCATCTACTGGCGCGACACCACCGCGCCGCAGTGGCAGCACAGCCGCTTCGTGGGCAACGTGATCGAGTACACGCTGGAGAACATCATCATCGACAACTACCTCTTCGGTGTGGCCGCGGTGGGGCAAGACGGCAACGAGAGCGTCGTCGCCTTCCCGAGCGGGCTCATCGGGCGGCGGTGATTACTTCAAAAGCGTCATCCGCCGGGTGAGGACTGTGTCATCGGTGCGGAGGCGGTAGAAGTAGGTGCCGCTGGCGAGGTCCTGGGCATCGAACGGTAGCGCGTGGCGCCCCGCCTCTTGCGGTCCGCTCCAGAGCTGCCGCACCACACGGCCCAAGCCATCATAGACCGTGAGCGTCACGGTGGAGGCGCGAGGTAAGGCGTACCGGATCGTCGTGACCGGGTTGAACGGATTCGGGTAGTTCGGTTCGAGCGCCACGTCCTGTGGCAGGTCCAGCGCGATCTCGACCTCGGCGCTGTAGGCAAACGCGCCGTCGAAATCGACTTGCTTGAGGCGGTAGCGCGCCGAGGCCATGAGGTACGGGAAGTCGGCGTCGCTGAAGCTGTAGGTTTGTGCTTCCAGCGTCGTGCCTGCACCGTCCACCCAGCCGCGGGCCTCCCATGTGGTGCCGTCTACGTTGAGGCGCTGCACCTCGAAGCCCGCGTTGTTGGTCTCGCTGGCGGTGGTCCACTGCACCTGCACGGCGTCGCCATCACGGCGGAGGTCAAAGCTGGTCAACTCCACGGGCAGCGCCGACGCATCGCCCGCGACGATGAATTCGCTGAAGGACGAGATGAAGCGCGCGCATACCTGTGTAGGCGACTCTTCGGGCCTGAGCACGGTGTTCTGCGCTTGCCACGCTTGGAAGCTGTTGCTGCGCTTGTAGACCACGAGGGTGTTGTGCGCTGCCGAGAGAATATCGCCGAGGTCGAAGCAGACATCGGTGGAGAAGTCGCCGAACGGTCCGTGCCGCTCCAGCGTCCAAAACGCCGGGAAGGCGTAGTCTTGGCCCTCGGGCAGGGTGCTGTTCTCGGGCAGCTCGGGCGTGTAGGCCCCCGCCACATGGAACGGGGCGCCCTCGATGGAGCTGAAATCGACTGTCAGCCCGTTGAGGCGGGGGAACGTAGTGGGGTCGAGGGTGCCGCTTCTGAAGGGCAGCTCGTGGCTGATGTGCGGGTAGGTAGTCCAGCTGGCGGTGGTCCAGTCCGTGGTACCGCCTGGGCCTACGGCGCGCACGCGGGCGTGGTACGGAAAGTTGTTTTCCAGGCCTTCAGTGTCGTACCAGAGCCCCGTCAACCCCGTCTGGTTCACAGCGAGGGTGCTGAAATCAGCGTTCAGGGCAAGCTGAAAGTCGTACGAGGTAGCGCCTACGCTGGCCGTCCACCAGATGCGCGCGTTCTGCGCCAGCAGGCTGCCCTGCGGACGGTAGTTGAAGGTAACGGGCAGCGGCGCCGCCACCGCGTTGGTGGTGAACTGGAAGGCATCGCTGTAGGCCGAGGTTCCCGCCGGGTTGATGGCGCGCGCCCGCCAGTAGTAGGTCTGCGAGGCGTCGAGACCGGTGAAGTTGAGCGTCGTCAACACGTTGACATACCGGTTGATGGGGGCGGAGAAGCTGCTGTTGGTAGAGAGCTGGATCTGATACTGCGCCGCGTTGGTGACTGCGCTCCAGGTGAACGTCGGGTTGGT
Organism: Bacteroidota bacterium; assembly: GCA_038747545.1. GTDB lineage: Bacteria > Bacteroidota > Rhodothermia > Rhodothermales > JBCCMF01 > JBCCMF01. The sequence continues at coordinate 14,905 of JBCDJT010000080.1, forward strand.
CGAGACCTCGGTAGCGTTATCGGCGGGGGTGAGCAGCGTGGGCGGCCCGGCAGGCGGTGGCGGGTCGTAGGTGGTGAAGCGCCACACGGGCGACCAGTCGCCCGACGACGTGATGGGGTCGCCGATGAGCCCGCGCACGCGCCACTCATACGTCGTATTGATGTTGAGCGTGTTGGTTGTGAAGGTGTTGCCGAGTGGGGCATTCACACCAGTCGTGAAGTTCAGGAAGGACTCTTCCCAGTCTTCGCCCAGCCGTCTGACCTGGATCTGGAAGCGGTTGGCGCTGGCAATTTCGTTCCAGGTGAACGTCAGCCCCGTCAGGACCTCCGTGGCGCCATCAGCGGGGAAGGTGAGCATGGGAGTGGCGGGCGAGAGCGGGCCCGTCGTGAACGACCACGCGGTGGACCATCCGCTGTTGCCCGCCGAGCCGAGCGCCATCACACGCCAGTGGTACGTCGTGAACGGGGTCAGCGCTGCCGTGCTGAAGAACGCCGTGGGGGCGCCCGTGGTGGTATGGTCGAGCACGAGGGTGCCGAAGCCCGCGTCGGTGCTGACGTGCAGGCGGTACTGGGCAGCCTCGGGGGCGGGCTGCCACGTGTACGTCGGGTACGTGGAGATGTCCGTGGATTCGTCAGCGGGCGTTAGGAGGACGGGCGCGGCGTCGGGTATGCCGTCGCCCGTGCTGAACCAGCCCGTGGGCGAGTAGAGCGATGGCGTACCGCTCACATCGCAGCGCGTGCGGATGTAATACGCTGTCTCTAAGCTGAGCCCTGTGATCGGTAGCAGTTGATCGCCCGATCCGGCCACGGTTTGGGTCAACACGATGGTCGAGAACGCGGCATCGGTGGCGATGTCGTAGGTGCAGCTGGTGACGTCGCTCCGGTCCACGCCCGCGACATTGTTGTGGACGGTGACCTGGCCACTTGCGGTCACGCTGCGCTCGCCGTGTAGCGCCGGGACGGGCGGGAGGTTGAGTGGGCCTCCTGCCGTAAACGTGCGGCTTGCCGACCACGGCCCGAAGCCCGTTGGCCCAATGACGCGCACGCGCCAGTGATGCGTCCCCGACTGGTAGAAGTCGTCCCAGATTTCAGGATCATTCGTCGGGAAGATCCGGGCTTGCTCCTCGTCAAACGTGGCGTCGGGCGCGACTTGGACTTGATAGCGCGTGAAGGTGGCCGAGGGAATCCACGTCCCTTGGAAGTAGCGCCCGGACGAACTGCCGTCGTCGGGCCAGATGAGCGTCAGCGTCTCGGTCGGTGGCGGGTCGGTGGTGACGACGAACGACCACGGCGCGCTCCAGGCGCCCCACGTGGTGCCGCGCCGCGCCTGCACGCGCCAGTAGTACGTGGTGCCTTGCGTGAGCACTGCCGTCAGCGTGTACGTGCGCGGCGTGCTGGTGTCGGCGGGGTCCGATTCGTTGAAGCTGAGTTGCTGACTTGCCAACACGGTGGCGAAGCTCGGATCCGTGCTCACTTGCACCCAGTAGCGGTTGGCGGCATCGAAGGCTTGCCAACTCACGGTATGGTCGATGACGGGGTGACCAGTGCTGCCATTGGCGGGGGCGAGCAGCGTGGGGGCGCCGAAGGGCGCCGTGTCGAAGCGCCAGATGGTGCTCCACGGGCTGTCGCCGCGCGCATTCTTGCCGCGGACGCGCCAGTAGTACCGGGTGTCTTCGTCCAGCGTAGTCGCGAGCGTGTGCGACAAGCCGCTGACCTCAGCGCTCTCCACGAGATTGCCCGCGTCGTCGAACCAGAAGGAGTTGTTCGTCCGCGAGACCTGCACCTCGTAGCTCGTGGCCCTGTCAGCAGCATTCCACGTCAGCGTCGGCTGGAAGAGGACACCATCGGCTTGGTTCGCTGGGGAGGCGAGTGTGGGCGCTACGGTGGGCGCATCGGGGTGCGTGCCTCCCGTGGTGAACGTGAAGAACTCCGACCACGGCCCGCTAAGCGGTGGCCCTGGGTTGCTGTCGTCTAGCGCACGCGTGCGCCAGCGGTACGTGGTCCCCGTGGTGAGCGTGAACGGCACCTCTGCCGCTCCAAAGATCCGGTAGAAGTTCGTGAAAAGGGGCATGACGAGCGCCGTTCCCACAGGGGTGGTCATGTCAACCGCGTCGAACACCTGTAGTTCATTGAGCACATTGGACGTATTGGTCCATTGGAACCACGGAAATCCGGCGTTCCAGTTCGGCGTGCCGTCTGCCGGGAAGGGCGATGTCGAAACGGGCAGGTCCACTTCGGCCGTGGTGAAGCTGAAGACCTCCGACCACGCCCCCACGCCCAGGTTGTTGATGCCACGCACGCGCCAGAACGCGGTGCTGTTCACGCCTGCCACGTTTGCATCGGGGGTACGCGAGGTGTCGGCGATGGCGGCTTCGTCGAGGGTGATGGTCGTGAAGCCGTTGTCGGAAGCTACCTGCAGCTGGTATGTCACGGCCTGCTCAGCCGAGGTCCAGCGGAAGGCCGGGCGGAGCGCGGTGGCGGTAGCAGCATCGGCGGGGGCCACGAGCGTCGGTGCAGGCGGCAGTTCCGTGGCCGTGGTGAGGAAGCTGACGGCGCTCCACGTGCTGACCGTGCTGCCGTTGCGGCTGCGCAGGCGCAGGTAGTACGTCGTGTTGGGCGCGAGTCCCATCGCCGTGTAGCTGGTACCTGTCAGCCCGCTCTGGTCGATGGTAGGGGTGCTGTAGTTGGCGTTGGGCGAGATCTGGAGGTCGTACGACGTCGCAAACGGCGCGGCCTGCCACGTCACGGTGGGGTTCACCGCTAGGCCGGTCGCCCCGTCGGCGGGTGCCGTGATGATGGGCGAGGCGAGGCTGTTGGGTGGCTGGAGGTTGGGATACGCCGCCATCATCGACGCGCCGATATTGCCGACCTGCGCAAAGTCACCCACGGCATAGAGCGTGCCGCCTGCGAGTGCGATGTCGTTCACCCGTGGGTGGGAGACCACGTCGCGCGGGTCGTTGCGCACCACTTGGCCGCCCACGTCGCTCCAGCTGGAGCCATCGAAGTACTTGATGTGGGCCACCTTGGTGTCGCCTGTGCTGGCGAAGAGGTCGCCGCCGTAGGGCACCAGTAGGCGGACGTTGGTATCTTCGGGTAGGTTGCCGACGGCATTCCACTGCGCGCCATCCCATCGGCCGATGTCGTCCGTGTTGATGCTGCCGGCGCCCCACTTGAGCTGGCTAAACTGCCCGCCGATGTACAGGTCATTGCCCACCACGGCCAGCGTTTCGACGAAGTCGGAGAAGCCGTGTACGCCGCTGTTGTTGTTGTCGCTGCCGTAGAGCGCCCAGGCGGTGCCCGTCCAACGGGCTACGCGGCCGAAGCCCGTCGTCGAGCCGTCGGGATTGCGCAGGTTGCCGCGCCTGCCGCCCACCACGATGGCCTCACTGGCATCAACAGCGACGGCCAGCAGCTCGGCCGTGCTGCCGTTGTTGCTGTCGTTGGTGCCCGTGAGGGTGCGCCACTGGGTGGCGGTCGCATCCCAGACGGCCACCCGCTGCGTGGGGAGCGTGGAGCCGTCGCTCTGCCGCGCCGTGGTGAAGCTACCGACGGCCACCAAGTCGCCGTTGGGCAGCACCGCCACATCGTTGACGCGCCCGCCTAGTCCGTTGCGGCTGCCGCTGCTGCCGTCGCCGAAGGCCTCAAACTGCTGCGTGATCGTGTTCCAGGCCACAATATTGCTGGCCTGTACCGTTTGCTCGGAGCCTCCGCTCGGATACCTGACGCTTCCAAACTGGCCTGTGATGACGATGCGGTCGCCCCACACGGCCATCGACTCGATGCGCGAGGCGCCCAGCAGACTGCCCAGCGCATGCCACTGCTGGTTCACCCGGTCGTAGCGCCCAAAGTTGGCGATGCGCGTGGTGCCGGCGTACTCCGAATAAGCCGCTACGTAGAGGTCGTTGCCGCTGGCGGCCATAGCCGCCCCCTGGCGGATGTCGCGGCCTATTTCGAGGCCGTTGTGCGAGGGCGCCGTGCCCAGCACCGTCCACATGTTGTTGGTGCCGTCCCAGCGCAGGATATGGTCGGCCCAGACCTCGCTGCCGTCGGGTTGGAAGCCCGTGACGAAGGCCCCGAAGACGATGAGGTCATCGCCATCAGCAAAGCCGCCGCGTGGGGTGAGCTGCGCGTTGATGTCGCGCACGGCCAACCCGGCGGACCCGGGCAGGGCGGCGCCCCACGTGGCGGTGCTGGCTGTCCAGCGCGCCATCCCATTGCCTGTGGTCGAGCCGACCGCGATGAGGTCGTTGTTGTTCTGGTCGAGGAAGAAGCCGAGCTGCCCGGTGGTGCCGCCGCTCAGGTTGCTCCACACACCGTTGTTCCAACCGCCTACGTTGGTCAGGCTGACGGTGGTGCCATCGGCGTTGTACCCCACGCCAAACGACACGTACACGTACAACGTGCCGTCTGCGGCGCGCTGGAGGTCGAACACGGAGCCCTGAACCCCGTTGCGGGTGGCATTGCTGCCGTCGCCGAGCGCCGAGAGCGTTGTGGTGGACGGCGTCCATCGGCCCAGGCGGCTCAGCGATACCGTCGTCCCGGCAGACGGATAGCCCTCGGTGAAGACCCCGCCGAAGATGAGGCTGCCGTCGGTGTCGAAGACCAGCGCATTGACCACGCTGTTGACGCCGTTATCGGTGGCCACGGCGCCTGTGCCCAGGGCATGCCACGTCTGGTTCGTGTAGTCGAACCGTGCCAGGCGGCTCGCGCGCACCTCCGCCCCGTTGATCCGCACGCTCGTGAAGCCGCCGCCGATGTAGATCTGATCGTTGGCGTCGATGGCGACGGCGTTGATCAAGCTGTTGGCGCCCCACTGGTTGCCTTGCGTCGTCTCTTGCCCCACCGAGCGCCAGCGGCCTGCCGCCTCATCCCAACGTGCCATGCGTCCCGAGTTAAACCAGCTCCCCGTGGTGCTGTAGACGGACCCTACGTTGCCTACGATGACCGGGCTGCCATCCGAGAGGAAGTCGAGGTCGTGTACTTCGCCGATGACGCCCAGGCCCAGCGCTTCCCACGCGTTCGTTGTGGTGTTCCAGCGGGCGATGTTGCGCGTGTTCGGGATGCTGTTGATGGTGAAGAAGCGGCCGCCCACGTAGTAGTGCCCATCGGGGCCTCGCTTGGCCACGAACACCTCACCTTGCACGCCGAGCCGGGTGAACTCGGAGGTCCAGGCGTTGGCGTTGGTGTATTGGGCCTGTGCCGTCCTAGGGAAGGCGGCGAGAGCGACGAGCAGAACGGCAAACGCGAAGCGGCGCATAACGGTGGCAAGAGGCTAGCCAGCAAGTAAAACCTAGCGCAACCTAGCCGTGCTCGCGTGGCCTCTCAATCCCCGGATCGTGGTAATCTGTCCGAACCGGAGGCGTCTTGCTTCCGACAAAGCGAACGGCTATCATCAGTCGCATAATCCGTTAGCCCGAGACCAATGCGTATGCCCGACGTAAAGCCAGTCCTGCTCGTCGTAGGGGCCGAGAGCGCTTATCAACAGTCGGTGCGAGGGATGGTCCCTGCGGCTTACCACGTCGTGGAAGCGACGACGCTTGAGGCTGCGGGCGATGCCGTGTTGCACCACGAACCCAACATAGCCGTTGTCGTCTGCGATGGGTTAAATCCAGCATCACTGCTACGGCGTTTGCGGGTCATGGCCGCACGCGAGCCGCTCGCCATCCTCGCCGTCATGCCCAGCGGCACGACGCGGCAGGTTGTAGACGCCGTTCACGCAGGGGCTGACGATGTGCTGATTGCACCAGATGCCGCCACCTTGCACGAGGCCCTGGCGCACACCCTGGCAGGCCGTACCGCTGAGGCCCAGCGGCGGGCCGACAGGCAGCTGCGGCGGCGCGAAGCCGAAGCCAACTTGCAAAAGGCCACCCAACGCATAGCCCGCTGGGAGTGGAACCTCGCCACGGGTGCGCAGACGTGGGCCGCGAGTACCTATGCGCTCTTGGATTACGATGCCGCCACGACCACGCCTTCGTTCGAGGCGCTGCTAGCACGCATACACCCCGACGACCGCGCAAGGGTGCAGCGTGCGATGGAGCACATGATCCAGGACGAGGTACCGCGCTCGCTCGAATACCGCCTGCGCTACCCTAACGGACGGGAGGCGCATGTCTATGCCGATGGCGAGCTGGTACGGGACAGCCAAGGGCGAGTAGAACAGCTTTTCGGGCTGATCATCGACATGACGGAGCGCAACTTGTCGCATCAGCACCTCGAGAAGTACGCGGCGCAGGCGGGCCTGCTGCAGGAGTTCTCGCGGGTGCTGCAAGAGCACGAGCGCGACCTGCAGGGCGTCTTGGATGCCATTGTGCGAGAGGTGGCCGGGCGGCTGGGCTACACTTGTGTTATCCTATTGAAGGAGAAAGACCACCGGCTGAACGCTGTGGCCTATCAGCATCCCGAGGCAGGAGGGCAAGACTTTATCAAGAAGCTCTTTGCTGAGGCCGTGCTCTACGCCGACCGCGGCCTGCATGCGCCCGTCTTCACGGAAGGCAGGCCCGTGGTGATGATGAACGTGGATGCTGTGGCGTACCGCGCACAGGCACAGCCCATCGTGCATCCCTACCTGGACAAGTACGGCGTAGACAGCGTCATCTTCGTGCCCATGCGTGTGGGCGGTGAGGTCATCGGCAGCTTCGACATCGTGCGGCACCGCCCGGACCGCTGGCTCAGCGAGGACGATGTGCCGTTTGTGCAAGACTTGGCCAACCGGGCCTCCATGGCCATCGAAAATGCACAACTGTTCAACGAGCTGCAAAACAGCCGGGCTGCGCTGGAGCAGCGGGTGCAGGATCTCAATCAGTTTGCGTACATCGCCTCACACGACCTGAAGGCCCCGCTGCGTACCATCAACGGGTTCATCCGCCTCATCGAGAAGCGGTACGGCGATGTGCTGGCGCAAACCGGCGACTACTTTGACTTCATCAAGGATGCCGCCAAAGACATGCAGGCCCTCATCGACGACCTGCTCGTGTTTTCACGTGCCAGCAACCGTCCGCTCAACTTGGACACGCTGGACCTGAACGACGTTGTGGACCCTGTGCTGCGCCTGATGAGCAGTGCCATTGAAGACAAGGGCGCACGTATCACCGTAGGCGACCTGCCAACCGTCTTCGCCGATGCGCGGTACTTGAAGCAGGTCTTTCAAAACCTCATTGGCAACGCGCTCAAGTTCAGCCGCCAAGATGCCGCACCCGTGATCACCCTCTCCGCGGAGGCCGATGGCCCACGGTGGCATGTTCACATCGCCGATAACGGCATCGGCATCGAGTCGAGCGCGTTTGAGCGCATCTTCCAGATCTTCCAGCGCCTGCACACCACGGAGGAGTACGACGGGACGGGCATCGGCCTGACCCTTTCGGCAAAGATCATGGAGCGCCACGGGGGGCGCATCAGTGTGACCTCGGAGGTGGGCGTAGGCAGCACGTTCACGCTCACCTTCTTCAACGCAGGCACTGATGGAGCCTTGGCCGCGCTGGGGTAGGCCAGTACCGACAAAACGGACAAAGTACAGCACAGGTCGGATACATTGGCCACTGCCGACGTTTAGGCGGCCCACCCTTTCGAGTAGAGGTACCGATGAAGCAGGAGATAGCGCCCACCGACTGGGCGAACTGGCGCTGGCATATGCGCAACCGCGTTCACTCGCCGGAAGCCCTCGCGAAGTGGGTGATGCCCACCGAGAATGAGCTGGCGGCCATCGAGGCCACGCGGGGTATCTTCCGGTGGAACATCACGCCCTACTACGCCAGCATGATGGACCCGCACGACCCCACGTGCCCCATCCGCCGGCAGGTGGTGCCCACGATGCCCGAGATGCAGCCTGACATCGTGGGGGTAGAGGACCCGCTGGAGGAGGTCGCGCACTCGCCTGTTAAAAACCTCATCCACAACTACGGCGACCGCGTGGCATTCTGCGTCACCAGCGAATGCGCCATCTACTGTCGCTACTGCCTGCGCAAGCGTATGGTGGGTGATGCCAGTTTCATGATGCGCAAACGTGAGCTGCAAGAAGGCATCGACTACCTGGCCGCGCACCCCGAGATCCGCGACGTGCTGCTCACGGGCGGCGACCCGCTCACGTACAGCGAGAAGAACCTCGA
>JBCDJT010000081.1:0-22887 GCA_038747545.1 Bacteroidota bacterium
CCTCCAGACACTCCCTCATGAGGCCTTCCCGAAGGGTCTCTCCATGGCGCTGGCCACCTCCGGGGAGGATATAAAAAATGCCTGAGCTGTCTTGCATCTTTATTGTGAGAAGCTTGCCCTTGAAGATGACGAGGGCGCGGATCATGCTCGGGTTGGGCAACCGGTAGAGGCGCCACGAGGCCCCGTCGAAGTGGAGCATGCCGTTGCTGTTGCCCGCGTATACATGACCCAGGCTGTCACTCAGGATGATCCAGTTCTGCGGATGCGCCTCGTAATCGGTGGAGGTGAATATGCGGGACGGGAACGTCCCCAGCTCGCGGAAGTCGGCTGCGCTGTACTGCGCTTGGAGGGGCAGCACGCAGGCGAAAGCCAGCAGCGACAGGGCGAGGGTGCGCATGGGTGGGAGAGGGGATGCACGGAGACCCAACGTACGTGTTTTCTGCTGTCTTCTGCAACTGCGACCCTCCGGCGCGCGGCGGTATCAGGCCCAACGTCCGGTGCTGCCTGCGGGGCAGGCTGCCGCTACACGGCACCTTCTGCAAGGTGTGCGAGGGCGGCATCAATCAGGGTGTCGGTACCGCGCTGGATCAAGTCGGTGACCCTAGACTGGAGGACGATATCAGGCTGGATGCCGCGCCCGTCGTACAAGGTGCCGTCGCGCTGGAAGGACGCCATCGTGGCCATGCGCACCATGAGCGGAACGGGCTCCAGCGTGTAGGTGCGCGAGCGCGCACTGCCGCCCCCGCTGGGTTGCCCCATCAACGTTACATCCCGCCAGCCCTTGAACGCGCTCAGAAAGATGTCGGTAGCGCTGAAGCACTTCTCGTCCATCAGGATGACCACGGGAGCGGTGTACGTGTAGGCATGCGGCGCCGTGTCGTGGCTCAAGACCAGGTAATGCCAGGCGCTGAAGTCGGCTTGCGGCGGCATCCATTCGGGCTGGAAGGCCTGGGCAAAGGCCTCGATGGCGGCACGCTCATCTGCGCTCCACGCTTTGCTGGTAGCACGGTGCATGTAGCGGTTCTGCAGGTGGTCGTCGTCGAGGTCGTCGCTCAGGCGGTACTGCGCGGCGTTGGCCACATGCGGCGGGTCGGTGTCTGCCATGAAGTACGGAAACAGGGCGCGTAGCGCATCACGCGAGCCGCCTGTGTTGCCCCGCACGTCGATGATGAGCCCATCGGTTTGCTCGAACTGCGGCATCCAGGTCTCCACGTTCTCGACGGCGTCCTCGTTCATCTGCTCCAGACGGAGGTAGCCGATGTTGCCGTCGAGCACCTGGCTTTCGCGCTGTGGAAAACGCACGGCGCGCTGCTCATTGGGCTGCACGGGCATCGCCAGCGTGCGTCGCGACGCTCCCGAGAGGTCGGCAAGGGTGACGGCCAGGCTGTCAGCGAGGGGCAGGCCGAGCACCGTGCGCAGGTGGTTGACGCGCCGCAGGTGGCGGAGGGCGCCGTAGGCTTGGTACTGCGGCGAACCTTGCACCACCCATGCGCTCGCTGCTTCCAGCCAACCGCCTATCGGCACACCGTCCAACGCGACCACGTACGGATGGTCTGGGTGGATGAACGCAGAGCGGTCTGGGCGGAAAGCAGCGTATCCGCCTTGCACGGCATCGATGGCGAAGGGAAGCGCACCCGGAGGGTAGGCGAACCCGCTCACGCCAGCGTGCCCGTCGATGAAGCGCGCCATCACCTGCTGCACCGCCAGGCCCAGCGCATTGCCCGTGGTCTGCGCTCCGAGGCTTGCCCGCAGGCTGTCGAGCGCCGCCGCATAGTCAACGTTGTTGGCATGGGCGTACGCGAACGCTTCGTCGAGGTATTCCTGATAGTCGTTGAGCGTGGCGATGGCCAAGCTGCGCGGCACCGGGTTGCTCATCGCGGCCAGCAGCCGTGCGTCCTCCTCGGCCCGGCGTCCTGCACGGACCTGCACGCGGTTCTCGACGGTGAGCGGAAGGTCGCGCATCGGCAGCGTCTCACCTGAGGCTAGGTCAACCACCTCCACGTCCACGGCGTCGCCCGGCCACCACCCCATGCGCAGCAGCACCATCGGCAGGTCTTCGTCGATGCGTTTCTGCCAGTCCTCGCCGTAGCGGCGTTGGCTGCTGATGATCACGTCATCCGCCGTGTGTCCGGCGATGCTCGCCAAGCGGTACCATGTATCGCCGATGTGTACATCCACGCTAGCCAGGTCCTCTGACCAGCGGGTCGCCTCGAAGGGCGATCGCTCGTAGAAAGCCTCATCGAACAGCCCGCGCTGTTGCGCCCACAGACCAGTTGCAGCGACGACAAGCACGAATACGCCGAGGGCACCAAGCAGCCATTTCATGATCGTGTGAGGGGCGTCTGGGAGAAGGCTTCGGAGGCCCTGTTACGCGTTCGTTGCATTTTGTTGCGTCCCCTCCCATACGTGGTAGCGAACGCCTCGGCGGCGGCCTTGGCATCTTTGCACCCTGTTCTACGGCACGCACCCGGCTGAAAAGCCTGATTCATTTGCAGTTAGGCAAAAAAGTTAATGCCTCCGTTGGTGCATCTTGTCATTTTTCTTCGTTTCCTATGGGGGAAGCCACCAACTCAACTCCCCACCGTACAGGTTATGGCTGTCTCTACATCGCTGCCCATCACTGCATTGCTCCACGACGCGCGGGAGGGCCACCCCGAGGCCATCGACGCCATTTTCCCGCTGGTGTATGAGCAACTGCGGCTCATCGCGCATCGGCAGATGCAAGGCGAGCGGTTCGACCATACGCTCTCCACGACGGGGCTCGTCCACGAGGCGTACCTGAAGTTTGCCGATCTCAACGCCGTGGACTGGCAGGACCGCGCCCATTTCTTTGCGCTGGCGGCGCGCGCCATGCGCCAGATCCTGATCGACCATGCCCGCACCCGCAATGCCCAGAAGCGGCAGGGCCAACACCCGCATGTGCCCCTCGACAGCGCCGTGGTCATGGCCGATCGCCGCGCCGACGAGCTGCTGGCCTTAGACGAGGCGTTGGCCGAGCTGGAGAGCTGGAATCCGCGGATGGCACAGGTAGTGGAGTGCCGCTTCTTCGGCGGCTACACGCAGGAGGAGACCGCGCGCATCTTGGGCGTGACCGACCGGACGGTGCGCCGTGAGTGGACCCGCGCGAAAGTCTACCTCTACCGCGCGATGCACCCCGATGTGGCTACCAGCGATGGCTAATCCGCGGGCAGCCCAGGTCGATGCCCTCTTCGAAGCCGCGCTCGACCTCCCCGAAGCCGAGCGTGCCGCTTACCTAGACGCGCACGCCCCCGATGCTGAGCTCCGCGCCGAAGTCGCGACGTTGCTGCGCCTGCACGCCGCCGCCGACGTGTTTATCGATGAGGCGCAGGCCGAGGTGGTGATGCCCTTTCTGGCTGAGGTGAAGCCCCGCCTGGCGCCCGTGCAGTCGGGGGACCGCATCGGGCCGTACCGGCTCACCGAGCGCCTCGGCGAAGGAGGCATGGGCCTGGTCTACCGCGCCCGACGCGTGGACGGGCAGTTTGAGCAGGAGGTCGCCATCAAGTTCATGCAGCGTGGCCTCGCGTCAGAGATGGCGATACGGCGGTTTCAGCATGAGCAGCAGGTGCTGGCGCGGCTCAACCACCCCAACATCGCTCGGCTGTACGACGGCGGCGTGACGCCAGCGGGCGTGCCGTTCCTGGTGATGGAGTACGTGGAGGGTGAGCCCATCGACACCTACTGCGATGCGCGGCAGCTGCGGCTTGACCAGCGGCTGACGCTGTTTCTGCAGGTGGCCGAGGCCGTGCAGTACGCCCATCGCAACCTCATCGTCCACCGCGACCTGAAGCCGGGCAACATCCTCGTTACGCCCGACGGCACGCCGAAGCTGCTCGACTTCGGCATTGCCAAGCTGCTGGGCGACGAGGAGACGCCCCACCTCGCCCCGCTGACGCGCACCGGCTTCCGCGTGATGACGCCCGAATACGCCTCGCCTGAGCAGATCCGAGGCGATGCCATCACCACCACGAGCGACGTCTACCAGCTCGGCATCCTCCTCTACGAGTTGCTAACGGGGCGGCGCCCGTACCGCATCGACAGCCGGGTGCGCCACGAGATTGAGCAGGTCGTGCTCAACGCCGTGCCTACGCGCCCCAGCACCGCCCTCAGCAACGTCGCCGATGCGGACGCCTCCACCGCGATCACGCAGGCCCGGCGCCTCCGGCCCGACCAGCTCCGCCGACGCCTCGCGGGCGACCTCGACATGATTGTGCTGATGGCGCTGCGCAAGGAGCCCGAGCGCCGCTACGCCTCGGTAGACGCCCTCGCCGAGGATCTGCAGCGCCACCTGGATGGCCTACCCGTGCAAGCCCGCCCCGACACGTTCGGCTACCGCGCCAACCGGTTTGTACGGCGCCACCGCACTGCGCTGAGCGCCGCGCTCGTGCTCGTGCTGTTTGTCGTCGGGTATGCCGCTACGGTCACGGTGCAGTCGGCGCGGATTGCAGCCGAGCGCGACCAGGCCGATGCGGTCACAGAATTCTTAATCCATCTCTTCGAGGGCACCGACCCCACGCTCACCAACGGCGACACACTCACTGCGCTCACGCTCTTGGAAACGGGCACTGAGCGCCTGGACCAGCTGGCCGCCCAGCCCGCCACGCGCGCACGGCTGGACGAAGCCCTGGCACGCATCTACATGCACATGGGCCGCTTTAGCGAGGCCGACTCCCTCATCCAAGCCGCCCTAGCGTACCACGGCGCGGCTGGTAGCCCTGATGCCGACCTGGCCCGCAGCCTCCAGTACGCCGCCGATGTACACACCTGGCTCGGCCGCTACGACAGTGCGCGCGTGGACTACGAGCGCTCCCTCGCGCTCCGCCAATCCCTCCCGCCAGCCCACCCCGATGTGCTCGCCACACGGCAGGGCCTCTCAACAGCCATCATGCGCCTCGGCGACTATCCGGCAGCACTAGAGCTGCGCCAGGAGCTGGATGTGCTGCTCACCGAAGCGTACGGCCCTAGACACGTTGCCACGGCACACAACCACGGCGACTTGGCGACGATACATGAGTACTTGGGCAACTATGCCATCGCCGACTCCCTGCACGTGCTCAGCCTCAGTGTGCTTCGCGATAGCCTCGGTCCTGAGCACCCCACGGTGGTGATGAACACGCGAGACCGCGCTCGCACGCTGATGCACCAGGGGCGTTCTGCTGAAGCCATTCCGCTGCTTGAATACGTGGCTCGCCTGAACGAGCAGCACTACGGCACGCAGCACCCTACCGTCCCAAACACATTCGGCGACTTGGCCGAGGCGCTGATGGGCGTAGGGCGCCATGCCGAGGCCGAACCGCATGCCCGCCGTTCAGTCGAGCTCATGCGCAAGCTGTACGACGATCATCAATACATCGCCAGCAACTTGATCGGGCTGGGCCTCGCTGTGGCAGGGCAGGATCGGCACGCCGAGGCCGAACTGTACTTCCGCGAGGCCGTGTCTATCTATGAACGCCTGCTGCCCCCGGGGCACGGGTTTCTGGGCACGGGGTACTCGCACATGGCGCGCAACCTCCACAACCAAGGCCGCCTGGATAGCGCCATCGTCTACAACCGCCTCGCCCTCGATGTGTATGCCAACCAGTATGGCGAAGCGCACCCGTACTACTACATCGTCGGGTTACGCTTGGCCGACCTGCTGCGCGAAAACAGCGCATGGGAGGAAGCAACCGCGTGGTACATCCGCCTGCACACCCTGCGCCGCGCCCAGTACGCCGACACGACCGCGGCCCTCGTCGCCCTTCGCACCGATATCGCCGACCTCTACGAGCGTCGCGGCCTGCCCGACAGCGCTGCCGTCTATGCGCAGTGGCGCGCCGATGCCTGAGCCCGTGGTGCGCTAATTTTTGACGAGATAGGCGACCGGTTCTGTTTCCGAAACGTGCATCGCCTACTTTGAGCGTCCCTTCGCACATCCATTCCGATTTACTGCTGCTATGAAGTTCTTCATCGACACCGCCGACCTCGACGAAATCCAAGAAGCCGCCGACATGGGCGTGCTCGACGGGGTGACCACCAACCCGTCGCTCATGAAAAAGGCGGGCAACGTCGACTTCCACGAGCACATCTTCAAGATCTGCGAGATCGTAGACGGCGACGTGTCAGCCGAGGTGGTGGCCACGGACTATGAAGGCATCGTCAGCGAAGGGCACGAGCTGGCCAAGATCCACGACAACGTGGTCGTGAAGGTGCCGCTCATCCTCGACGGCATCAAAGCCATCAAAACGTTCTCTGACGAAGGCATCCGCACCAACTGCACGCTGTGCTTCTCGCCCACGCAGGCGCTCATCGCCGCCAAGGCCGGGGCTACCTACATCAGCCCCTTCATTGGACGCCTCGATGACATCTCGACCAACGGGATGGAGCTGATCGAGCAGATCGTGACGATCTACCAGAACTACGGCCTCCAGACCGAGGTGCTGGCCGCCTCCATCCGTCACCCGATGCACGTGGTCGAGTCCGCACTCGTCGGCGCCGATGTGGCCACGATGCCGCTTAAGGTCATCAAGTCGCTCTTGAAGCACCCGCTCACAGACAGTGGGCTGGAGCGTTTCCTGCAGGACTGGGAAGCCTTCCAGGCTGCGCAGAACGCATAAGCACACGCTGCCAGGCGCCAAACAGCCTCTAAGATCAGCTCTGACAATCAGGAGTACGGCGCACCCTACAGCTTTGTCATCCCGAGCGCAGTCGAGGGATCTCCCCCGTTCGAGGATTGCACGACGATCAAGTGGGAGATTTACCTGCGGTGTGCTTCGTGCTCTCGGCTCTGGCTTTTGGCCGCCGCTTGGGCTGATATCCCCAGTAGTAGGTAGAGGTGCGTCTGTACGGAGCATGCGCACGGGTGCCTCTGGCTTGTGGTTGTCCGTCGGGAGCGGTACCCTTCGGAAGCCCTTCGCGGCGACCTCCTCAGCCAACGGTACCCGCCACTATGCCTTCTGTACTCCGAACGATTTTCTGCGCCGCTCTTGGCCTCCTGATTCTTGTGCCGAGTGGGCTCAGTCAAGATTATGACGGCCTCGACATCAGTGGGGAGCTGAAGAAGTGGCACAAGATCACGCTCACGTTCGACGCCGTAGCAACGTCAGAGACCGACGCCTACAACCCGTTCCTCAACTACCGCCTGGACGTCACGTTTACCCATGACGACAAGACCTACCGCGTGCCGGGGTACTTCGCGGCCGATGGCAACGCGGCGGAGTCATCTGCCGAGGGCGGCAACAAGTGGCGGGTGCATTTCAGCCCGGACGAAGTGGGCGAGTGGCAGTACGCCGTCTCGTTCCGCAAAGGCAGCAACGTGAGCGTCTCGCCCGAGCAGCGCGCCGGCGAGAGCGCCGGGCACATGGACGGCCTACGCGGCACGTTCACCGTGGGCGCCACCGACAAAACAGGCCGCGACCTGCGCGCCAAAGGACGGCTCCAATTCGTCGACCATACGTACCTACAATTCGCCGAGACGGGCGAGTACTTCCTGAAAGCCGGCGCCGACGCGCCAGAAAACCTGCTGGCCTATGCCGACTTCGACGGCAACTTCCACGACGATGGCCACGGCGATCAGTTCGTCAAGACGTGGGCGCCGCATGTGCAAGACTGGAAGCCCGGCGACCCCAGTTGGCAAGGTGGCAAAGGCAAGGGGCTCATCGGGGCGATCAACTACTTGGCGTCGAAGGGCATGAACGCCGTCTCGTTCCTCCCCATGAACATCGCGGGCGACGACAAAAACGTCTTCCCCTACATCTCGTACGACGTCTATGACCGCCTGGACGTCTCGAAGCTGGACCAGTGGGAGATCGTGCTGGAGCATGCCAACAACCTGGGGATGTTCTTGCACTTCAAGACCTCGGAATCGGAGAACCAGGGGCTGCTCGACAACGGCGACGTGGGTGTACAACGCAAGCTGTACTACCGCGAACTGATGGCGCGCTTCGGTCACCACCTGGCGCTCAACTGGAACATCGGCGAGGAGAACGGCAAGTGGGCCAACCACCCCACGCCCTGGCAGACCACCACGCAGCGGCTGGCGTGCGCGCAATTTTTCTACGACAACGACCCATACCAGCACCACGTGGTCATCCACAACGGCCAGGAGTTTTACGACCTGCTGGGCCCGGAGTCGAAGTACACGGGCATCTCGCTCCAAACCAACCGCGCCGACTTCGGCAACGTGCATCGCGAAGCACTGCGGTGGCGGCAGCTGTCGCAGGCGCTGGATAAGGTGTGGGCCATTGCCGTGGATGAGCCGGGCGACCACCGGTACTCGCTCGTGCCCGACGACGTCAACCCGGAGCACAACAACGCGCGCCAGAACGCGCTGTGGGGCGCACTGATGGCTGGAGCATGGGGCATCGAGTGGTACTTCGGCTATGAGCACCCGCACTCCGACCTCACCTGCGAGGACTGGCGCACCCGCAACAACATGTGGGACCAGAGCCGCTACGCGCTCGACTTCTTCACCCAGAGCGGCGTGCCCTTCTGGGAGATGGAGCCGATGGATGACGCCACCGCTGACCCCAACGACTACGTCATGGGCAAGGAGGACGAAGCCTACGTGATCTATCAGAAGCTCGGCGAAAAGCCGGGCGTCACGCTCAACGGCATTGACGGCGACTACGAGATGTCGTGGTTCAACCCGAGAACTGGCGCCTTCGTCGGCGGCGCCACAAGCGTCTCGGCAGACGGCAGCCTGACCATCGGCGCACCGCCCTCGGAGGCCGATATGGACTGGGCGATCCTGATTAAGCGCTGAGCCGTCCGGCCTGAATGCGCGCCGCTATGCGGTTGGCTGCGGCGTTTCACGGAAGAGGTCGGCGCAGGCGGCGAACTGGTCGGCACGGCCCACGAGCACGAGGCGGTCGCCGACTTCGATACGGAAGCCGCCGTCGGGGTTGCCCACGGTCTTGCCCTGGCGGCGCACGGCCAGCACGGTGATGCCGAAGTCGCGGCGCAGGTGCAACTCGCCGAGCGTTTGCCCCTCCACAGGTGCGCCCTTGCGGACGGCAACGGCTCGCGTGTGCAGGCCCTCTTCGTCGAGGCCTTGCAGGACCATCAGGTGCGCTTCCTGGATGCTGCCGCGCAGGATGCGGTAGTCGTCGGCGCGGAGCGTGCGGATGTGCTCGTCGATGACATCGGGCGGAATCATGTAGGCGCCAAGCACATGCGAGAACAGCCGGACGGTGGTCTCCAGCTCCTCGGGCACCACGATGTCGGCACCGTAGGCTTGGAGGAGGTCAACACTGCCGAGGAAGCGGGCGCGCGCCACCACCTGCGCGGTGGGGTTGAGCATGTGCGCCGCCTGGATGATGCGCGGCGTGGCGCGCGGGTCGCTGATGACGACGACGACGAGCTTGGCCTTGTGGATGCCCGCGTGCTCCAGCAAATGCCGACTGCTGGCGTCGCCATAGATGGCGTGGATGCCGGATTCCCGCATCTCCTCCACCGACTCCGGGTTCATCTCGATCACGATGAACGGGATCTGCGTGTCGTTGAGGACCTGCGCCAGCCGCCGCCCGGCCGGCCCGTAGCCGACCACGATAACGTGATCCTCCATCGTGTGGGCGTCGGCGTCTTGGCTCAGCTCGTCCTCCTGATCGTGGCCGAAGCGGCGCAGCGGCGTGCGCATAAGCCGCTCGCCCAGCTTGGGCGCGGCTTGCATCATGAACGGCGTGAGCAGCATCAGCAGCACCGTGACGGCGATGAACGTCTGCGCGCCCGTGTCGCCGAGGCCAGCTGGCGTGAGGCCTGCCGCTCGCCCGGCGCGCTCCAGCACGAACGAGAACTCGCCGATCTGCGCCAGCACCAGCCCAGACGCTGCCGCGATCCGAATGGGGTAGCCGAGCAGCAGGATGCTGCCCGTGGTGATGACGAGCTTGAGCACGACCACAAACGCCGCGGCCCCCAGCACCAGCAGCGGGTTGGTGATGAGGAAGCGCACATCCAGTAGCATCCCCACGGACACGAAGAAGACGGCGTTGAACACGGTGCGGAGGGGCAGAATCTCGCTCAGCGCCTGCTCGCTGTACTCGCTCTCACTCACCACGAGCCCCGCCAAGAACGCGCCCAGGGCCAGGCTCACGCCCGCTACCGCCGAGATAGCCGCCGTGCCAAAGCAGATGGCGACGATGGTCAGCAGAAACAGCTCGGGCCGCCGCGTGCGGGCGATCTGCTCCAAAATCCACGGGACGATGCGCCGCGCGAACAGGATGACAGCGAGGATGAGCAGAAGCGCCGTGCCGAGCACCCCCAGCAGCTCCATCGTGGTGCCACCTGTACCCGCCAGGATGGGCACTAGCAGCACCATCACCACAATGGCGAGGTCTTGGAAGATGAGGACCGCCAGCGAGAGCCGCCCCGCGGGCGCATCCGACTCGCCGCGCTCGGACAGCAGGCCCAGGACGATAGCGGTGCTGCTGAGTGCCACGAGACAGCCTGTATAGACGCCCGCCTGCCACGGCACGCCGAACGCAGCTAGGATCATCACCACCAACCCGATCGTCACTGCCACCTGCACGCCACCGCCCACGAAGATGGCCCGCCCCAGCCGCGAGAGCTTCTCCAGGCTGAACTCGATGCCGATGGTGAAGAGCAGCAACACCACGCCCACCTCGGCCAAGATGTCGACCAGTTCCTGGTCGTAGACAAGGCCGAGGGCGTTGGGACCAATCAGCACGCCCGCGATCAGGAAGCCCGCGATGGGCACCAGGTTGAGGCGGTAGCAGATGTACGCGATGATGACGCACACCACAAAGAGCGCCACCATCTCGTTCAGGAACGGGATCGACGCAGCAAGAACGGGCAGCATAGCGCAACGAGGAAGCAGCGGAGGGTACCGATGAAGGTACAGCCCCCGCTGCTCAGCGTCACAGCGCAAGTGTGGGTAGCTCGCGAAGTTTACGTCGGCCGCTGCAGCTATGCTGGCGCCTCGCCGCCTCGATCTTCAGCGGCATGCGTTGGGCGTTCGCTTGCTGAGAACCCGTCTATCATCCGTCATTTACAGGTCAGGAACCGCTTTTGGAAGCGCTCACGCATGAAGAATCAATCTTGGCGTGAGGTTTGCTGCACCTCGGTGGTGTATGTCAGCGTACAGAAGCACTCTTTGTGTGAAGCGCTCCGATATATCACGACTGACACGCGCTTTCGTATTTCACTGTGTTCGTATTCCCAACCGCGTCCCCGCTTCGACCCGATCGAACAGCGACGTTCAGGCCCTATGAAACGGTTATTGACTTTCCTCCGTGGCTCATCGGCATCGACCGTAGAGCAGACAGCCGGGCAGGACCGAGCCATTGCCTACCGCCTACAGCAACGCTTTGAGCGACGCCTTGACCCCGTCCGCATTGATGGCTTCCAGTTCTACGTGCAGCACCGGGTGGTGAGCATCTACGGCACCGTACACAGCCGCCTCGACCGCGATCTACTCATCAGCCTCGTACGCGATGTGCCGGGCGTCATCGCCACGGAGTCACACATCCAGGTTATCCGGCTGGCCACGCCCGCCCGAGCAGAGGCACAGGTCAGGCAGCGTGTGGCTATGCCCGCTTGAGCCAAGCGTTGGTGACCTTGTTGAAGCCGCGCTTAGCATAGTAGCCGGCAGATATTTCCGAGTCGCGCAGCACCAGCTCTGTGCCCTTGCACGCGCTGAGGACTTCGGCCAGCAGCTTCTTGCCTACCCCGAGGCCTTGGACATCGGGCTCTACCGCCAAGTCACATAGGTAGCTGAACAGCTGCCCATCGCTCAGCACACGGGCGATGCCCACCAAATGGTCATCTACCCACGCCGTGATCACGAGCGATGACTGCTCGAACATCGTCCATACCTGCTCAGGATTCCTGACGTTGCGGTGCAGCGGCGCACGGCGGTAAAGCGTGATGATACGGGCTGGCGTGAGGCCGTCGAGGCCCGTACGGATTTCGAGCTTCGAGAGGTTTTCAGCGACGCGAG
This sequence comes from Bacteroidota bacterium, assembly GCA_038747545.1. Taxonomy (GTDB): domain Bacteria; phylum Bacteroidota; class Rhodothermia; order Rhodothermales; family JBCCMF01; genus JBCCMF01. Next base: position 11,951 of record JBCDJT010000081.1, read on the forward strand.
GCATGGTCGGAGCGGGTAAGGTGAGAGTCAAGCGTCACGCACCCAGCGGTGCGCCGTAGCCGTCAGGCCGATAGTATCGGGGATGGCGAGGGCGGGGTCAACCCATGCCCGTAGCGACAACCCACCGAGTGCCAGTTCGAGTTCGGCAAACATGCCCAAGAACTGCCGCGCCCGCACCTCAGCGCGGACGGTGCTGGTGTCGTCCAGCGTCAGGTGCTCTGGCCGTACGGCGAGCACGGGGCGGTCGGCAGGCGGCGCTTCGCCCGCCAGCTGCTCAGCCAGCGCGGCGTCGGCGATGAGGTTGCTGCCGCCGAGGAACTGGGCAACGAAGGCCGTGTCGGGCGCGCGGTAGAGGGCTTCGGGCGGTCCTACCTGCTGGATCTGCCCAGCCCGCATCACAGCGATCCGATCCGAGAGCGCCAGGGCTTCCTGCTGGTCGTGCGTGACGTAGACGCTGGTGATGCCGAGCTGCTGCTGGAGCTGCGTCAGCTCGCGGCGCGTTTGCTCGCGCAGGGCCACGTCGAGGTTGGACAGCGGTTCGTCGAACAACAGCACGTCGGGCTCGATGGCGATGGCACGGGCCAGCGCGACGCGCTGCTGCTGCCCACCGGAGAGCTGGGTGACGGGCTTCTTTTCCAGCCCCGCCAGGTCCACACGCGCCAGCGCCTTAGCAACGCGTGCGGTACGTTGGGCTTTTGGCACTTTCTGCACCTCCAGCCCATAGCCCACGTTTTGCCCCACGGTCATGGTAGGGAAGAGCGCGTAGTTCTGAAATACCATCGCCGTGAGCCGACGTTGCGGCGGCTGGCGCGTCACGTCCGTACCGCCGAACAGGATGCGGCCCTCCGTTGGCGTCTCGAAGCCCGCGACCATCCGCAGCAGTGTGGTCTTGCCGCAGCCGCTCGGGCCAAGGAGCGAAAAGAACTCGCCCGGCTCAATCTGCACCGACACCCCATCCACCGCCGTAAAGTCGCCGAAGCGTTTCACCACCCGGTCAAGCTGTATCGCTGCCATTGTCCGGTCTCAGGTCAAAGGTCCCAAAGTCTCAGGTCACACTGGACGCTCGCGGTATCAGTATGACCTGAGACCTTCGACCTTCAGACCTGAGACGCAATCACGCAGCCAAAGCGGTGTTGACTTCCTCGGCGGCTTCCTTGAACAGGATAGCCGTCTGCATCGTCAGGCCACTTTCGTCGAGGATGCGCTTGCCTTCTTCGGCGTTGGTGCCCTGCAGGCGCACAATGAGCGGCACGTTGATGTCGACGCGCTTCGCGGCTTCCACGACGCCGTTGGCCACGCGGTCGCAGCGTACAATGCCGCCGAAGATGTTGATGAGGATCGCCTTCACGTTCGGATCTTTCAGGATGATGCGGAAGCCCGCTTCTACCGTCTGCGCATTGGCGCCGCCGCCCACATCCAGGAAGTTGGCAGGCTCGCCGCCGGCCAGCTTGATGATGTCCATGGTGGCCATCGCCAGCCCAGCGCCGTTGACCATGCAGCCCACGTTGCCGTCCAGCTTCACGTAGTTGAGGCCGTGCTCGCTGGCTTCTACTTCCAGTGGTGCTTCCTCGTGGACGTCGCGCAGCTCGGCGAAGTCCTTGTGGCGGAAGAGCGCGTTCTCATCCAGGTTGACCTTGGCATCGATGGCGATCACGTCGCCCTGCTCGGTCAGCACTAGCGGGTTGATCTCGGCGATGCTGGCGTCGAGATCGTCGTAGGCGGCATAGAGGCCCATGATGAACTTGACGGCGCTCTTGAACGCGTTGCCTTCCAGGCCGAGGCCGAAGGCCAGTTGACGCGCTTGGAAGCCGCGCAGCCCGATGGTGGGATCGACCCACGCCTTGAGGATTTTCTCTGGGGTCTCCTCGGCCACCTTCTCGATCTCGACGCCACCCTCGGTGGAGGCCATGATGACGTTGAGGCTCTTCTGGCGGTCCAGCGTCACGCCCAGGTAGAACTCCTTGGCGATGTCCACGGCTTCGGTGACGAGCACCTTGCGCACGAGCTGGCCTTCGGGGCCGGTCTGGTGCGTCTTGAGCGTCATGCCGAGGATGGCCGTGGCCTTCTCGCGTACCTCGTCGATGCTTTTGGCCAGCTTCACGCCGCCGCCTTTGCCGCGGCCCCCTGCGTGGATCTGCGCCTTGACGACGAACAGCGACGTGCCGCGCTCGGCCTGCATCTTCTCGGCGGCGGCCACCGCTTCGTCTACCGTCTCGGCGACGATGCCGTACTGTACCGCCACGCCGTATTTCGCCAGGAGGTCTTTGCCTTGGTATTCGTGGACTTTCATGCCTTGAACTCGATTTCAGTGAACACGTTGATGCGTCCAACATACGGGCGACGCGCGGTTGCATCCTAGCCCGCTGGCGCAACAAAGCGCAGGCCTGGCCGCCTTTCGTCCGTTTTTAACGGTTCTGCTGTTTGCCTCACTGCTACGATACGTGACCACCTTCGACTGGCATATCCTGAAACGCCTCACGCTGGGCTACGTGCTGATGGTGGGGCTGCTGATCCTCTTCTTCATCGTGCTCCACTACGTCGAGTCCATCGACGACTTTCTGGACCGGGGCGCAGAGATGAAGGCGGTATTCACCGTCTACTACCCGAACTACATCCCCGACATCGTCCGGCAGATCTCGCCGCTGGCGTTGTTTCTGACGGCCATCTACGTCACCGCCAAGCTCTCGCAGACGCTGCAGCTCTCGGCGCTGAACGCGGGCGGGGTCTCAATCCTCCGCCTCATGCGGCCGTATGCGCTGGCTGGCGTGCTGCTCACAGCCTTCATGTTTTGGTTCAACGGCTGGATCGTGCCGCATACCAACCAAGTCTACCTCACCTTCGAGGACCAGTACCTGAAGAAGTCATCGTCGCAGCTGGACCGGAGCGAGTTGCACCGCCAGAACGCGCCGAACAGCTTCGTCACGGTCGGCTATTACAACGACAACAACAACACGGCCACGCGCGTCTCGCTGCATCAGTTCTCGGAAGACAACAAGCTGCTGAGCCGCTACGACGCCGAGCAGATGCGCTGGAACGACTCGCTCCGCATCTGGCAGATGGAGAAGGTGTTGCACCGCGACTTCTCGCGAGGCAGCTGGCCCATCATGCGGCAGGTAGCTGAGCTGGACACGGCGTTGAATGTGCTGCCGTCGTTCTTCGCGCGCACGGAGAACGATGTGGACAAGATGACCATCCCCGAGGCCGCGTTCCACGTAGAGCAACTGCAGCTGGTGGGCGCCAGCGACATGGGCAAGCCCACCGTGGACTACTACAAGAAGTTTACGTATCCGCTGGCTAACCTGATTCTGGTGTTCATCGGCGTGGCGCTGGCGTCGAAGCGGCGGCGCGGCGGGCAGACGGTGCAGATCGGGCTGGGGCTGGGCGTGGCGTTCGTTTACCTCGCGCTGATGCTGTTGACCGAGCCGTTTGGCTACGCCGGCACGCTCTCGCCCGTGGTGACGGCGGTCGTGCCGCACGCCGTGTTCGCCGTGTTCGCCATCCTACTGGTTTTTCGCTCCCGCTGACGCTTGCGCGCGCTGGTGCTGCTTTACGGCCTCCTGGATTTCTGGAATCGCGAGGAGGATGCCGCGAAACATCAGCTCGTGCGGGATGCCTGCCTTGTCCGAGTTGTAGTAGCCCGCCGTGGTCACCACCACAAGGTCGTAGGCGGGCACGATGAAGATATTCTGCCCGCCGTTACCGGTCGCATTAACCACCTCGACCGTGGTGTTGCCGTACGGGATGTGGTACCGCCACCACAGGTAGCCGTACCGCTGTCCATCGGAGGTGGTGTGCTGCTTGGTGGACTCTGCAATCCATGCGGGGGAGATCAGCTGCCTGTCCTCCCAGGTGCCTTCCTGCAGCACGAGCTGCCCGATCTTGGCGAGTCCCTGCGGCGTAATCCAGAGGTGACCGCCTGTGTCCACCTGCCGACCGTCGTCGAAGCGCTCCCACTGGTAGTTCTCGATGCCAAGAGGTGCAAACAACACCGCATCGGCAAACGCGGCGACATCCTGGTCGGTGGCCGCTGCGATGGCTGCACCGAGGGCCACGACGCCGCCCGTGCAGTAGAGCGTGGTGTCGGCGGGGGCATAGGTGCGGTTGAGCGACAGGAAGTAGCGCACCCAGTCCTTCGAGCGGTACATGCGGTCCTCCTGACCCCGCGTTGTGCGGTCGCGGTCGTGACAGTCCAGCCCGCTGCTCATCGTGAGCAGGTGCCGCAGCGTCAGGTCGTCCTTGTCGGTGATGTCGGGATAGCCAGCGCCCAGGTGCTCCATCAGCGGCTCGTCGACGCTGCCCAGCGCACCTTGGTCGATGGCGATGCCCGTTAGGAGCGAAGTGATGCTCTTGGTGGCCGAGCGAATGTCGTGCGGCGTGTGGCGCGTGTAGCCGTTGTAGTACGCCTCGAACGCCAGCTTGCCGCCGCGCAGGATCAGCAGGCTGTGGAGGTCGAGCGCTTGCGCATCGATCTGCCGCGCCATCGACCCGATGACGGCGGTATCGAGGCGGGCTGCCGTGAGCGTCGTGGCGGGCAGTGGCGTGTCGGTGCCGAACGGCTCAGGCATGGCCGTGGAGGCACAGCCTGCGGTGCTCAAGATGAGTGCGAGGAGGAGCAGACGCATGGGTGCGGTGGGTGCGGTGGGTGCGGTGGGTGCGGTCGAGGAGATGCCTCTGCCGAACGGGGGACGTCTCGCACTTCGTACACCCAACGTCAATCTTGACCCGATGGTGAGCGGGGCCGCCACAAGTGTTCGCTGAGCACCACGCAGCCGTCGTCGTCGAATACGACACCCTCGGAGCGCAGCCGCTCCTCCATCACGTCAGGGCCATCGAAGTGGCGCTTACCCGAGAGCGCACCGAAGCGGTTGACTACGCGATGGCAGGGCAGCCCCGTGCCCACAGCCGCGTTCATGGCCCACCCCACGGTGCGGGCGCTGCTCTTCATGCCCAGGTGCTCCGCAATGATGCCGTAGGTGGTGACCTTGCCGTGCGGGATCTCGGCTACAACCTCCCAGACGCGTTCGAAGAAATCCTTCTTGTCCACGCTAGTCGTCGTCCTCGGCCACCAGCTCAAAGGCCACGCTGCGCTCCACCTGCTGATCGGTGTTGAGGTCGGTGACGCGCACAGTGATGACGAGATCGCCGCGGCCCGACCACTGGCTGAGGTCTACGAAGATGGACTCTTTGGCCGTGCGTGAGGTACCTGTGTAGGTGGCTTGCGTGGAGGTACGCCCTTCGTCGGCGCCGCGCAGGCGCAGGCGCGTGTCATCGGCGGCGCGCTCAATCTCGTACTCGACTTGATAGCGCGTGGCGTCGTTGGTGCCATACGTGAGGTGGTAGACCTCGAACGTGAGCGCTACGGGCATGTCGTTGGTGAGCGTGCCGAACGGGTAGGGCTGGCCTTGGATCTCGCCGTCGGCCCCGATGAAGCCCTCGGCGTCGAGGCTGAAGAGCGGTACGAGGTCGCTCATCTCCAGCACGCTGGGATCGTTGGAGAGGGCGTCGAGGTCGTCGAAGCGTGCGGAGCCCATCTTGATGGCCTCGCCGACGTCTTGCTCGTCGAGGTCGCGGATGAGGTGCTGGTTCCACTGGAGGGCGAGGTGGTAGCGCCCGGTGTCGCCGCGCGCGGTGAGGCGTTGCACGGGCAGCGTCATGGTGTCATCCACGGGTAGGTCTACCGCGAAGAAGCGGTTGTGGCTGATGACGCGGTCGGTATAGTCGGGGCGTTTCTGGATGGCTGTGGCCACCATATAGTACTGGCTGAGGTCGACGTCCATGTCACGCAGGCGGCGGCGTTCGCGGCGCGGCAGCAGCATGGAACCGGGCTCGGGTGCCCAGAACACCTCGGTGCGCGTGGTACCGTCGGGGTCGAGGAAGCGGACTACGCGGCTGGCCACCTCAAGCGGTCCAAACTCGCCCAGCGTCTCGGTGTACGTCTCCGGCACATAGAGCTCGCGGTCCCGCATCATCTGCTGGTCGTCGGCGGCGGTCTGCACCACGCTGCGGCGGGCAAAGACGCCAGGGCGCGCGTAGCTGGCGGGCGCCAAGCCGTCCTCTGCGATGGACGCATAGGTCTCCACCTCGTTGTAGCGCGTCTCGAAGTCGGGATGCAGGACGGCCAGTTCGCGGAAGACGTAGCGCATGAGCGCGATGGTTGTCTGCGCTTTGCGTGTGCCCCGTCGCGATGGCGTAAACCCTTGCCGGAGGGCGCGCGGGATAAGGTCCTCGGTATCGCCCTCGCGGTAGTATTCGTCGCGGTCTTCTACGAAGATGAAGTAGGCGGCCCGATCGATGTGGGCATAGACCCAAAACTCGGCCACAGGCAGCTCGGCCACGCTGATGGCTGGGCCGCCGGGCGAGAACAGGAGGTCGGTGAAGCGCGGCTCATCGTAGGTGAGCTTCTTCACGCTGTACGGCTTGCCGTAGCGCACCCACGTCTCGCCACGGGCGTCGAGGCGGCTCTGGGCGTCGGGGCGGGCGTAGCGGCTCATCGCATGTCCGACCCGCTGCAGATGCTCGTCGAGGCGTTCGTTCTCACGCGTGGCGGGCAGCGAGTCGGCGCGGCGCAGCCACTCGAACAGCTGCGGCATCATGCCGTCGCGCAGCTGCCAGCCTAGCGTCTCAGAGGGGACGAGCAGTTCATCGCGGTCCACCTCATCCATGATGATGGCCAGCTGCGTCAGGTAGGGCGCCAGGATGGCCGCCTCGCCGGGCGCAGTCGCACGATCCGCGTAGAGCAGCAGTTCGAGGTATACCGCTCTGGCCTGGGCCAGCTGCCCCTCCATGTCTTCGGAGAAGAGGGTGCGCAGGTAGGCATCGCCCAGGCGGATGTCGAAGCTGCCCTGGTTGTAGAGGGCGTTGAGGCCTGTGGCCCACACTTGGTCTTGCTTGCTGTCTTCTCCCTGGCGGCCGTAGGCGGTGCCCAGCCAGTAGGCGGCAGCGCCCAGCTCGGGGTCGCGGTACGCCGGGTCAGATGCCACCAGGGGCTCCAGCAGTTGGACGGCCGTCTGAAACTCTTTGGCTTCGATAGCAGCGACGGCGTCGCGGAGTGTGTCAAGGGGTGTGGCGCTGACTCCCACGCCGCCGATCCACACGGCGATCCACAAGAGCACGCTGGGGAGAGTATGTCGTCTCTTCATAGTCGTATGCACACAAACTGCCGCAGCCTAATGTTTGCCTAGACCAACATCAAGCCAGATTGTTGCGCCCTCAGGCATCGTGTACCTCACATCGCTTGACGTCAAACCAAGTTTTACAGGTGCATTACGACCGCTGGGGGCTCACGCGTCAGCGGGCTCGCGGGCAAACGCCTCGTGCTGAAGAAAGTGGAGGATCTGATCCTGCACGGTGGCTGAACGCATGATGAAGGTGTGGCTGTGCGGAACCTCGATGTGATCCGTCATGCCCCGCACCTTGGTACGCGCCACGCTCACCTTGCCATCGTCGGGGTTGGGCAAGCTCTGCGACAGGAGAGGATTCACGGTTCGCGTGCCAGCGATGATGCCGACCGGATAGGTCACAGGGCCTAACTGCAGCGGCACACTCTGCGCGTCGGTGCCCAGCTGTTGGCCTGCTGGCCCGTTCAGCCACGCATACCCGGGCGCCTCCTTCCAGTCGTCCACCACCTCGCTACCCTGGTTGGGTGGAGCGAGCATGACGACACGCCCGAGGTCGGGCACGGGATGGTCCTTCAGGTAGTGCCGGACCAGGATACCGCCGAGCGAGTGCGTGACGAAGTGGATGCGCGTGGCGTCTGTGGCGCGACAGCTGGCAATGCCCTGCGGCACGTGGGCACCCGCGAGTGCTTGGACGGTGAAGTCCCGAGAAGGGTAATCGACGTTCACCACCTGGTACCCTTCGGCCTCAAGGCGGCGGGCGATGGGTTTCATGGAGCTGGACGAGCGAGCGAGGCCGTGGAAGAGTATCACGCACTCATCGGAAGGCTGGGCCTGCGCCGCGGAGGGCAGCCCGCTCCATACCAGGAGCACGAGAATCGTCGAGGGGATAAGCATCGCCCACTGGACGTTCTCCTACCGCTTGAGGTTGCAGCACATGGGCGCGAGCTGCGTGCCCGCCGCATGTTGCGCTACGGGGGTTAAGCGGTGTGGCGCAGGCGCGCAGCAAACGCGCCATCGGTGCCGTGGTGCTGCGGTAGCGCCCGGTAGTCGCCATCGGCGGTGCGCATCGAGGCGGGGATGGCGCTGGGCAGCGCCTCGCGCTGGAACGCAGGATGACGCTTTAGGAAGGCGGCGATCCGATCAGTGTTTTCCTCGGGCTCAAGCGAGCAGGTGGAATAGATGAGGCGACCGCCGGGCTTCACCATGGTAGCGGCCTGATCCAGCAGCGCGTCCTGCAGCGCGGCAAGGCGCGGCAGGTTCTCGGGCGTGAGGTGCCACCGCAGGTCGGCACGCTTGGCGAGGACGCCCGTGCCCGAGCAAGGCGCATCGACCAGCACCGCGTCGGCCCGGGCGCTGGCGGTGAAGGTGCGCGCATCGGCGACGTGGGTGTCGATGATCGAGCGCGGGCCCGCGGCCTTGGCCAAGAGCTTCAGCTTGCCCTCGTGGCGGTCTACGGCCACGATCCGGCCCGTGTGCTGCATCCGGTCGGCAGCGTAGAGGGCCTTGCCGCCGGGCGCCGCACAGGTGTCGATGATCACTTCGCCGGGCTGCGGGTCGAGCACGCGCACCACCAGCCCCGCCGCTTCGTCCTGCACGGCGAGCGTCCCAGCCTTGACATCAGCGATGATGCCTTGGAGCTGCTGCATGCGCACGAAGTCGTCGAGGTAGGACGATGCCGTGGCGTTGGGGTTGGCGAGCAGCGCAGCCGTGTCGCCTGCGCGAACCCGGACGCCGTAGTGCGGGCGGGCGTTGTTGTGAGCCAGCAGCGCAGCCGTCTCATCGGGGCCGAACTGCTCCAGCCATCGCGTGACCATCCACGTGGGATGCGACTGCCGGATGGCGAGCTGCTTTGCGGCTGAGCCCTTCGGCACAGGCCAGTCGTGCTGCCGCCGCAGGGCCGTCCGCAGCACGGCGTTGACGAGCTTGCCCGCCCCCTCGTTGGCCTCGGCCCGCGCCAGGTTGACGGCCTCGTTGAGCGCGGCGTAGTCCGGGGTGTGCTGGTGGAACAGGTCGTACAAGCCGATGCGAAGGATCTGCACCAGCTTGCGGTCCATCCGCGCAAAGTCACCGCGGTAAAACGCCGCCAGCAGGAAGTCGAACCAGCGCCGCCAGCGCGTGACGCCCGCCACGTATTCGCGCACCTGCCGCTGCCCGCGGGCATCCAGCGCTTCCGCATCCAGCCGACCCACGTAGGCCCGGTCCTGGTCTATCCGCAGCAGCTGCCGCACCGCCTCGCGCCGCTCCGCCGACGCCATTGTGTCTGTCATAAACGTATCCTCGAAGGAAGCAAAGCAGCTCTACCTGCCGTTTTGCTGCGTAAGGTACTCACAAGCCGTTTGCGCGTGCTTGCGGTCGGCATGAACACTGGCGAAAGACCTGCCTGATGTGCTCGTGCGAGGTGCAGCACCTTCAGCGAGCACCAAGGCCATCCACTCCTGGGTCAGCAGCGCCCACGTTCCGCTCTTTTGGGTCCGATTTGGAGGGTTCGACGGAGCAGCCTACCGGAATCGCACCGTGGTATTACGCCCTACGCAACAGCAAGCGGGCCAGCGACGCCCTTTCCCTTTACCGTCGGAATCGTATCTTGGGCAGCTTCACGCCTCCATCCGCCGCCCGCGCTCATGTATATCGGAACTGTTGCCCTGTACCTCGCCATCCTGATTGGCGTCAGTATCTACAAGAGCCGCCAAGTGAAGAGCCACGCCGACTTCATGGTGGCGGGGCGCTCGGTGCCTGTGGCGCTGCTGGTGGGCACGCTGGTGTGTACGTGGATCGGGTCGGGCTCGCTCTTTGGCGGCGCCGGGCTAGCGTACCGGACGGGCATCGCGGAGCTGTGGTTCTCGTTCGGCGGGTGGATGGGCATCATCGTGGTGTACCTCATCGCCGACCGCGTGCGGCGCATCGCGCAGTACACCGTGCCCGACATCCTGGAGACGCGCTACAACGCCACGGCGCGGCTCCTGGGCACCGTCGCCATCATCCTCGCCTACGTGACCATCGCGGCCTACCAGTTTCGCGGCGGCGGCTGGGTGCTCAGCATCGTCACCGACGGCGCCATCTCGGCCGAAGCCGGCATGTACATCACCGCGGCCATCATCGTGGCGTTCACGGCGTTCGCGGGGATGACGTCGATTGTGAGCGTAGACCTCTTCAACGGGATCATCATCACGCTCGGCATCCTGTTCGCGCTGCCGTACATGGTGTTCACGAACGGCGGCGTGGCCGAGGTCATCGCCAACCTGCCCGAGGGGCACACCGACATCATGGGCGGCCACAACATCCTGTGGGTCGTTGGCGTGGCGCTGCCCACGTTCCTACTGCTGATGGGCGAGAGCGGCATCTACCAGAAGTTCTTCTCCGCGAAGGACGCGAACTCGGCGCGCAAGGCGGTGATCGGCATGGTGATCGGCATCATCACCATCGAGACGGCGATGGCGCTCTTGGCCATCGTGGGCCGCGCCGTCTACCCCGACCTCATGACCGAGACCTCGGTCTTTGGCCGCGCCGCCTCCGAGACGATCATCCTCTACATCGCCAGCAACGGGCTACCGACGTTGATGGGCGCCCTACTCTTGGCCGCCGCCATCGCCATCGTGCTCTCGACGGGCAACACGTTCCTGCTCGTGCCCTCCACCAGCGCCAGCCACGACATCTACGAGCGGTTCGTCAACCCCGACGCCTCGGAGCAGCAGAAGCTCAACATGCAGCGGCTGTTCATCGTGCTCTTCGGCGCGCTCGGCCTCGTGCTGCTCACGCAGTTTCAAACGGTGCTGGCGATGGCGCTGTACTCGTACTCGCTCGTGGGCGCCAGCCTGACGC
>JBCDJT010000082.1:0-22871 GCA_038747545.1 Bacteroidota bacterium
TCTTCAGGGAGGTAAGAATGAAAATGGGGAAGCCCCGGATAGAGGAGCCACGAGAGAGTTTTGGCAAACCATGGCTGCCTTTGCCCAGGCCCAGTCATTGTTGCCCTGCACAGCGCGGATCTCCATCCAGACGACCTTGATCCAATCGGGGAGATGGCACCTGCGGATGGCGTCGGGGCAGCGTGGTGGTGGGGTGTAGCTCATGCTATCCGTTCGAGGTTGCGGCCAGCATGGCCTTGTAATCGTCCATGGTTTTGCTGTAGCCCTGCTCGTTCGACATGTCGGGCTTCATGTCGCGTATGAAGACGAAGAAGTCCTTCAGGCTGAAGCCCTGCATGCTCTTGCGTGCGAGCCTGTTAAGGATCACATTGGCCCACTCCGCTTCGTTATCCTTGAGCACGGCCAGCGCCTCGATGGTGTGGTCAGAGTCGCCGTAGTAGCCGCCGATGCAGGAGCTAGCGAAGGCGCACTTGAGCCGCCGGCCGCCATCGTTGTTGGCGAAGCCGGCCTTGATGAGCCGTTCGTTGAGCCTGACGTACGTGAATGGTTCAGGCTTGCCCTGTGCCGCCTCTGGCTCGCTCGCTGCGCCGTCGCCTGCTGGCCGGGTTCTTGGCGTGCTCTTGGCAACGACAGGGGTCTCCTCTACCGCATAGAGCTGGCGGCTCTGGTCGCCTTTGCTGGGCTCCTGCACAACCTCGTATGTCGCTTCCTCTGCTTGGTGCATCTCTTCGCGGGTGTAGATGCCGCTCAGGTCGTTCGGAAACGCGCGCCGAAGCGCAAGGCTTTCCGCGCACTTGGCCAGCATGTGCTCAGGCATGTTCTTCCACATGGGCGAGCGCTCTTGCGCGTAGCTCGACCACTTGGCAATGCCCCACAGCGGCTCTTTGAAGTCGTGCCGAAGGATGCCGACCTTAGCGGCTACGGGTTTGCCGTTGCCCAGCCAAATGTCTTTCCATTCGCCGTCGGATCCGCACCAGAAAGGCCCAACCTGGCCCGCGTACTTGCCGTGGCGCTCGGCGATGATGCGGAATCCGTCGATGCTCGTCTGTATGCTCATCACCTTGCCGCCTTTCCGCTTGTCGTAGCGGTGGATCGCGTAAATCTGCTTGGCGATGGGGTCAAGGCCGGTACGCTTGCAGAAGGTGATGAAGAGGCTTAGTTCCTCCATCGTAGCCTCTGGGTCCATCAGCGTGCGCTTGATGAGCTCGACTTGGCTCTTGTCGAACTCAACGGCGGCCTGCACAGCCTGCGCTGTTACTACTTGGAGTGCGGTATCGCTCACGCTGCCACCTCCGCCACTGGGGCCATATTCAGGTCACGCGGCAGCACAACGCCTGTGTTGGTGTAACCCATCTTCAGCGCCTTCGCGGTGGCATACTGTGCGGGGATGATGGTGATAGTCTCACCCCCAACTATGGCCACCAGCTTGTGCCCACCATGCTCAAGCCGGTATGGCGTGTCTTCAGGCCAGCCGCGCCAGATGCAGTACGTATCAAAGGCTGCTCGAAGGGCCGTGCCCACGGCAAGAGCGTGGACGTGGATGGTGCAATGCTTGGCACCACTTGGCGAGTGCTCGAAGGCAGCGAGTTCGAAGGGCTTCAGTCTGCCCCTCGGTATGGGGTCTACGATGGGCTTGGATGCACCCATTTGTGATTCAGGCATAGCTCACCTACATTCTGGTTAGTTATGAGTGTTTTGGCGGCGCCCCTTCATGCAGGTTGAGGGCGCCGCCTTTTTTTGTTGGCTGTAGCGGAAGGCGGCATCAGCCAGCAGATCCGCGTCACGCTCGCTCAGCCCCGTGCTGATGCGCACTTCGCCCGATGAGGCCACGATGATGCTGGTCGTTCCGCCGAAGAGCTGGCGTAGCTTTCCTATGGATCGTCTTAGGAGGTAGAGGTAGATCAGTGCTCGCATCACAGGCCCCTCTCCTTTTCGATGGCTTCGCGCAGTTCGCTCACGCGGACACGCTTCACACCTTGGCCCGTCCACCTCACGAAGCGGCCGCTTTTTCCCTTGGTGTAGATCATGATGGCATGCGCAGCCGTGCAGCTACCGCCCTGCCTTGGGCTCGATAGCTCAGCAACCAAGGCGTTCACCTGGGTGCGCTTGTAGCCGAGCAGCCTGCCAGCCTCCGTGATGGAGACATAGGCTTCCTTCTCATCGCTCAGCCGCTGCATCTGCGTCCGCATCCGCCTCATCTCCCTTGCCATGTAGCGGTTGTTCTCGCGCAGGGCTTCGATCTCGCTGAGAAGTGGCGCTGTTAGATGCTCGTGCAACACTGGCACCAACACACCGACGACCGCAGCTACCTGCTCGGGAGCTACGCCCAAGCCATCAGCCGGAATGTTCACGGCTGGGCGGTCGCGGCGGGTGATCTCCTGGGACCGGCTCGGGGCGATATGACGAGAGGAGCCCGGCACTACTGAGCCGCACTAACCGGGTCAGGCGTGATCGGAGTGGCGATGCTGGCCGCGTGGCCGTCGCCGGAGGCCGAGGTCCAGCGAGGCGTCTTGGTGCGGGGCTGAGGGCCGCGAGCGTCTCGGACGAGTTCCAGCCCCCAGGCCTCGGCTCCGCGCCGCACACGCTGGTGGTTCATGGCGCTTGAGGCAATGGATGAGCCTTCCAGTTGGCTCTTGAGTTCATCACTGGCGGCAGCAATGATCGTGGCTAGTTCGTCAAGGAGTGAGCCATCAGCGCTATCGACCACAGCCAGCATGTCAAAGCCTTTGAGCAAGGCGAGCATATCGAGGAGCTGTTTCTGCTCGTCTGTGAAGCGAGCATCGCCCGCCACTACTTTGGATATGCGAGTAGCGTCCACACCCAGCTTTTGGGCGATGGCCTTGTACCTCATACCGAGGTGATACTTCAAGTGGACGAGCACAATGCGGATGTCCGCGTCAGTGAGCAACCTTCGTGTGGTTTGCCTGTGCAAGTTCTTGACTGAGTTAATGCTTGGCATCGTACGGTTTGCAGGTTGATTTTTACTGGCAGCCATTCGCTGCCCGAAGGCGCGGCGGGGGCTGTGGTGCGCCCGTCGCCGCTTGTGGTGATGCCGTGGGCGTAGAGCCCAATTTGTTCTTTGAAAAAGTTTGGGCCGGGGCCTCCCACCTTGAGTGCCGTCACCCTGTCGGCAGGCTGAAATAGCCACCCCGGCCCGTAGTCATGCGTATTGGTAGGGGCGCTCGGTCTTGGCGTTGTGGTCGTAGACCTTCGTTGGCTTCGACTCCTTGGCTGGCGTGTAGTAGCTCAGGTCGATGTGCCGCGGGTTCGAAGGGCACCATGTCCGCGAGCGCTGATGATTCGTGTCGAGCCGAGTGCCGCAGGTGATGCAGCGCTGCACGCCCAGAAAACTGTGCTTGCGGCGCTTGTGCGTGCGGAAGCTGGGCGCGGTGCCTGTTGGCTTCGTGGCCGTCATGTCGCACCTCCAAAGGGAGGGCGCTTCTGCCCTATCAGGGCAGCAATGGCGACACACACGACGATCACGAAGACGATAAAGATTGCAAGGTCAAGGGCTATGGGTTCAGGCTTTGTCAGCATCAGGCCACCTCCGCGAATCGTCTGTGCGCCGCGCCTCGGCGGTTCCGCGTCATCGGGACGCCGTACTGCCGCTCGGCATGCTCGTCCATCGCGGCCTGCTGTACGACGCCGAGCTCATCTTCCTCCAGTTCACACAGGCTCGTGATGGTGCGGCCCACGATGCGGCTGGCAAAGACGTAGTTGCCCGCGACCTCGTAGCGGCGTAGCCAGCTGTGCAGCTTGGATGCGGCCTCGCGCCGGGCCTTGCTGTAGCGTCTGAAGGTGCCATAGTCGCACGTCGCGGTGCCGCTCAGGAAGGCTTCCATGTCGGCGAGCGTGAACGTGGGCAGCCAGCAGCCATCCTGGTAAGCGTCGAAGTCCTCGCGGACATCGAACCAGCCGCCATAGCTCCAGCCGCTGCCCTGCTTCAACGGGGCGCCGGGGTTGCAGTAGACGTAGGGGATTTCCGATCCGCCCGGAAGGGTCAGGTAGACCGTATCGCCTGCTTGGAAGCGTCTCATGCCGATACCTCCTCAGCGTTGAAGGCGATGCGGTAGCACTTGCCCGAGCGAACGGTGAAGCCGAAGAGGTTGGTGAGGTTACAGCCAGGCAGAAGGCTGATCTGCCCTAAGTCCATCTCGCCATCGCCCTCGAAGACAACGTCTTCGTCCTCTTCGATCACGTCAGGCTTGCTCTCGTACAGGTAGCCCGTGCCGTCGGAGTCCACGCCGAGGAATACTTCGTGTGTCGTGCTCATGCCGACTCCCCCACTGGCATCGCTTGCGCATGGTCAGGCTTTAGGCCCTCGCGCACGAACCTGTTGATCATCCAGTTAAGTGAGCGTTGCTTACGCTTGGCTTCATCTCGGAGGATGGGGTCCAGGTCTGGGTCGATTCGAACCGAGATCGGATGATTGTTTCGCTTTCCGTCCATTGCTACTTTGTAGTCGCTTGTAGTGGTAACGGCTACAAAGTAGCAAAATACATTACTTATAACTAGTTGTCACTAGTGATAATTAGTGACTTTACAGCATCTTCATGGAAATAAGTCTCCCCGAAAGGATATTTACGCTCATCTCCAACGAGGGGCGCCCCATGAAGGCATCGGAGATTGCGAGGCGTCTTGCCTCTGAACTTGGGGTCAACGAGGATTACTCTCGTAACGAATTAGCTAGACTAGCCCGAGCAGGCAGGCTAGAGCGCCCAAAGAGAGGTTACTACCAAGTACCAGTTTCCGCTCTTATCCTTGACTCGGGCGTGGAAGGCGAAAATGTCCACACCGCACCTGTGTCTACGGTTTTAAGTGCCGTTTCTGTTGGGGTGTGGACTATCAAGAAAGGCGTGCTCGTCAAGACTGCGCGCACCATTTCTGTTGCGCAGGAGAAAGCAGATGCTGGATGGGAAGGGCTCACCGTGCCTCGAAGCGGCGTGTTGGATCGCTTTAGCGGCAACAGTTATGAGTTCCAGATGGTGCGCTATGCCGGAGGGACCACCCTCAACGATGTATACGAAGATCGGGCGTTTGCTGATGGCCCGTACGTGATCCGGCTCGGTAGCGGCCTGCAAGTGTTGTGGCTGAAGGAGATTGGTATTGGCCGTGTGGCTGTCTGGAATCGCGACAAAACGTATTACCCGATCTTCTCGAGCGCCGATGATGACACCTCGATGACGAGCGTCGAAATGCACGCGGAGATCGTCAAGTACAGCGACGTGCCCTAGCGGGCATATTTCTTTCTACAAAAAAACGAGCCTGACATGTTAGATCTGTCAAGCTCGTTTGTCGGTACGGGTTCAGGTGAGGCCTAGCTAGGGGGATTCGCAGGGTTCTTCGCATTCAAGCGTGACAGGATTAAAGCACGGGAGGGGACAAGGTGGCTCTGGAGCAAGGGGTACACCTGCCCTCTTGGAAACTTCTTGTGCTTCCTTCAGCAGAGTGTCTACTGTTTCACCATTCAGCTTATCCAGGTTGGCTTCCATGACCAGAACTTGGTTCCGGAGTAGTGCCATAGCGGTTACTTTGTCGTGTTTGCTGCTCATGGGCTGCGATACGTCTGATGAACGATATGTGGACAATGCATTTGATAGGATAAACCTCCTGCGAAAGTCAAGTGATCCAGACTCTTTGGCCCTCATGCGGTCGATGTACCTGGAACTTGATTCATTAGAGCGAGCTGGTTCATATGCCTTTGCGACTTGGGCCACTGACGGGAGGCGGCGCGCCTTTGCGGTGCGGTTAGCACGGGCCAGTATGTACTATGAGGACAGCTTGCTCGTACGCGCGGGCCTGCGATACATGGAGGCCTACAAGTTAACTGGCGGCATCTCAATCCCGACCGCCATAAAACTTGCGCATACGAGGCGCTATGCTGGATTGCTGGGCGAAGCTGCGCTGTTGCAGTCGGATCGTAGCCACTGGGCACGGCAAGCGCTACAAATCTTTCAGGATGCCAAAGTGATGGCGTCCGAGATCGGCGACACGACCGCTTTCCGGCGCGTGGTTGAGGAGGAAAATAAATTTGTTGAGCGGACGATTGCTGAGCGTGTAGTGATCGGCGAGAAGCCGATCACTGAGAGCATACCCAAGACAATTGGCGTAATTGCTATTGTACTTGGCTTTATCGCCGCCGCCGGAAGAGCCGCTGTTGCAGGTAGGCGTCGGGGATCACCACAGAAGGACGTTAGCCCTAAAATCGGATTGGACCCGAGGCGCGTGCATGAGGTCATGGTCGATTGCGAAAGAGCGATTTGGCTTGAATTAGACCGAGAGAAGCCGGTCAACCCCTCTCCCCTTCACCAAATAGACGAGTAACGAGATGAATAGATATGCGTGGCTGCTGATGGCAGCGCTGGTGGCAGGATGCGGGGTGATGGCAGAGACAGTTGACACTACGCCCAGGGTCAGGGGTGACATCGCTATATCAGGGCTTGACGATCCTCTTGAGCTGATTGCTACTATCTCAACCCGCGAGATGTGGAGGCGTGGGCTTGTGCCAGTCCAGCGCAGCGATATTTATTTGCGCGGCATCTTCGCAAAGGACGGCTCCCAACGAAGCGCCCAGATTTACACTAACAATTTCAGTGATGATTGGCGTCGTTATTCACAAGTTCGCTTTTTGGTCGGCGACAGCCTCGTTGTTCTTCCGCTCACAGAAGTAGGCAGCGACGTATCCTGCAGTCAGTATGGCTGCCGTCATCAAGAAGACGCTGTTGCAACAGTAGATATGGATCTTCTCGATATCATGGGAGGCGCTACAGAGAATATAACTGTTCGGATAACGAGCGGAGCGTATTCGGGCTACCACCATGAAGCCGAATTGACTTCGACCGAATTGCAGGTATTTCGCGACTCTGTAAGTTCGGTCAGTGCCCGGTTGGGTTTCGCGGCAAATTAGCCGCGTCGTCATCATAGAGAAACCAGCATAACAACCGCGTCGGCGCACCACACCGACTCAAGCCAAAGCGCCCGCACCGCAGCCCCTAGCCCTTGCATCCCTGGCAGCAAATCGTTAGCCTATAGCAAACGCCTGTCACCACCAGGCCAACAACAACCAGCCGCGCACCACGCGGCGCATCATCCAGTCACAATGAAATGGCTCACACGACTTTTTGTCTTGGTGCTCCTGGCATTGGCTGCGCTTCAGTCATCAAGTTTCGACCTCGGCTACCCAGACGCCCATGACGAGGCTGGTGGTGGCTCAGGCGCTGGCAGCGGCAACGCAGGTTCGGACCCGCCGCCGCTGCGCTGAGGTTAGATCGGCGGGGGTAGGGTGTCTAGCAGGAGTTCAACCACAGCCGCACACCACGGCGGCTTCATCCACAGGCAATGTTAGATCCGGGCAGGCTGTGTGTCTGAGCGTTAGGCACATCATCCTCATACGTTATCATTCATGTCAACGACCTATCCGTACAACAGTGACATCGAATTAAGCCAACTCAGGGCTGACCCCAACAACTACCGTCTACCGGACCATCAGACGAGTCAGCGAGACGCCTTCCATTCAATGGCAAGGGCGCAGGGTAGCAAACTCATTGCATTAGCTGAGCACATCGTCAACAACGGTCTCAATCCTACCCAGAAGCTTATCGCAATAAAGGATGACGATGAGCGGGATCAGTACATCATCTATGACGGAAATAGGCGACTTACAGCACTCCGAGCCTTGGAGACACCATCGCTGATTGAGGATGAGTTGAGCTCAAAAGACGCGGCGAAGCTGAAATCCTTAGCTCAGCGCTACGCTGGTAATGAGATACAGCAAGTGCCGTGCGTTGTCTTTGAGTCGACTGAACAAGCTGACAAGTGGCTAGATCTGATTCACGACGGAGAGAGTGGTGGAGCAGGCACGGTAAAATGGAAGTCACTACAAATACAACGACGCAATTCCAGGCGCGCTGGTCCAGCTGAGCACATCCAGGTGCTGGACTTTGTCCGACACCATGGCGCACTGTCTGATGAGGTCGCTCAACAGATTGATGACGGATCATACCCACAGAGCACTCTGTTGCGAGTGCTCAGCACACCACATGTGCGGGTGAAACTGGGAATTGAGTACAAGGACAAGAAGGTCTACAGCCTGTATCCGCCAGAGGAAGTCCTCAAAGGATTGACTAAGGTGGTTGATGATATTGGTAGCAGAAGGGTCCAGGCATCGAGGGATTTGAACTTTGCTCCAGACCGAAAGAGATACATTGATGCCTTTCATCCAGAGGATTTACCAACCTCTAGCACCCGAATAGACGCTATCGAAATTGGGCTCTCTGAGCCCAACAAGCTTGAACTGCAAGATGGCAAAGAGTCGGAGGGCTCTCCGGGTACTCCTGAACCGGATCCACCTCCAGTTCAAAATCCACGGTCTTCATCCAGAAGAAAGCTGATTCCAACAACAGTTACGCTCACGATTCCGGATAGGCGTATCAATGACATTTTCCTTGAGCTCAAACGCCAACTCGTAGTTGCTGACTCACCAAATGCCGTGGCAGTGTTAATGCGCGTCCTTCTTGAACTGAGCGCTGATGCCTACATTGCTCGCAATGGGATCAAGGGGCTCAAGAAAGGCGAAAAGGCACTACTTCATCTCAAAATTGATGCTATTGCCAAATACATGAAGGATCAAGGCGTGTTTGTGAAGGAGCAACTTGAACCAATCCGGCGTGCCGTCAACAATGTCAATGATCCAAACTCCATTCGGACTATGCATGGATATGTTCATAATCGCCGATTTAGCCCTGGACCAGACGACTTGAAGGCCATGTGGGACAGCCTAGAGTTTTTCTTCAGAGCACTATGGCCATAAAGCACACGTTTGCCTAGATTCGAGGAAAAACTGAGCGCCATGTTCTACTCTCCCTTGCGATATCCTGGCGGAAAGCGACGACTTGCAAATTATGTCAAGCTTGTCCTGAGAGAGAATGACTTACTCGATGGCGACTATGCAGAGGTGTACGCGGGAGGTGCTGCTGTAGCACTGGAATTGCTATTCGAGCAGTACGTCAATCATGTGTACATCAACGACCTTGACCCCGGCATCCATGCTTTTTGGTCGCTGTGCATCTACCATACAGAGGAGTTCTGCGAGTGGATTGAGGCAGTAGACGTGACGATGGAAGAGCGCCGACGACAAAAGGCGATCTACTCTGACCCCTCCTCAACGTTGTTCGAACTCGGAGCAGCGACGTTTTTTCTCAACCGAACGAGTCGATCTGGCATCATCACTGGAGGCGTCATCGGCGGAAAGAACCAGACGGGCAAGTACAAAGTCGACGCGCGATTTACCAAGTCAACTCTGATCAACCGAATACGGCGAATTGGTCGAAACAAGAGCAGAATTACGCTGACCAAGATGGATGGCGTAGAGTTCATACAGCACGTTGTACCGACCTTGCCACACAGGTCGCTGACCTATCTTGACCCTCCCTACTACGTTGCTGGTACTCAAGCCCTCTATGCGAATTACTACGACGAAGGCGACCACGTTGGAGTAGGTCAAGGAATCGCCAACTCAGGAGCAAATTGGATTGTCTCGTACGACAACGTAGACGAAATCAGGCAGATCTACCAAGGCTTTCGGCGTATTGAGTATGACATACAGTACAGCGCACAGGAAAGCTACGAGGGAGAAGAAGTCATGTTTTTCTCCGACTCCCTGTCTGTGCCAGAGTATTCTAACCCATCGCGCATGAGTCGCAAGAACCTCCGGCAACTCGAACTTGCCTAGTGCTCATGCCACTCTACCCTCTCCTTCTCCACCTCGCCCAGCTGCTACCCGAAGCCGACGACCAGGCCGAGCAGCTCGTTCAGATCGAGGAAGCCCTGCATTGGATGTACGCTGACACCGCGCGCGAGCATGAGCTGAGCATCGCTGAAGCCTATGCACTGGCGAAGGACACCGACGAGTGGGAGACGAAGCTGCTGAAGGCGCTGTTGAGCTAGCAGTCGTTACGATTGCTTACATGTCACACGTCTTGACGAGCGCTACATGTGCGTGCGTAGGCTGGAGACATGGGCAAGGGCATCAACTGGCTACCACCACCACGCGAGCTAACGATGGCGGAGCAGCTGCGCATCACACGCAAGCTGAGGCGGGTGCAGGAGTCAATCTCCGTCTTCGATCAGCGCTCTGAAACGCAACGCGACCTGGACGACGTTCAGATGATGCTTGATGCGGTGCGTCGCGGCTACCTGCATGCCCGCGACATCGCAACGATACACGCGCTGCTGAGCGTCTACACGCCTGATGCTGTGGGTCAGTAAGCTGGGCGTCGTATATTCGCTGCCCACCAATGGCACGCGTACCATGCCCAAGAAGCGCAAAATACCTAACGTTTCACGCCGCGGCGACCGCTGGCAGGTGCGCTTCACCGACAGCCGACGGACGCCCTCGGAGGTGAGCTTTGGGTTCGACGCGAGCCTGCACAGTGCCACCAGCATACAGCGCGTTCGCGATCAACTCTACAGGGCACGCGACACCGGCTGGGACCCATGGACCAAAAGGCTGCCATGGGCAGCCGCGCAAGCCAGCGGCTACACCATCAATGAGGGTGCGAAGCTGTTCTGCCAGGAGAAACGTACCGCAGGCCAGCGCGGGCAGAAAGGCGGGTGGACGCACAAGACCATGCGAAACTACGAGGGAGTCCTCGGGCAACTCGCTCGCCACGTCGGTACATCAACGCGCATCCACCAAGTCACCACCGAGCAGCTCGCGGACTTCATCTACGCCGATCACCTCAGCGAGGCGAGCAAGAAGAACCGCTACACGCATATCAAATCGTTTATGGGCTGGGTAGGCGAAGAAGCCCCCGCCATGCCTGAGCGGCCGGCTGTCCGGCGCAAGCTCGTCGAGTACATCACCGAAGACGAACTCATGGCCATATGCCGTGCCCACATCGACCTTTGCCACCAGCAGCAGGCTCGCAAGCATGCACCCAAGCGTGGCACCTTGGCCCCCACCTCACGCCTCTGGTATACAGACGCGTGGATGTTCGCCTTCTATCAAGCCCTTCGCCCCGGTGAGATCGCAGCCCAGCGTGTGGGTAACATCAACCTGAAGCGCTCTACCATGCGCGTCGGGGATGACCTCCACACGCCCAAAGGCAAAGACGAGAAGCTCATCCCCCTTACGCCAAAAGCAGAGGAGATTGCTAGAGCGTACATGTACGAGAATGGCAAGCTGCGGCCGCCCAAAGCTCGGCTATTCAGTCGCAAAGTGTACAAGCCGCTCACGGTCGCCTTTAAGCGAGCACGCGAAGAGGTCCTCCCCAATCGCCCGAAGGTCAGTATGAAGACCCTCCGCGCATCGGGTGGCACCTACTGGCGGTTCAAAGGTATCGACCCAGGCTACATCCGTGACCTGCTGCGCCACAAGTCCATCACCACTACCGAGACGTATTATGAAGGCGTCGATATCGACCGAACTGTAGCTGTATTTCAGAGGGCGAGCGAGCAGTAAATCACGCGGATCAAAAGCCGTCAGAATTGCTTATAGAGACCAACTTTGGTAGATTTCTGGTAATTCTGACTATTAGCATTTTGTCCAAGATCTTTGCAACAAGATACTTACGAAAATACCGCAAGACTTACTCTGGATCAGGAGGTTCCAGGTTCGAATCCTGGTAGGGCAACCCCTTAAATACCCCAAATTAGCCCGTATTGGCCGATTTGGGGTATTTGCGTTTAGGGCCTATCCTGCGCATGGCTGCGTCCAGACGCACCCATCTCTGGAACTATCCTGGAACGCTGCCTCACTGCAACATCTGTGGTCAAGCACTGATCGGCTGTGAATGCCATGTCCAAACCTGCTCCCATTGGGTTCTTTCTGAGGTGTCCGCGTTCTCTTGCGGCAGGCTTGGGCTTGGAGGGGTCGCTGCGGGCATGCTACTACATGCTCACTGCCGCACCATCCGGCGTAAAACGATGAAGCCCTGGCACCTGTGATGGGTACCGGGGCTTCATGTGTTGGGGGGTAGATTATCAGCTGCTGTCTGCTGGACCGGGATCGAACCTGGGTCGAAAACGGAGAGGCGTTCACGCTCGGCCGCTGGCTACTTATCAGCATCCTTGGCGTAGATGAGGTTATGCCTGTATGTGTGTTTTCATGCAATCGTACATACAGGCAAACAGAGGGCGCCTACAGGCGGGGATCAGGATCAAGCGCGACGGGCTCGCCAATGTCTAGTTCTTCAAACTGCGGATGAAACGGGTTGATCAGGTAGTTGCGCTGCAAGGGCAAAACGGCGCTTAGGACTTCTAGCACTACTGATACCTGCGACTCAAACCACGCCGTACCGATGCGTTGTGTGCTTTCAGGCCAAGGCCACGCGCGCCAGTCGTCTGGACAATCATCGTCCCGCAAGCGTACCAGATGCGCCTCATCATCAAGCGTAATCGGGATAGCCACGTAGGGTATCGAAAGCAGCGACGCCCGGTCTACATGCACCATCGTTTCCAACAGGGCTGTAGCGGGATGATCGGCTGCATACACCATACGGATGCCTTGCTCGTGCCAGCGCCCACGTCCTCTCGACCCACGAAAGGCCGTAGGTGCGTAGATCGCTTTGGTCACTCGGTAGATGGTCCGTTCAGCCAAGGTTAGGCTACTCCGGTTTCATCAATGACCGTCAGCATATCCTCTACTTCGCGCAGGCCGGGTTGGGTATCGAGGCGATCTAGTGGTGCTTCATCGCCGAGGTGCGCATGCGGGTTGAGGAGCCATTGCCGAACTGCATCCTCAGAGCCCAGCGCCCGCTTGGCTTGCTCGAACACATGGAGTAATCGCCAAAGCCGATCCGACTCTACGGCCGTCAACCGGTCTTCAGCATGGCGGCGGCGCTGGAGCGTACGGGTAGAAACGCCCAGCAGTCGCTCCAGTCGCTCCGAACCGATCCCCATGCGCTCACGCACACTATCGTAGACAGCCAGCGAGATCCCTGTCCTGACGTCTTCAATGGAAGGTGTTGTGCGCTCGGCAGGGTGGAGTTGGCGCAGGGCGTGCTCGAAGGCCGTTTGAGCATCCATGAAGGGCACCGAGGATGTGTTCAGATTACCTTTACCGTAGACCGACGTGTGACGCCGCTGTTCCGGCAAGTGTCGTTTTGGTGTGCCGCTTCTGGAACGCCCTGTTTACGGAGGCTGCATTTGTTGCGTAAAATAGCTGCTTTTACCCGCTAAAAGTGCGATTTAGGGCTTAGCTGGACGAGTAAGAGCGCCTAGCTCTGCATCAGGAGGTTCCAGGTTCGAATCCTGGTAAGGCAACCCTCGAAAACGGCTCGGAAAACGTCAAAACGGCGACTTCCGGGCCGTTTCGCATATGGGGCAATTCCGCATCAGAATGCAGGATCGTGCAGGGTGCTACAACTTTGTGTACCTCAGGTGTACCCCACTTCCGAAACGGGGTACGTCGGCGTCTCCAACGGCGTGGCCGAAGGACGCCGAAATCAGGCCCGATCCGCCTAATCCACCATGCAGCGCTCAGGGGTGCGGGTGAAGGTGCGCTCGCTCTCGGTAGCGAGGATCTCGGCGCGGTCGCACGCGCCCGTAGCGGCATAGCTGTGGGCGAGCCAGCGTTGCGCCGAACGCGTCCGGCCGTGATCGAGGCCAAAACGCGCCTCGAAGATATCGAGCGCTTCCGTCAGGTACACCTCGGCCTCTACGGGGCGGTAGGTCTCTACGAGCAGCCGTCCCAAGTTCGTCAGTGTGATGCCGATGCTGGCGTGGCCTGCGTTCATGCTGGTACGCTTCAAGCGAAGTGCGCGCCGGTATTCTTGCTCAGCGGCTTCGTCCTGCTTGGCGTCGTGCAGCGTGTGCGCTAGGTTGTTGACGGTCATCGCGTAGACCGGATGGTCGGTGCCGATGGCTTGGGCGCGACGGTCGAGCAGGTCGCGGAAGAGCACTTCGGATTCCGCGTACGCGCCTTGATAGCGCCGCAAGAGGGCGAAGTTGTTCATCGTGGTGAGCGTCTGCGGATGATCCAGGCCGAGCAGGTCGCGCTCCATAGCCAGGGTGTGCTCAAAGTAGATGGCAGCATCGTCATAGCGGCCCTGGTCGCTGAGGAGTTGGGCGAGGTTGTTCATGGTGAGGGCTACCTGCATGTGCCGCTCGCCGAGGAGCGACTGGCGCAGGGCCAGCGCCTGCCGCAGTAAGCGCTCGGCCTCGCCGTACTGCTCCTGGTATTGCAGCGTCAGCGCCAGATCGTTGGCGATGTCTGCTGTGGTTGTGCTGATGGCTTCGCCGTAGGTCTCCTGCACCCGAAGCGCCTCGCGCCCAAACGCCTCGGCTTCGGCGTAGCGGCTCTGCCGCCACAGCAAGTCGCCCAGCATCACGCGGATGTCCACGCGGTCGTCCAGCGGTAGGTTGAGGCGGTCGCTCTCGGGCACCAGCGGGCGCAGTTCGGCTTCGGCGCGGTCCCACACATCGCCCGACTTCGCGGCATGGGCTACCCCTCGGCGGGCGTGCCACAGCGCGATGCTGTCTACGGGCGCTGTGCGCTGGAGCTGGCGTACGGATTCTTCGGCCTGATCAAGGGCTTGTTCGTAGCGACCCAGGCGGACGTTGACCATCGCGAGCGTTTGGTACATCGCCCCGCGTACATCAGGCGTGGCGCTGAGCGAGTCGAGCTGCTGGGCCGCGCGGTCTACCAAGTCCAGTGTCGTAAGGGGCTGCGGCGCGTTGCCCGGCGCCGCCAACTCGAACAAGTCCACCAAGTAGTCGCGCACAGCCTCGGTCTGCGCCACCTGTTCCTCGGCGCGGTCGGCAGCCGTCTGGGCGGTATCGCGGGCGTCGCGCAGGCCAGTCAAGTACACACCACTCAGTGCGCTGATGACGCCGAGCATGAGCAGTAGGAGACCCAATACCAGCCGATGCCGCCACACAAACCGCCGTGCGCGGTAGACCCGGTCGTGAGCACGTGCCGACACCGGGACGCGACTGAGGTAGCGCCGCAGGTCGTCGGCAAACGCCTCGGCGCTGGCGTAGCGCGCCTCCGGTGAACCTGCTTGTGCTTTCTGGCCAATGGCGTAGAGGTCAGCTGGTGGCTTTTCTGGCAAGAGATCTGTCAGGAGGCCGCCCAGCGCGAACACGTCGGTAGCGGTGGTCGTCCCCACCCCAGTGTGTTGCTCGGGGGCGGCAAAGCGCGGCGTGTGAGGTGAGGCCGCCTGCGTGATGGTAGCCGCCTCGTCTGACATCAGCTTGGCGATGCCGAAGTCGAGCAGCTTCACCTGCCCCTCACTGGTGACGAGCACGTTCGACGGCTTGAGGTCGCGGTGGATGATGAGATGGCGGTGCGCGTACTGCACGGCGTCGCACACGCTCAGGAGCAGCGCGACGCGCTCGTCGGTGGTAAGTCGTCGCTGAGTGGCAAAGTCTGTGATCGGCTGCCCATCCACGTACTCCATGATGATGTACGGCGCACCTTTCGGTGTGAGACCACCGTCGTAGAGTCGGGCGATGTGTGGGTGCGAGAGCCGCGCTAGCACTTGCTGCTCTAACCGGAAGCGGTCCAGATGGGCGATGTGCTGCGGCTGCATGACTTTGATGGCCACGCGCTGCTCAAACAGCCCGTCGGCGCGCTCGGCGAGGTAGACGGTGCCCATGCCGCCCTGACCCAGCACGTGCAGCACGCGGTATGGGCCGATGCGCTCCAGCGGTTCTGGTGTGTTGAGGTGCGCCATCAGCCGCTCCACGTCGCGTGTAGCGCGCGCCTCCAAGAAGGCATCGGCTTCGGTGTCGGCGGCAAGCAGGTCTTCCACCTCGCGGCGCAGATCTGGATCGTCAGCGCACGCCGTGTCGAGAAACGTGCTGCGGTGGTCGGGCGGCAGGTCGAGCGCCGCGTCCACCAGCGTTGTGATGCGCGTCCAGCGGTCGGCGGTCATGGCTGTGCGGGCGGCTCGGTGGGCTGAAGCTGGCGGTAGAGCCACAAGCGGGCAGCGCGCCAGTCGCGCTTCACGGTGGGCTCCGAGAGGTCGAGGGCAGAGGCCGTCTCCGCGATAGTTAGTCCGGCAAAGTAGCGGCACTCTACAACGCGGGCCTGCCGGGGCGACAGGCGTTCCAGCTGTTGCAAGGCGCGCTCCAGCGCCTCGGTGTCGTCGTCCTCGGCTTGGTTGGGCAGGGCGTGCGCCAGGGTGACAGGGACGCGCACCCAGTCGCCGCCGCGTTTCTGTGCCGAGCGGGCGCGACCGTAGTCGATCAGGATCTGCCGCATGGCGCGGGCAGCGATAGCCATAAAATGCAGGCGGTCGTTCCACCCCCGCGTCCCGTCGACGAGCTTGAGGAAGGCCTCGTGGACGAGCGCTGTGGTGTTGAGCGTGTGATCGTGGCGCTCCGAGACGCGCCGCCGCCGCGCAATCGCCTTCAACTCGTCATAGATGAGCGGCAGCAGCGCCTCCATCGCCGCGTCGTCGCCCGCGCGGAGGCGCGCCAGGAGCCGGTCGGCATCGTCGTGGGGAGCAGGCATAGGGTGCGGCTGGCGGGCGGGGAGCCAGGACAGCGTGTGGACGCAGGGCATGACGGACGTGCATAGAGTAAAACGCGGGGAAGCGATTGTAAAGCGAGAAGCGCGCCTGAACGGGATCATGCAGGCCACGGCGGAAGGGCTTTTGCGCCGAGGGCGCACTAAAACCCGGTTAAAACACGGCATCGACCGCGTAGCGATTGAGGCGGGCGCCGTATATTCGCTGCCCTTTTTGTGACCATCATGCACCGCCCGGTGCCTCCAGACCCATCATGCAGGACGTCCGTATCGAACCCAGCCCGCAAGATCCGCATCCGCAGCGCAGCCACACCTGTGGCGACCTGCGCCTGGATCACGTGGGCCAGACCGTCACCCTCAAAGGCTGGGTGGACACGCGCCGCGACCTCGGCGGCCTCATCTTCATCGACCTGCGCGACCGCTTTGGGCTGACGCAGGTCGTCTTCTCGCCGCAGGACAACCAAGCCGCCTATGACCTAGCCGACCGGCTGCGCGTGGAGGACGTCATCTCCGTGCAGGGCGCCGTGGATAACCGCTCGGACGAGACCATCAACCCCAAGTTGCCGACAGGTAAGGTAGAGGTGCGGGTGTCGGATCTCGTGGTGCTGAACGTGGCCGAGCCCGTGCCGTTCTCGGTGTCGGCGCACGCGGAGAAGCGCAAGCTGGCCAACGAGGAGCTGCGCCTGCGCTACCGCTACCTGGACCTCCGCCGCCCCGAACTGCAGCAGAACATCGTGCTGCGCCACCGGGTCTATCAAGCCACCCGCCGCTACTTCGACGAGCACGACTTTGTGGAAGTCGAGACGCCGGTGCTCATGAAGTCGACGCCCGAAGGCGCCCGCGACTTCCTCGTGCCCAGCCGCCTGCACCCTGGCAAGTTCTACGCGCTGCCGCAGAGCCCGCAGACGTACAAGCAGATCCTCATGATCTCGGGGCTGGACCGCTACTTTCAGATCGTGAAGTGCTTCCGCGACGAAGACCTCCGCGCCGACCGCCAGCCCGAGTTCACGCAGATCGACGTGGAGATGAGCTTCGCCACCGAGGAGTCGGTGTACGCGATGTTCGAAGGGCTCGTGGCGCGCATTTGGAAGGACGTGAAGGGCACCGCCGTCCCCACGCCGTTCCCACGCATGACCTACGCCGAGGCCATGCAAACCTACGGCGCCGACAAGCCGGACACGCGCTTCGGCCTCAAGATCCAAGACGTGAGCGCCGCCTTCGAGGGCAGCGGCTTCCGCGTGTTCGACTCTATCCTGGAGAACGACGGCAAGATCGTCGCCATCCGCGTGCCGGGCGAAGGCGATCGTGGCCGTGGCGCCATGGACCGCCTCGACAAAGACATCGTGCGCAAGCGCATCGGCGCAGGCGGCCTCGTCTACTTCAAGCTCCCTTCCGATGGCAGCGAGACGTTCTCGTCGGTGAAGGCCGCTGTGCTGGGCAGCGAATACGTCGACAAGGCGATTGCGACCGTCGGCGCTGAGAAGGGCGACTTGGTGCTCGTGCTGGCGGGACCTGCGCCGAAGGTGTACGAGCAGATGGGCGCGCTGCGCCTGCACATGGGCCGCGAGCTGAACCTGTTCGAGGACACGCCCGACGGGCCGTGGAATTTCCTGTGGGTCACCGACTTCCCGTTGCTGGAGTGGGACGAGGACAGCCAGCGCTACCACGCTATGCATCACCCGTTCACGTCGCCGAAGCCGGAAGACCTGGGCACGATGTTCGACAACCCCGGCCAGACGCGTGCCCGCGCCTACGACCTCGTGCTCAATGGCACCGAGCTGGGCGGTGGCTCCATCCGTATCCACACCCGCGACGTGCAGAGCCAGATGTTCAGGCTCCTCGGCATCGACGAGGAAGAAGCGGAGCAGCGCTTCGGCTTCCTGCTCAACGCGTTCCGCTACGGCGCCCCGCCGCACGGCGGCATCGCCTTTGGCCTCGACCGCATCGTCATGCTCATGACCGGCGCCGACAGCCTACGCGACGTGATCGCCTTCCCGAAGACGCAGAGCGGCACCGAACTCATGGTAGACTCGCCCGACGTGGTGGACGACCACCAACTCAAAGACCTACACATCCGCACCCACCTGCCCAAGCCGAAGAGCTGACCAGTGCAACAAACCGACGCGCTGTGATGCACTGACCGAGAATATTCCATGGCATCCATCACGAAGCGAGAACGACTCCTCGCGGTCCTGCTCTTTGCCGCCGCGGCTACGCTGTTCTGGATCGGCAGGTCCGTGTTCACATGGAGCCTCCCCAGCCGGCTGTTCGCCGCAGCCGCCGTTGCGAGCATCGTCGCGGTGGCTGCCGTGTCTTGGTTCGCCGCGCCTCGCCTGGTAGCGGGTGCCCGGAACAAGCCGGACCTCTGGAGAGGGTTCGTGGCGGGCGTGCTCGTCACGGCCATCACCTACGTGGCGGCCGTTATCCTACTGTCCATCTCGGTCGTCACATGGACCGTGATTACGGGAAGTTTTGACGGGCCGGAAACGCCAGCAATGGCAATGCTCTCGCTGGCTACGCGAGGAATCATCCACGCGGTGACCAACTTCAGCCCGGCGATGCTCCTCGGCGGTGTGGCGGGCGTCCTTCTTTACCGCTCTGTCCGATCAGAAGCACAGAAAGCGGTATAACCTCAGCTTTGGGATATGCTTGTGCGATCGAGCTTGTCATCCCGAGCAGAGGCCGAAGGCCGGAGCCGAGGGATCTCCCCCGATTACGATTGCACGACCTCAGAGTGGGAGATTTACCTGCGGTGTGCTTCGCGCTCTCGGCTCCGCTCGGGATGACAAACTGAGACTGTGTGCCGCCTGCTGCGTTCGAGTTCAGAACAACGACGGCTGGATAGGCGAGGGGACGCCAGCGTGCCTGGCTTCGAGGTCGAGTAAGAACCGCTTGTTGTCGAGACCGCCCGCGTAGCCCGTCAGGCTGCCGTCGGCGCCGATGACGCGGTGGCAGGGAATGATGATGCCGATGGGATTGCGCCCGTTCGCGGTGCCCACCGCCCGCGTCAGCTTAGAGTCGCCGAGGGTGTAGGCGAGCGCGCCGTACGAGGTCGTGGTGCCGTACGGCAGATTGAGCAGAGCCGCCCACACGCGCTGCTGAAACGGCGTGCCCTCGGGCGCGAGCGGTAGGTCGAACGCGGTCCGCGTGCCCGCGAAGTAGGCGTCTAGTTGCTCGGCGACATCTGCGAACCACGATGGGTCATGCTGCCAGTCGGATTGCGGCTCGGTATGCAGCAGGTGGAGGCCGGTGAGGGCCTCGCTGCTGCTGGTGAGCAGGATGCGGCCGAGCGGTGCAGCGTAGTGCGTGTAGAGGGTCATGGCGTGTACGAAGTCCAGAGGTGAAGGGCGGCGTAGGCGCGCCACGGCTGCCATACCTCGGCGCGTTGGGCTAATATTTTGACCGTTAGCGTCTCGCCCGGTGCGGCGGCGGCGCGACGCAGGATCAGGTCGCCCGAGGGGAAGGCGTCGGGGTAGCCGAGGCGGAGCGCGATGTAGCTGGCCGTCCACGGGCCGATGCCAGGCAACGCCAATAGCTGCGCTTCGAGCACGTCGCGTTCGAGGGTGTCGTCGAGCTTCACATCGCCAGCACGTATGGCTGCGGCAAGAGCTCGGATGGCTCCGGCACGCTGACGAAACAGCCCGAGCGTTTCTAGCGGTGCCTCGACCAACGCATCCGGTGAGGGGAAGACGCGATGACACGCCGCGTCGCCCGTGTCTAGCGCTGTGCCGTAGGTGCCAACCAGCTTATTCGTCAGCGTCGATGCGGCAGTCACGCTGACTTGCTGGCCCAGGATGGCGCGCACAGCCATCTCGAACGGCGACCACGCGCCCGGCAGTCGCATTCCTGGCGTTTGGCGGACATGACCAGCCAGCAGAGCGTCGGTGCTGAGGTGGGCGTCGATGGTTTCGGGATCGGCGTGGAGGTCGAGGAGTCGCTGCGCGCACCGGGTGATGTCGCGCAGGTGGGGGACGAGCGATGGCGGCAGCGAGAGCTCGAACAGGTGCCGCTCCGGCCGGTGCGTGAGCGCGATGACGCCTACTGCATCGCTGTAGGCCACAGCCCGGCGGTACGTGTGCCCATCCACATGCTCAATGCCCGCGATAGCGCGCGTGCCCAGGAAATCGAAAAGTGCATCGGCGGCGAAGGGCGGGCGGTAGGCGAGTTTCATGGCGAGGGATGCTCGCTGCGGACGTAGGGATTGCTCACGTGCGCGCGCTGTCGCGGAACGAGCGCAGCAGCAGCCCTGCGCCGCCCACGGTGAAGACGAGCACGATGATCCACTGCCACAGCTTCATGTGCATCCCGAAGCGCACGCCGCTCAGCACATCCACCAGCACAATCACGAGGCCGATGCCCGCCACGATCCAGCCCGTCTTGCGCTCGGCGTTGAAGAACAGCAGCAAGATGCCGAGCACGAGTGGTCCCATCGTGATAAAGCTCGATCCGCCGTAGTAGCGACTCAGGATGCCGTATTGCGTGGACACATAGATGGAGTCGATGAACATCCACAGCCCGCCGAGCAACATCGCCGCGCCGACGAAGAAGGCGCCCAGTCCGCCCTCGGTACCGCCTGCTCCTTGCATAGGGGGTCTCTTCTGTTGAATGCTGACGAGAGGGTACGGCAGGATATGGCACGCAGCAAGCCGTATACCATGCAAAAACCCGCCGCGGCACGGTGCCGAAGCGGGTTTCAACAGGTGTGGTAGCGTTCTAGAAGAACGGCAGGTACGCCAGCTTGTCTGGTGTGAGCGTAGCGTTGGCCACGCCAGCGGCGATGTAGTACAGCACCAGCATGATCAGCGCGAAGCAGAGCGTGGCGAAGAGGGGGATGGAGTGCGTCGGCATGCGTTGCGTGCCCACAGTGTTGGCAGTAGCCATCGGGTGTAGCAGGTTAGTTTGGGGGTCGTGAAGCGACGCGGGGGTGGAAGTACTGTACAGGGGGTATGCACTAAGATACGCAAAAACAGGGAATAAAGCTCAAACGAGCTGTGACGTCCTCGTTCAGCGCACACGCGCCACGGGGAACGTGCGAGACAGCGACGCGCTTTGGACGCGCAGCATGTAGCGGCCTGCTGCCAAGTCACCCGTGTCCACGGTGATACGGTGTGCGCTCGCTTCCAGGTGGTCGTCGTGCAGCGTGCGCACCGTACGGCCTAATGCATCGGTGAGCGTGATGGTCACGTGCTCAGCTGTGGGGAGGTCGAGCTGCAGCCGCAGCACGTCCGCGAAGGGGTTGGGGTACAGGTCGAGCGCGAAGTCGCCGGGCTGCTCGCTGGGGTCGGGCTCCGTGTCGGTGGCCGCCTCGGCGGTGACCTCCACAAGGAACAGCCCCTCCGTGATGCTGGTGACCGGAATGACGCCGCTCTCGAAGTAGGGGTAGTTGCTCCATGTGCCGCGCCCGATATCAGCCGGGGTAGTGTCCAGGAAGGCAACTTCTACGGGCGTTTCGGGGGTGCTGATGTCGAGCACGCGGAAGCCGCTCTCGTAATTGGTCTGATACATCAGATCGCCCTTGATGTACAGGTTGTGATCGGTGCTGGCTGTGGGCGCCAGGTAGGGATCGAGCATCTCGGGATCATCCAGGTCGGTCACGTCCCAGATGAGCGTACGCGTAGGCACGTTGAACCGCGACTCGTCGGCTTCGTCGTTGAGGTAGAACGTGCCGTGGTCCTCGCTCAGCCAGCCTTGGTGGATGTATCCGGCATCGGGGTACGTCATCACCGATATCGGGACGATGTTCTGCTTGTCGGTGACGTCCAGGATGGTGACGGCTTGCACGTTGGCATTCACGCACACCTCGCGGCCTTGGTAGTCGGCGTCGGGGCCGCGATAGAGGGTGCACTGCGTGTCGTGGGTGTAACCTGGGTTGCTGCGTGCATCGCGATAGCAGCGCACGAACTGCGGATTGGCGGGGTTGCGAACGTCCACGATGTGTAAGCCGCCGCCGCACGTGTCGCCGCCCGAGTTGCCACCCACGAGGTAGGCAAACCCGGTCTCGGGGTTAAGCGCGACGTTGTGCACGCTGCCGATGCTGGTGTAGCTTGCCGTGGCCGCAAACGTTTGAGGTGCCGTGACAGAGCGGAGTTGCGTCAGGTCAAACACCTGCATGCCGTGCTGGCCTGCGCCGTCGGCCACGATGAAGGCGTGGTTCTGGTATACCTTCATGTCGCGCCACGTAGAGGGGAACGTGACCATCGGCAGGTTGCCAAGGTAGCGCGGCGCCAGCGGGTCGCTCATCTCGACAAACGCCGTCCCGTTGGTGCGCCCCACGATGGCGTACTCCGTGCCATTGCTGGGGTCTGTCCAGCCCCACACGTCGTTGAGCCGCCCGCCGCCCAGTTCGCTGACGGGAAGGAAAGCCAGCACGTCTACATCCTGGCAGGGAAACGCTCCA
>JBCDJT010000083.1:0-22721 GCA_038747545.1 Bacteroidota bacterium
GCCAAGCGGCAGCCGGGCTCCACGTTCAAGCCGTTCGTCTACACCGCCGCCATCGCCAACGGCTACTCGCCCATGACGATGTACCCCGACAGCGTGACCACGTTTTACGACGCCGTGGGCACCGAGTGGCGGCCGCGCAACTCCGGCGAGAGCACAGGGCAGCTGATGAGCATCCGCGACGGGCTGGCGGAGTCGAAGAACACGATCACCGCACACCTGATTAGCGAAGTCGGGCCGAAGGAGTCGGCGTTTTACGCGCGGCGCATGGGCATCCAGAGTCCGCTGCAAGAAGTGCTCTCCCTGGGCCTGGGCACCAGCGATGTGACGCTCCTCGAACTGGCCTCTGCCTACGGCACCATTGCCAACCGCGGGCTGTACAACCCGCCCGTGTCCATCACGCGCATCGAAGACCGCTTTGGCAACGTGTTGTACGAGAACACGGCGGCGCCCACCGAAGCCCTCTCCGAGGAAACGGCCGCCATCGTCTACGACATGATGCGCGACGTCATCCAACGCGGCACCGGGCGGCGCATCAACAACGTCTACGGGCTGCGCGACTATGACCTGGCGGGCAAGACGGGCACCACGCAGAACAGCGCCGACTGCTGGTTCATGATGATGCACCCCAACCTGGTGATGGGCTCGTGGGTGGGCTTCGATGACCCGCGCGTGACGTTCGCCACCGACTACTGGGGCCAGGGCGCGCACTCGGCCCTCTTCCTCGTGGGCGACTTCATGCGCGAGGCTGTCAAGAACCCCGACCTCGGCCTCGACAAGGACCGCTACCCCATGCCGGAAGGGCTGGGCATCGGCATCGACCAGACGCTGCCGCCCCTCGCCGACCCCGGCCGCTCCAGCGACGATACCAACCAGGGTGGCCGCCGCATCGGCTGGTGATTCGGTGTTTGGGGCTTGGTTTTCGGACGCCCTGCGGGCTTTTGAGGATGCTTGACTCCGTCGCGCTGGCTACCCGAAATACGAAAACCCAACTCCGAAGCTCTTGAAGATCCTCCACACGGCTGACATCCATCTGGGCAGCAATGCGTACGGGCGCGTGGACCCGCAGACGGGGCTCAACACGCGGCTACTCGACTTCAAGCGGTCGTTCCAGTTCATGGTACAGCGTGCCCTGGAGGAAGACATCGACCTGTTCCTCTTCGCGGGCGACGCCTACCGCACCGCCGACCCCACGCCCACGCAGCAGCGCACCTTCGCCGAATGCCTCAAGCCCATCGCCGATGCGGGCATTCCGATTGCGATGGTGGTCGGCAACCACGACCACCCCGTCTCTTATGGCAAAGCCTCGGCGCTCGACATCTTCAGCTACGTCACGGGCGAGGTGCATCTGTTTCGGAAGCCCGACAGGCAGATCATCCAGACGAAGAGCGGCCCGCTGCAGCTCCTAGCGCTGCCGTGGCCTATCCGCAGCATGCTACTGGCGAAAGAAGACTTCCGCAAGATGACGCCGCTGGAGGTACGCGCGTTCATTGAGGAGACGTACACGAAGTTTCTGGAGCGCGCCGTACCCGAGCTCGACCCCGCACTGCCGACCGTGCTGGCGTGCCACCTGAGCGCGCAGGGTGCGGAGCTTTCAGGGTCAGAGCGGACGAGCCTCATCGCCCACGAGCCCAAGTTTACGGTGGCGCAGCTGGCGCAGCCGGGCATCGACTACGTGGCGCTGGGGCACATCCACCGGCACCAAGACCTGAACGCGGGCAAGGCGCCGCCCGTGGTCTACAGCAGTAGCATCGAGCGCATCACGTTCAAGGAGTGGGAGGAGACGAAGGGCTTCGTGATCGTCGACATCGACACGTCGGGCGCGGAGAAGCAAACGAGCTACACCTTCGTGCCCACGCCCGCGCGCCCGTTCGTCGCCGTCTATGCCGACGCCGAGGCCAGCGCCGACCCTACCACTACGATCCTGGACGCTATCGCCGCACATGACATCACGGACGCGGTGGTGCGGGTGCGCTACACGATCCACGAGGGGCAGGTGAGTCAGGTCGACCTCAGCCGGATCCGCGAGGCGCTGAAGCCCTGCGCCACCATCGCCAGCATCGAACGCTCGGTGACGCTGGTGGAGCGGCAGCGACGCACGGTGGTCACGCGCGAGTCGAGCCTGGAGGACGCCATGGGCCACTATATCACGCAGCGCGAGGACCTGCACCCACTCCGCGACACGTTGGTGACCGCCGCCCTCGCCCTAGAAGCCGAAGACGACGCCCGCCGCCGCGATGAAGCCTGATCCCCACCCCGACTTCCCAACCGACGTCCTGCACCGTGGCCTCGTGGCGACGCTCGGCATCGCCTTCACGAAGCTAGATGCCGAGGAAGTAATCGCCACGATGCCGGTGACGCCGCAGCACCATCAGCCGTTCGGCGTGCTGCACGGCGGCGCCAGCGTGGTGCTGGCCGAGAGCATTGCCAGCGTGGGCGGCACGCTCAACTGCGCGCCCGGTAAGGCGGCGTTCGGGCTGGAGATCAATGCCAACCACATCCGCTCGGTGCGGGACGGCGTTGTGCGGGGCGTGGGCACCCCGCTGCATCGCGGGCGGACGACGCAGGTGTGGGACGTCAAGCTCTACGACGACCGCGACCGACTCATCTGCGTCTCGCGCTGCACGCTTGCGGTGGTCAACCAGCGATAGGGGCTCTGCGTCCGCGCAGCACTTTCACCTTTCGGATACACTTTTTGCGTGGTGCTGCCTATGACGGTGCGAGGAGACAGGGTACTTTGCACCCCTCACCTCACCTCGCGATTGACCTATGAGCAGCAAAAACACCTTCACCCTTCAGAGCAACACGATAGGCGGCGAAGCCACCGTCACGGAAGAATTCAACGGCTTCGGCTGCACGGGCCAGAACCAGTCGCCCCACCTGGCCTGGACGAATGCGCCCGAAGGCACGCAGAGCTTCGCCGTGACGATGTACGACCCCGACGCCCCCACCGGCAGCGGCTGGTGGCACTGGCTGATTTTCGACATCCCCGCTACGGTCAGCGAACTGGTGGAACACGCCGGCGATGTGGCCGCAGGCTTGGCCCCGGATGGCGCCGTCCAGAGCATCAACAACTACGACGCCAAGGGCTACGGCGGTCCGTGCCCGCCCGAGGACCACGGCATCCACCAGTACGTCATCACCGTCCACGCCCTCAGCACCGCCTCGCTCGGCCTAGACGCCGACACCAACCCGGCTATCGTGGGCTTCAACATCTGGAGCAACACGATTGCCAAGGCCAGCATCGTGATGTACTACGAGCGCCGCTCCTCCTGATCGGTGCCTCTCGGCGATAGGTGTACCGAACGGGCTTGGCGCAACTGTGCCGCCCATCATTATTCAGCGGCTGTCAGGGTGATGGGCAGGCGCCGCTCGGCGACCTCGTTCGTGTTGCCATCCGTGATGGTAACCGTGAGGGCATAGGTGCCGGGCGGTACGTGGCGCACGTCGATCTCGGCATGCTCAAACAGCGTGGCTGTGGTCCCGCTACTGCTCGTTTCGAGGCGGAGACCATCCGGCGAAGCCCGCCGAAGCAGGCGGCGCGGCTGGTCGGGGCGCTGCAAAGTGTAGGCGATGCGATAGTTCGTGCGGTCGTCGCCGTCGAAGCTGAGGTGATAAACCTCATAGTAGAGGTGGACGAGCTGATCGACACGGAAGGTAGCCGACGGCTCGGCCGCGATGGCGAAGTCCGACCGATCAGTGGGCGTCGCTTCGGAGCGCCGGGTGATGCGGCTGGCGGGTACGACATCGCTCATCAGCAGGCGGTTCTCCATGTAGTCCGGCAGGCGCACGTTGACGTGATGCGTGCCCACCCGATCCAGCGCCGTCACTTGGGCATGAAGTGCCACGTGATAG
This sequence comes from Bacteroidota bacterium, assembly GCA_038747545.1. Taxonomy (GTDB): domain Bacteria; phylum Bacteroidota; class Rhodothermia; order Rhodothermales; family JBCCMF01; genus JBCCMF01. Next base: position 3,853 of record JBCDJT010000083.1, read on the forward strand.
CTGTCCGGCGGCACACTCATGCGCATGCGTCGCACATCGCCAGCGAGGGGTAGCTGCACCGGCTGGCGTAACACAGGCGCCCATGCCTGATCGTGGAGCGCCACGCCTACCTCGACGGACAAGGCCGCGCGTTTGTCCTCATCGGCGAGCTGCTCAGCAGGCAGCTGGTAGTAGCTGTGCAGCTCCGTCTGCCCATCGGCCCCGCGAAACGCCGCGAAGAGAACGGGGAAATCGAACGCTTTGGTGGCAGCATTCCAGCGGTACGTGTCGGTAGTGAGTGCGACGGCAGCCTCGGCATCGAGTTGGTCAGCGAGGCGCTGCTGGGCCATGAAGTCGGCGTCACAGCCTGTGCCCGAAGTGGCGCGGCGCATGGGCTGGCCTGAGGCATCGGCCAAGACGACGTCTGCCGTGGATGGGCGCGGCTCAAGCTGTGCGTACCGGGCGCCCCAAGCCACCAGATCGTCCAACGCGTCGCAGTTGGTGACTTCGGTGACGAGGTCATAGCGCCCCGGGACCGTCAAGGTAAAGTGGGCATCCATCGAGGGTGAGGTATAGCGCCAGGCGCGCCCCTCGGGCGTGGGCACCTCGTCGGCGGGCTCACCGTGGCGGATGAAGACTATCCCCATATCGTTAAAGCGCTTGTTGCGTGCGTATGCAGCAGACTGGTGGAGTGGGCGGCGGAGCGTGGGGTCGGCCACTTTAAAGACCAGCGGCGGGTAGGCGAAGTCGCGCTCGGCCTGGATGAGGCGGCGGTAGTGCTCGGCCATCCGCACGTTGAAGGACGAGGCAGGCATGGGGTCGCGTTTCGCCCAGACCGCCCAGAAGAAGGCGTGCCAGGCCTCAGGCGTGCTAAGCGCATCGTACGCCGCCACTTCGTCATCGGTGAGGATGGGCAGCAGGTCATCCAGCACGAAGTCGGCGGCGAGGCGTGTGTGCGCCTGCATCGCCTCCTTCACGTAGCGCTGCCCCACCACCGGGCGGCCCTGCGCGTAGGCGATGCGGGCGCGGCTGAGCCAGACGGGCTGCAACGGCATCTGCGGATGCTGGTCGAGGAGGTAGGCGATCATGGCCTCAGCCTTGTCGAGGTCGCCGTTCTGCCGCACGGCTTCGGCGATGAAGAAGCGCGCGTAGTGGCCGCCGTGCTCCCGAAGCCAGTCTAGCGCCTGATCGGCTCCGCGCTGGTAAAGCAGGTAGTGGTACATCCAGAAGAGGTCGCGGTGCGCCGCGTCGTTCTGCGGCTTGAGCCGGAGCTGCGCCTCAAGCAATGGGATGGCACGAGCAGGCTGCTCGGCATCGCGCCAGAAGAGGGCGTAGTGGTGAAGCGCGTCGGCGTAGGCTGAGTCGCGCGCGAGCACGGTCTCATAGTCGGCCTCCGCCTTGGGGCCCAGCAGGGCGCGCTGGAGGGGCAAGCCACGACTCCACCGCGCCCGGGCGTTGGCGCGCATCAGCCGCGGGCGCAGCAGGTGCGGCTGGGCCTCTACGACCTCGTCGAGCATGCGGACGGCGCTGCGCCATTGGCTCTGCTGCATTGCCGCGGCGGCGGCCTCTACCTGCGCGCTGAGGCGATAGACAGGCGCTGCCTGGGGGCGCTCCAGCGCGTACTCCAGCGGCAGCAGATTCGCCAAGCGTTCTTGGGCGAGCGCGCCCGTGCGCCGTACAGGTGCTAGCCCTCGGCGCAACGCCGCTGGTGTGGCATAGACGTAGCCGCTCCGGTGCGCAAAGCCAGCACCGCTCGACAGTTCGAGGTAGGACGGCTCGGCACCGTCGCGCTCTCCAATGAACGTATCCAGCGTAGCCTCGCCGCGGCCGTGCTGCACACGCACCCACCCGTCAAATGCGATCTCATAAGCATAGCCCTGCGCCGTCTCACGGACGAGGTCAGGCCCGCCGAGTGTACCGAGTGTGGTGAACTGCGGCCGGCCGTCGCCGTCAGTGGCTTGCGGCATCACGTGATCGAGGTAGAAGCCTTCATCGCCCACGCGGTCGTGTACTACGCTCCACATGAGGTGCTGCAATGAGCCCGTGAACGCCTCTTCGCGCGCCGTGGCCCAGCGGCTGGCTTGGCGTTCATCCTCGGGGGTTAACTCCTCAAAGAACGACGCCCCTTCGTACTGCAATGCCCGTTGCCCCCAGTCCCACACGAAATGCTGGAGATCGAACCGGATGCGATATCCCAAGGCACGGTTCTCTACCACGAGCGGCGCAGACGCCTCTGCACGGAGTACGCGGTTGCTCTCGTCAAACGTGAGTACTTCCGGGTTGAGCAGTTGGGTAGCCTTCGCGTTGGGCGAGGTGCCAATAAGTTGCCGCTCGAACCGCCTCAGCTGCCGATCCCACTGCCGCGAGCGCTCGGCGGTCACCGCTAAGCCATCGAGTTCAACGACGGCGGGCTGCAGGGCTACCCGAACCTGTAGCGTGTCTTGGCTCCCATCCACCGCGAGTGTCGTGGTACGCGCCGTATAGCCGACAAACGAGAAGACTACCTCATACTGGCCGCGCTCCAGTTGTGGCAGCACGAAGTAGCCATCGCGGTCGGTCGTGGTACCGATGAGCGTCTGTGCCAAGTAGACGTTTACGCCGGGCAACGGCTCAGCAGTAGCAGCATCACGCACTGTCCCCTCCAGCGCCACCGATTGGGCCTGCGCGGCAAGAGGCAACAGTAGAGCAAGGAAGGCGAGGAAGGCGTACCGGAACCACATGGTTGAGCCTGAAAGGATGAGGCACTTTCGTTACCTCGCCTTAGCCCATTCAGGTTCATGCCGAATCGCCCCTTATTCGTAACGGAGCGCCTCAATCGGGTTGGCACGTGTTACTTTCCATGCCTGGTAGCTCACCGTTACGAGAGCGATACCTACGGCCAGCACCCCAGCGGTCGCAAACACGCCCAAGCCAAGGTCTATGCGGTACGCGAAGTCCGACAGCCATTGCGTCATGGCGATGTGGGCCAGTGGCGTCGCCACGAGCACTGCCACGAGTACGAGCTTGACGAAGTCGCGCGTGAGCAGCATGAGCAATCCGCTGGCCGAGGCGCCAAGCACCTTACGGATGCCGATCTCCTTCGTGCGCTGCTCGGCGAGGAACGCTGCAAGCCCGAAGAGGCCTAGGCAGGCCACAAACACGGCAAGGCCTGCGAAGAAGCCGAAGATCTGGCCGAGGCGCTCCTCGGCGCGGTAGAAAGCCTCGAAGCGCTCATCGAGAAACTCGTACTTGAACGGCTGATCAGGATCGAAGCGGAAGTGCAAGGCTTCCAGGCCAGCTAGGATGTCTGGCGTGTGCTCGGCCTGCACCTTGACGAGCAGGTTACCTTGCCGCCGCTCAGTCATCTGCAGCATCAAGGGCTCAATGGCATTGCGCTGTGAGCGGAAGTTGAAATCCTTCACCACGCCTACAACGGTGCTGGTCACCAGCTCTATTTCGTCGTTGTAGCGCTCAATGGTGCGCCCCAGCGCGCCGTCATGCCATCCTAACTGGCGCACGGCGGCCTCGTTGAGGATGACGCTATCGTTCACGTCGGTAGCCCGTTGCCCATCAAACATTCGCCCCTCCACCAGCTCAATGCCTAGCAGTGGAATGAAGGCCTCGTCGACGACCATTGCCGCCATGGTCTGCATGTCGCCCTCACTCGCCCCTTCTGGGATGACCGGATTGCCCAGAGCGCGTATGGGACTTCCCTCGGCAATTTCGACAACCCCTGGCAAACGCTGCACCTGTTGCCGCACTGCGCTCAGGTTCTCCCTGGCCCCAGGGTAGAGCTCCATCGTCAGCACCTGATCAGGGTTAAGCCCCAGGTTGCGGGTCTGCATGAAATCGAGCTGCTGGCGTACCACTAGCGTACTCACAACGAAGACCACAGTGACGCTGAACTGAAAAACCACGAGGCTTTTGCGAAACCACCCTTGGGCACTCGACTCACGCGGCTTTCCTTTGAGCACACGCATCGGGTTAAGTCCAGAGAGGTAAAGCGCCGGGTAGCTCCCGGCCACCATACCTGTGCCCAACGCCAGCGTGAGCATTGCCACCCAAAACAACACGCTTGTGGTGTAGGGAATGGCAAGCGTCTTTTCCATGAGGAGGTTGAACGTAGGCAGCGCTACCTCGGCCAAGCCAAACGCAAGCAGCAGCGCCGCCAACACAATCAGGACCGACTCGCTCAGGAAACGTCCTGCCAACTGCCAACGCTGCGCCCCCACGGCCTTGCGCACACCCACTTCGCGGGCGTAGCGGCTGGCCTGCGCTGTGGACAGGTTCATGTAGTTCACACAGGCGATGAGCAGCATAAGCACGGCAATAGCTGTGAATACCCATAGGTATTGCCGGTTGCCTTGCAGGGTGCCCTGAGCGCGAAACTCGAAGTAGCGGTCCGCGAGCGACATCGCCTTGAGGGAAATGCTGGACTCAGGGTTGATGTAGGTGTCTCGTAGGAGAGCCAAGTCGGCCTCCAAATCAGCAGCCGTCGCTTCTGGCGTGAGCCTGACGTAGAGCGTGCCGCGGCCAGGGTTCCACGACTTTGCTTCCGCATCTGTCTCTTCGCCGGCAGATGGGCCAAAGGACTTCAGCATGCTGAAGTTGAGGTAGGTGTTGCCTGCAGGTGGTTCAGCCACGCCCGTCACCCGCCAATCTTCCCCACTGATCTGTAGCGTTTGTCCCACTGCCGACTCGCCGGGAAAGTATTTGTCAGCGGTGCGCTGTGCGAGCACCACCGTACGAGGCGCGTCCAGCGCTGTCTCAACATGGCCTTCTGCCAAGGGAAAAGCGAACATCGAGAAGAAGCCTGATGTAGCCGAGTACACATCCAACTCTTCCAGGACGACCTGCCCACGCTGCACGACGGCCGTCCCGCCAAACGACATCAGCGCCACATGCTCTGTGTGGGTGGTCTCATCCAAGAGGGCATCACCCAACGCTTCGGGAGTGCCCATGAAGTACCCAGCATCTCCCATCGTAGCTGTGAGCCAGTAGATACGGTCTGCGCCGGGGTGAAACTGGTCGGTGGTCCACTCGTCGTGGACGAACAGCGCGATGACGAGGCAGCAGGCCACACCTACTGCGAGGCCGACGGTGTTGATGAGCGTGTAGCCGCGGTAGCGCCACGCGTTGCGCAGGATGAGTAGCAGGTGATTCTTGAGCATGGGGGTGCCTGTGTGTGTCCGATGGGAAGCCCTCTTTTCAAGCGGTGTGCCATCGCCCCTTTCTAGTCTGAAATGCGCCTCTTTGGCTTCACCTCTGTTCGCCCTCGAACTGCGAGTGTCCACGAGCGGACAGTAGCACAGGTATCGTCTTCCTCAACGCTCTATACCCTGTGCGAAACGCAGCGCTGCTCCATGGGGTTGGACGCACATCCTCAAAGCACCCCAAGACAGCAGCATGCCTTCGCCTCCCAAAAGGGCTTCCGAGACGTTCCCGTTCGGCCAGTCCATCGCCAATCGACCAGACCCCAAGGGCATCGCACAGAGTAACCTGCAGCGCTTTATGGATCAGCACGGCATTGCGTCGTACGAGGCGCTGTTGCAGCGCGCGACGGAGGACATCGCGTGGTTTTGGGACGCGGCCATCCAGGACCTCGGCATCGAGTTCACACAACCGTACACCCAGGTGGTTGACCTGAGCGACGGGCCAGCGTTTCCCGTGTGGTGCGTGGATGGCGAGATGAACATCGTGCACAACCTGCTCGACAAGTGGCAGGCTACCGAGGTGGCGCAGCGGACGGCACTCATCTGGGAGGGCGAGGAAGGCACGACCAAGACGTTCACGTACGGCGACCTGCACCGCGAGGTGGGGCGGTGCGCCAACGCGCTCAAGGCGCTCGGTCTGGGGCGCGGCGACGCCGTGGGGCTCTACATGCCGATGACGCCCGAATTGATCATCGCCTTCCTGGCCGTCATCAAGATCGGCGGCGTGATTCTGCCGCTCTTCAGCGGATACGGTCCGTCGGCGGTGGCTACGCGGCTGCGCGATGGGCGGGCAAGGGCGCTCTTCACCTCGGACGGCTTCTTCCGGCGCGGCAAGCCCATCGCCATGAAGGCCACGGCCGATGAGGCGCTGGTCGACTGCCCCACCGTGGAGCACGTCATCGTCCATCGCCGCACGCACTTGCCGGGCGTGCCATGGACGGCGGGGCGCGACCACTGGTGGCAGGACTTCATCGCGGGGCACAGCTACGAGGCCGAGACGGTGCGCACGGCGGCGGAAGACGTGATGATGCTGATCTACACGAGCGGCACCACGGGGCGGCCCAAAGGCGCCGTCCACACACACTGCGGCTTCCCCATCAAGGGCGCACAGGACATGTACCACAGCATGGACCTAAAGCCGGGCGAGGTGATGTACTGGATGAGCGACATGGGCTGGATGATGGGGCCGTGGCTCGTCTTCGGCACGCTCACCATAGGGGCTACGATGGTGATCTACGACGGCGCCCCCGACTTCCCCGATGCGAGCCGTCTGTGGGCGATGGTAGAGCGGCACGGCATCACGCACCTGGGCCTCTCGCCCGTGCTCATCCGCGCCCTCATGCCGCACGGCACGGGACCGCTGCAGGCGCACGACCTCAGCAGCCTCCGCGCTGTGGGCTCAACGGGCAGCCCGTGGGACCCGGCGTCGTGGCAGTGGTGCTTTGAGCATGTCCTCGGCGGCGCCAAGCCCATCCTCAACTACTCCGGCGGCACCGAGATCAGCGGCGGCATCTTGTGCGGCAACCTGTTCACCCCACTCAAGCCCTGCGCCTTCTCCGGCCCCGTCCCGGGCATGGACGCCGATGTCGTCGATGCCGAGGGCAAACCTGTGCGCGGCGCCGTGGGCGAGCTCGTGGTGCGGCAGCCGTGGATCGGGATGACACGCGGCTTCTGGGGCGACCGCGAGCGCTACCTGGACAGCTACTGGCGCACCCTCGACGGCGTGTGGGTCCACGGCGACTTCGCGGCCATTGATGACGATGGGCTATGGTACATCCTCGGCCGCAGCGACGACACGATTAAGGTGGCCGGGAAGCGCCTGGGACCTGCCGAAGTGGAAGCGTTGCTCAACCGCCACGACGCCGTCACCGAGAGCGCCGCCATCGGCGTGCCGCACGATGTGAAGGGCGAGGAGGTCGTAGTCTTTTGCGTGCTCGGCGGCCATGCTGCGCCGTCTGACGCGCTGCGCAATGACCTGAGAGCGCTGGTGACGGCGGAGCTAGGCAAACCGCTCAAACCTCGCGCTGTCCTGTTCGTTAGTGCGTTGCCTAAAACCCGTAATGCCAAGGTCATGCGCCGCCTCATCCGCGCCGCCTACCTGGGCCTCGACCTCGGCGACACCAGCAGCCTCGAACACCCCGATACGATTGATGCGATCCGCGCCGCTACCTAGCTCTCGCCTTGCCGCTTTGCTCTTCACCGCACTCCTTGTGCTCACCGCTTCGTCGTGCAGCGGCAGCGGCGACTGCTGCGCCGCCGAAGACCGCACCGCCGAGGTCTGGCTCACCATTGGCAACGGCAGCGTGCGGCTGGAGCAGCAGACCAGCCGTCCCTTTGCCCGTGCCGACGAAGCCACGGGCAGCCTCACCATCACGGTAGACCCAGCCACGACGTACCAGACGATGGAGGGGCTCGGCGCGGCGCTCACCAACAGCAGCGCGTTCCTCATCCACAACCACCCGCAGCGGCAAGCGATCCTGGAGACGCTGTTCTCGGCCACGGACGGCATCGGCATCAGCTACGTGCGCGTGCCGCTGGGCGCCTCCGACTTTACCGCCGAGCCGCCACGCGGCTACACCTACAACGACCTGCCCGCCGGCGCCACCGATCCTGACCTCGCTGCGTTCTCCATCGCACCGGCTGAGGCGTTTATCCTGCCTGTGCTGCGCGACGCGCTGGCCATCAACCCCGACCTGCGCGTGATGGCGACGCCGTGGAGCGCGCCGGGCTGGATGAAGACGAATGACGCGCTCAACGGCGGCCAGATCCGCAACGATGCCCTCGAACCATTCGCGAAGTACCTCATCCAAGCATTGGAAACCTACGAAGCGGCGGGCGTGCCCATCGCCGCCGTCACGCTGCAGAACGAGCCGCTGCACCAAGCCAGCAACTACCCCACCATGGGCATGACGGCAGCGCAGCAGGTCACGCTCATCGCCGAGCACTTCGGGCCCATGCTGGCGGCCTCCTCTGTCGATGCGGAGTTGCTGGCCTACGACCACAACTGGGATCGCCCGGACTTCCCGCTGGCCGTGCTCAACAACGCGGCGGCCAACCCGTTCGTCGATGGCGTGGCGTGGCACTGCTACGCTGGCGACGTGAGCGCGCAGAGCCAAGTCCATAACGCCCACCCCGACAAGGGCACGTACTTTACCGAGTGTTCGGGCGGCGGGTGGTCCACCGACTACGGCAACAACCTGTCGTGGAACATGCGCAACCTGTTCATCGGCGGCACGCGCAACTGGGCCAAGGCGGTGCTGTTGTGGAACCTGGCGCTGGATGAGCGCAACGGCCCGTTCATCGGCGGATGCACCAATTGCCGCGGCGTGCTCACCCTCTCCAACGACGGCTTCACGCCCGAGGTCGAGTACGAATCCATCGGCCACTTCGCCCGCTTCGTCGAGCCCGGCGTCGTCCGCCTCAGCACCACGCAGGCCGCCGATCTGCTCGCCGTCGCCTTCCGTAACCCGGACGGCACCATCGTGCTGGTAGCGCACAACACAAGCGGCAGCGGCGTCGCGTTCGACGTGCGGGTTGGTGAGGAGGTGCTTGCCTACAGCCTACCTGCGGGCTCGCTCGCCACCTTACGCTGGACCGAGTGATTCTACGACCTACCGAAGCCATGCCGCCAGGCCTCACCATCCGGCCGCTAGCTGCTGCCGACCCGTCACGTATCACTGCTGCGTTTGAGGCGCTGGGTTGGGGTAACAAACCTGCGGCCTTGTACGAGCGCTACCTCGCGGAGCAAGCTGCCGGGGCCCGCCACATCTTCGTCGCCGAGATTGGGCCGGCGTTCGCGGGCTATGTAACGCTGAACTGGCACCCGACGTACGCAACGTTTCAGGCGAACGGCATCCCTGAGATCCAAGACCTCAACGTCATGCCTGCCTTCCGGCGGCGCGGTATCGGCGCAGCGCTCATTCAGGCCGCCGAGCACACGGCCAGCGAGCAAACACACAGCATCGGCATCGGCGTGGGGCTCTACCCCGACTACGGCAACGCGCAGCGGCTCTACGTGCGCCTCGGCTACCTCCCCGACGGGCGCGGCATTGCCTACGCAGACCGCACGGTGGCGCCCGGCGAACACGTGCGCGTGGACGACAGCCTGGTGCTGTACTTCACCAAGGCGCTCACTTCGCCAGCGTCAGGCGCTGCGTGAGGCGGTCGCTGGGGGTGGTGAGGACGAGCGTGTACACCCCGCTCGGCAAGTTGGCAGCATCGAACGTGAGCTGGTGGGCACCTGCTGCACGCGGCGAGCCGTTGACCAGCGTGCGCACCCGGCGCCCGAGGGCGTCGAACACCTCAGCCGTCACCGCCGCCGCCGATGCCAGCTCGTAGCCGATCACCGTCTGCGGGTTGAACGGGTTGGGGTAGGCCGGATGCAGCACGGCACGCGTCGGCTGCTCGGTCTCTTCCACCGACGTACTCGTAGCCCTCGTGATGACGAGTTGGTGTGCCTGGATGCCCGGTTGCCCAAAGTCCACGCGCAGGCGGTAGCGGCCTGCCGCCAGCTCAATGTTCTCTCGCGTTTCCTCTGTGAAAGGCTGGCCAGCCTCCGCGGCAGGCAGACGGGAGAAGCTGGTGATCCGCTCACCGCGAGCCGAGAGGGTCACGCCCGCTCTACGGTTCGCCGATGCCGCGCGCAAGGTAATGTTGTACTTCGCTGTCTCCTCCACGTCGAGCGCGTATTGCGTCCACTCGCCGCCTTCAATGTTGGTGATGGCATACGCGCCCGCCTCCCCCGCGATGGGCGCGATATCCACGCCCTCGTTGGGGCGCCAGTCATTGCCTTCAGCGTTGCCGAGGTTGACAAACGGCGTGGTGTCGAAGTACGCCACGTTTTGCCCGCCTTGGTCGTAGCGCGTCAGGTCGATGGTGCCTGGGATCGGGATGGAGCCCTCGAAGCTGCGCAGGCGGCACCCGGAGCCCACCGTCACATCGATATCGGCCACACGCGGTGAAGAGCGCCCGGTGTCGTCATATGCCTGCGCGTTCAGTTCGTAACAGCCGTCGGTAACCAGCCAGTCGTAGGCAAAAGGCGCCTCGGTATCGGTGTGGATGAGGGTGCCATCCGCGAAGAACGCCACGGAATCGACCGCGCTGTCGTCAGTAGCGTCTGCAACCAGGGCTACGGGTACGCCGCTGTCCACGCGGTCATCAACCACAGCGAAGTTCGCCACAGGCGCACCGTTGGTATTCTGGTAGATGCGCACGTAGTCCACGAGCATGGCCTCAGAGAACACCACGCCCGGCACGGGATTGGGTAGGAAATCCCCGCCGATGGCTAGGTTGAGGATCATGTAGAAGTCGTGGTTGAACGGGTACGGATCGGCATCGCCAAGGGAGGTGATGGAGATCTCGTGATACTGCTGGTCATCCACGAACCACCGGATGCCCTGCTCATCCCACTCGACGGCAAAGACGTAGAAGTCGTCGTTGAAGGTGCCACTAGGCAGCCGGTACGCGTCTCCACGGAAACGGCGGTCAGCCAGCGCGTTGCCGCCCGTGCTCGGGGGCTGGCTGGCATAGTGTACGGTGCCATGTACCGTATTGGGCTCGTTGCCCCGGTACTCCATGATGTCGATCTCGCCGCTGTAGGGCCATCCGCCGTACAGCTCTTGGTTGTGCATCATCCAGATGGCTGGCCACAACCCTTGCCCCACGGGCATCTTAGCGCGCACCTCAACACGGCCGTACGTAAAAAACTGGTTGAAGCGCGTGTCCAGCCGGGCCGACGTGTATTGCCGCCCGCCGAAGTTCTCGGTCTGCCCCACGATGTGCAGCACGCCGTCTTCGATGAACGCGTTCTCAGAGCGGTCGGTGTAATACTGCAACTCGTTGTTGAAGGCCGTGCCCTCCCAGAAATTCCAGGTGCTGCGGTCGATCTCGGGGCCGTCGAACTCCTCGGCCCATACCAGTTCGTAGGTTACTTGCGCGAGGGCCGCAGCTGGCGCAACTACGCCGAGTAGTAGAAGGGCGCCGAGCAGCCTCAGCACAGAACGGTTGCACATGATATACAGCACAAAAACACAGACGGACACAACGAAGCGGAGGGCTCCGATTCTAGCACCAGGGCAGCCACATGTTTCGGTTGCGCCGGGTAGACGCCCCATGCTTTCGCCCTGCGGCACGCCCGTCAGAAGTAGACCTTGTACAGCAGCCGCACGTTGATGCCGGGCTCTGGCATGATACTCTTCACGCGCGAGAGGTGGTCGTAGTACGTGGCGTTGGTCAGGTTCTGCACGGCCAGGTCTAGGGTATGCAGGGCGCGCCCGGTGGTGCGGTGATACTGCGCGAAGACATCGCCTACAGCATAGCTGTCGGTGGCCTCCTCGAACGGGCCGAGACGCGTCTGGCTGTCGGCAGCGCGGACGGTGGCGCCTACCTTGAGCGCACCGCGGCGGTGCGTCAGCGAAACGTGGCCGCTCAGCGGCGGGATCCACGGCATGGGCTCGCTGGTGTTGGTGAGGGTGCCGTGGACGTAGGCGGCCTGCGTGTCGATCTGCCAGCGCGGCGTGAGGTGCCACGTTCCCGACCACTCGGCGCCGTACATGCGCGCGGGCTCGCCCACGATCTGGTAGAGCGGTAGCAGCAGCCGCACGAACAGCTCGCCCGTGTTGCGCGGGAAGAGGTAGTTGTCAAAGGTGTTGAGGTAGGCGGCCAGCCGGCCTTCCCAACGGCCCTGATGCATGTGTGCGTAGGCTTCAACCCCAAGGCCCGTCTCTTTGCCGAGATCGGGGTTGCCCACCTCAAACGAGTAGGCTGCCAGGTGCGGGCCACCGGAGTACAACTCTTCCAGCGCGGGCAGACGCAGGGATCGCGTCATAATCAGACCGAGGTCTACGCCGTCTTGCTCCCATGTGGCATCCACCGAGCCGGACCAGCCGCTGAACGACCGCTCGCGCACGAGCCCGATGATGCGCGACTCGAACGTGCGCTCGGGCGTCAACCGCCGCACGTCCAGGCGCCCGCCCAGTTGCACACGCCAGGGTGCGCGGTGCCACTCTTGATACCCGAAGACGGCTGCGCTCTGCTGCAGCGTGGCCGGGGTGAAGGTGATGCCGCCCGTGTTGTAATCGCGGTACTGCCCCCACACGCCGAACGCACCCTGCTGGAACGGCCCGAGGCGCTGCGTGCGCGCTACGATCTTGCCGTGATAGGCCACGGCGGCAAACTCAACGCCCGTCAGGCCGTTGCCCTCGATCTCCTGGTGATCATAGAAGGTGTACGAGTAGTTGGCTTCGATGCGCGGGATGCGAGGCGTGGACGGTAGGTACTCGGTGCGCGCCTCCAGGTGGCGCCGCTGCACGTCGATGCGGACGCCCGTGGGGTGCGCGCCGATGAAGCCGCCGGGGATGCCGTACGACGTCGTGTATGTGCTCCCCGCCACACCAGCGTATCCCCGTCGGTACCGGTAGCTCACGCCTGCCGATCCGTTGAGCGTCTCAATGCCGGTGTTCTGAAGGCGCCCCTCAGGCGTGCCGATGTCTTGGGCCGAGCGGTAGCTGCCATCGGCGCGGACGGTCCAGGCACCCAACGGCGCCACGGCCATCACTCCCGTGGCCACGCTCTCGTTGACGGAGGCGACCTGGGTGCTCACTTCGACGTGCGGGCGCGTGTACGAAACGGTGGGGATGTAGCCACGCACCACGTTGACCACGCCCCCCTGCGTCGTCGATGTATACAGCAGTGCCGCCGGGCCGCGCACCACCTCGATGCGGTTGGCCGTCATGGGCTCCACGACCACCGCGTGATCTGACGAGGTGGCCGAGAGGTCGCCGGTGCGCTCGCCGTCTTCGAGGACGAGCACGCGCTCGCCGCCCAGGCCGCGCACGACGGGGCGCGCAGGCGCTGGCCCCATCGACCGCATGCGCACACCGGGCTGGCTCGCCAAGGTCTCGGCGATGGTTGTGCCCAGGTTTTGCCGGAGGGCTTGGTCTTCCACGGTGAGCACCGCCCTTCCTATGTCGTCGGCGCGGAGGGCTTGCTCGGCTTCCACGACCACCTCGCCTGCTTCGATAGGCGACGTAGAGAGCCGCAGCCGGACGACCGTCGTGTCGTCGGGGAAGATCTGCACGCGTTCCACGAGCGGACCATACCCAATTCGGGACGTCTTCAGCGTGTACGTGCCCGCAGGCACATCGACGAGCGTGAACTGTCCGGTGGCGTCGGTGGCTGTAGAACGCCCGGCTTCGTCTAGGACGATCTGCACCCAGGCCACTGGGTCAGCATTCTCGGTGTCCAGCACGGTGCCAACCAGCGTGCCCGGCCTTTGCTGGGCGAAGGTCGCCGTCACGCAACAGAGCCCGCAGACACACCCGATCAAGCCGGACTTCATCCAAGAGAACGTTGCACGCGATGGGTTTACGCAACACGGCTTTTTGCAGCACGTCATCATAGTATACAGGCTACACAGACCGCACCACCTGGCAACGCTCAGTTGTGCGGGTCCTAGTTAGAGGAGGTGTCGCTCCAGCCGTCTCTCCTGCCCTTGTGCATAGAAGGAGCCTACGCCCTAGCGCGGCGCGCTGTGCAACCGCTGCTGGCGCTCGGGACGTCTGCGATGGAGGGCATAGGCGCGCTGGCTGCAACGCATGCGGCTTTTGCACGGATTACGATGAGCCAGGCCCACGCTGGAGGCGTTGGGGGCAGGGTATCAGTCTGCAGTGCGTACGTCTACTCGGAGCGGTGGCGTCTCGTAGAACACATCGCGGCCATCCATCACCGTAGCGCTAAACGAAGTCAGCCCAGGCTTTATGCCCAGCAGCACAAATTCGTGGTCACTCGCGCCGATGGGCTCCCAAGACAGGGAGGCAAAATCAGGAAACTGGTACGTGACTTGGTACTCGTCTTCCAAGCTTTCCGCAGGACGCCAAGCGCCGCTTGCATCCTGAAAGTCGACGGTGATCACGCCCGTTTGCCCATTCAGCGGCACAGGCAGCGTGCCTTCCACCATCCCGTTTCTCACCTCGAGGGACACGCTGCCATTCACGTTGACCCGCGCCCCTTCGATGACCAAGGTTTCATCGTCAGAGGTATCTTCGGCTCCGCTGTCACAGCTCGCAAGGCCAACGCTGGCCAGTACGAGTACAGCTAACCTGAACCACTTGATGCTACGGGTGGACATGGTGTCTATGAGCCTTTGTTTGAGCGACGTAAGCAAGATAGCCCCCATCTCCACGGAATGAAGATGGGGGCCGTTGATTTGCCCGCTTGTTTACTCCACAACTACGCTGATGGCGGGCGTGCGGAAGTCGGCGTGATCGCCGTGCAGCAGCGACAGCTCTAGCGTGGTGGTCCCTGCGCTGAGCCCCTTGAGGTGGAATTCGTAGTCTTCCCCTTCGTGCTGCTCCCACTCGATGGTGGACGTGTTGCCAATGGTGTGGCCCAGGCTGAACTCAGGATCGTCGATTGTGACGACACCGCCGTCATGGTCCATGAACTGGACGAGGATGAGCGCCGTCTCGTCGCCGAGGGGGACGCTAATCGTGCCGCTAGCAACGCCTTCGTCTACGGTGACGAGCGTTACGCCGTTGGCGCGGAGCATGAGGCCTTCGACCTCGGCATGATCATCATGATCGTCGTCATCAACATCCGTGCTGTCACAGGCGCTGATGAAGGTGAAGGCGAACAGAAATGCGAATAGGGATAGGAAACGAGTGTTCATCGGTCAATATCAGAGATTACAGTGTGTCAGGCGCACGCTTTTGGCCCAGGAGATGGGCGGGAGCGTGCCAAGAGATACGCCATGCGGTGTGCGCTGCGCTCAAGGCGAGCGCAGCGACTACGCCTGATAGGGCGGCGCACGGGGCGGCGCACTGTACTGGACTGATACGACTATGGGGAGGAAAGTACTATCGTCTGCGACCTGGAGGCCGCCGATACACGCAGCGGTACTCGCGCCGAGGGCACTCAGCGAGGGCGACAGTGCCGGGCAGTAGGCGCAACCATGGTGATCGTCGTCCACGCTACCACTGCTAAGCGCCACCTCCTCGGCATGGTCGTGGCTACACGCCTCGGCAGCATGCGCGTGATCATGGAGATGGTGCCCCACCGCGTGGGCCAACGGGTACCCCACCCCACCCACCACGAGGGCGACCAGCACGCTGTAGGCTTGGAAGCGTTGAAAGCGGGTGAGCCGCATGGGGTGGGAGCAGAACGTTACAATGGGGCCGACTAACGCAGCCTCAGAACGGAGGTTCACGACGAACCCGTTAGATGGTCCTGCTTCACGGAGTGTTACACGAAAAGCCGTACCCCTCACCTTCGCCGCGGTGCCCCTGCATCCAGGGCGGTCTTTGCTTGGCGATGACGTCATATGTGGGGCACGTCGGCGCATGTGCTCCTGGCAGGTAGCCCAAGCTCATAAGAAACTCGCCTGTGATCTCGCCGCCTGTGAATGTGAACGTCCGCTTGAACAGCTTCACCCACTCGGCCTTCGGTAAGGGGTGGTGGTGGTCGAGCCAGCTTGCAAAGGAGCCGTGCGCGGCACGCAGTTCCACGATGCGCTGTGCATTGTAAATCGCAGCGCTCACCTTTAACCTGTTGCGGATGATACCAGGGTCAGCGAGTAGGCGCGCACGGTCCTCGTCCTTGTAGTTGGCCACGGCATCCACGTCAAACCCGTCATACGCCGCCCGAAAGCCGTCGCGCTTCTTGAGGATGGTCAGCCACGAGAGGCCAGCCTGATTGATCTCCAGGATAAGCCGTTCGAAGAGTGCGCAGTCGTCGCGCTGCGGAAAGCCGTACTCGGTGTCGTGGTACGGGCCGTGGTAAGGCTGGCCGGGGGCTGTATCGCAGTAGGTGCTCATGGCATCGCAGGTCAGGAGGGCGCAGGGCTACAAGCTCTGCTCGCGCTCTGACACCCGTGTGGCACGCATCATTCGACGGTCGCGCCCCCAGCGCGTGCGGCGGCAACGAGCCCATCGGGCGCGTTACGGAGGTTGCGCAGGGTAGCACGGCTCCAGCTGGCAACGGCGTTCCAGTTCTTCACCCCTTCCAGGTCGACGCCATCGAGCACGGCCCCCCGGAGGTCAGCGTTGTTGAGTTCGGCATCGCGGAGGTCAGCCCCTGTGAGATCCGCGCGTAGCAGCCGCGTGCCATCGAGCACAGCGCCGCGCAGGCTAGCCCCCGTGAGGTTGGTGTTCGAGAGCACGGCATCGGTCAGGTTGGCGCCATTGAGCGTGGCGCTCTGCAGCAAGGCGCCATCGAAATCGGTGCCCACCAGCCGCGCCTCGGATAGATCGACCGCGTTGAGCGTGGCCGAGGTCAGGTCGGCGCCTTCGAACGTGGCGCGGGCGAACGAGAGGCCCGAGAGGTCTTGCAGCGACAAGGCTGTGCGGGCCAGCTGAGCGGCGTCGCCGAGGTTTTGCTTACCGAAGCGGAGGTCAGGCTCCAGTTCGCGCAGGATGAGCAGCGCCCCCGAGGCCACGCTACCGTCGTCATCTTTCAACAGCGGCACCAAAGCGGGGATGACGACGTCGCCCCGGCTGCGGCGGTCGGCCTCGCCAAACTGCACCACCTGCGCCCGCGCTGACGCGTTGGGCAGCGGCCAGCGCCCCCCACGAGGCTCCGTCTGCAGCAGCTCGCGGATGGTGGTCGTCTGCTCAAACGCCATCAGCATGTTCTGGCGATCGAGGATGCGGTTCTGCTGCACCAGCACCACCAGTTGGACGGCCACGATGAACGCCGGCACCAGCCCAACCACCACGTAGACGCTCCGCACCCGCGTGAGGCGCGCCACCAGCGATGCGGCGAAGTGCTTCGTCTCTCCTCTAGGCCAGGCGCCATCGCGCGCGCCCGACAGCCACCGCTCCCAGGCGGACCACGCATCCTCTGTAGCCTTGCGCAGATCCACGCCCACGAAGGTCTTTGTCAGCACGTTGCCGATGGTGCGCTGCGTATTGGCGCGTTGCACCTCGGCACGCTCGGCAGCGGCCTGCAACGCATCGCGCTCGGCGCGCAAGCGCTCCAGCTCAGCCACTAGCGCTGCACGGTCCCACTGCGGATCAGAGTAGTCAGGCATAAGGCATGATTGGGCATGAATTGCAGACTAAGGCCTACGCAACGGATCGCCCACCCCGTTACATTACGGTTGTAGTTGATGTAAACGCTGCTTAGGGCACATCCTCGTGCCCGGCTTCGCTCCTCAGGCGGTAAGCGGTGTACGCTTGTTGCCTGGTTCAGTCTCCACAGCTGTGTACTTATGATACGGTGGATAGGGAGCGTGCTCGTCCTTCTGGGGATGCTCACGCCTGTACGTGCGGATGCACAAACGACGCGGTTCACCATCAGCGGCTACGTGGAGGATACGGAGAGTGGCGAGAAGCTGCCCGGCGCCAACCTCTACGCGCCCGCCCTCGCCAAAGGCACCGTCACCAACACCTATGGCTTCTTCAGCCTCACGCTGGCCGCCCAAGACAGCCTGCGGTTGGTCGTGTCCTACATCGGCTTCCAGCCTACGGTGTTGGATCTGGCGCTAGATCGCGACCTTGAGCTGACCATCGGCCTGAGCCCCTCGGCAGGCGCGCTGGGCGAGGTGGAGGTCGTAGCTGAGCGCACCGAGACCATCACCAACACCTCGCAGATGAGCCAGGTGAACGTGCCGATTGCGCAGATCAAAGCCGTGCCTGCGCTCCTGGGCGAAGTGGATGTGCTCAAGACGCTGCAGCTCTTGCCCGGCGTGCAGTCTGGCAGCGAGGGCACCAGCGGCCTCTACGTGCGCGGCGGCGGACCGGACCAAAACCTGATCCTGCTCGACGGCGCCCCGGTCTACAACGCGTCTCACCTCTTCGGCTTCTTCTCCGTCTTCAACGCCGACGCGCTCCGCAACGTGACACTCACCAAGGGCGGCTTCCCGGCGCGCTACGGCGGTCGCCTCTCGTCGGTGGTGGACATCAGCATGAAGGAGGGCAACATGAACGAGGTGCAGGGCGCGGGCGCCATCGGCCTGATTGCCTCGCGGCTCACGGTGGAAGGGCCGATCCGCAAGGGCACCACCTCCTTCCTCCTCTCCGGCCGCCGTACCTACGCCGACGTGCTGGCACAGCCGTTCATCGCCGCCCAAAACCGCAACAGCGACGACGACGTCAGGGGCGGCTACTTCTTCTACGACGTCAACGCCAAGCTGAACCACATCTTCTCCCGCACCGATCGCGTCTTCCTCAGCTTTTACGGCGGCCGCGACCGTTTCTACGCCCGCGAGACCTACACCTACGACAACGGAGTAGGTCGCGACCTCACCGACCGTTTCGACTCGGGCCTCGGCTGGGGCAACGTAACGGGCACGCTCCGCTGGAACCACGTCTTCAGCAACAAGCTGTTCAGCAACACCATCCTGACGTTCAGCGAGTACGAGTTTGAGATCGAGGCCGAGTCCGACGAGCAGTTTGTGACTGGCGAGGACGCCATCGAGAACGAGTTCTTTGGCCTGCGGTACTTCTCTGGTATCCGCGACTGGAGTGGCCGCATCGACTTCGACTACGTGCCGCGCCCGGAGCACTACATCCGCTTCGGCGCGAGTGCCATCGCCCACCGCTTCTCGCCCGGCGCCTCGCAGTTCGAGTCTGAAGACGCCTTCGAGCGCGTCGATACCACCTTCGCCCCCAGCCCACCCATCGACGCCGGGGAGTTTGCCGCCTACATCGAGGACGACATGACGCTGGGCTCGCGCCTCAAGGTCAACGCAGGCCTACACGC
>JBCDJT010000084.1:0-22686 GCA_038747545.1 Bacteroidota bacterium
GTCGTTGGCGATCACGACCGTCGCCGTGCGCTGCCCCGCTACCACCGCAGCCGGGTCGAACTCCACGGTAAACGTAGCCGAGCCGCTGGCCGCCACCGTCGTCGAAGGCTGGCTCGTGACGGTGAAGTCGGCGCGGTTGAGACCGGTGAGCGTGACCGCGTTGGCACCGAGCGTGAGTGTGCCCGTGCCGGTGTTCGCGATGGTGAACGTGCGGCTGACGGTGCCGCCGTCGATAGCCGTGCTGCCGAAGTCGGTGCCATCGCTAGCATCGGGCGTGGTGTCGCCGCTGGCGATGCTCGTGCCGTTGCCCGTCACATTGATCTCGGGATTGGCGGAGGCACCTTGGGTAAACAAGATCGGG
Source organism: Bacteroidota bacterium (assembly GCA_038747545.1). GTDB lineage: Bacteria > Bacteroidota > Rhodothermia > Rhodothermales > JBCCMF01 > JBCCMF01. The sequence continues at coordinate 362 of JBCDJT010000084.1, forward strand.
CTGCCTGTATTGGTTGGCAGCACTATCACATCAAGTATACCATCGCCTGTAAAGTCAGCGGCATGCGCATACTGCGGGCGGTCTAGGTTGGTGGCGAGCACCTGCTGGGTGAAGGTCTGGTTGCCATCGTTTTTGTACCACACCACCTGCCCGGTAGCTGAACTGGTGCTTCCCATGAAAGCCGCCACCACATCGAGGTGGCCGTCGCCGTCAACATCAACAGGCTCCACATAGCGGAGGTTAGCGACAGGCCCTGTGCCGATACTCTGCGAGGTGCCAAAGTTGCCGTTCCCATCGTTGGCGTACCACACAATGCTATTCGGCCCCGATAGCCCCGAAACAATATCGAAGTCGCCATCCCCGTCTACATCGGCAAACTGGGGATCCTCTGCGCTTTGTGGATCAATGCTCTGGGAGGTAAACGAGACCGCATCACCGTCGTTGAGGAGGACATTTAGCGTGTTGGATCCATTCGCCACAAAATCGAGATCACCATCCCCGTCTACATCGACCCCATCAATATCGAAGGTGCCACTCCCGACATCGATAACCCCGAACATTTGCCCGCCCTGATTGCGCACGTACTTCACCCCCGCGCTAGTAGCCACCACCACGTCCATCATCCCATCAGCGTCCAAGTCCGTCACGAAAGCATCGCGTAACGGAGAACTCACGAGGTCATCAGCATAGGAGATAGTGCCGCCATCGTTCTCGTACCAGTCTACGCTGCCCGTAGTGGTAGCCCCTGCTACAAAATCGAAATCGCCATCGCCGTCAAAGTCTACGGGCGTGGCTGAACCATTCGTCAAGTTGAAGAGCGACGAAGCTGAAAAAGAACCACTGCCATTGTTTTGATAAAGCTCAACGGTGCTCGATGCTTTCGCGATGATGTCGATGTCCCCATCGCGGTCGTAGTCGATAGGGGTAATTACTTGGAGGTCACTGCCGAAAGTGCTCTGCGTAAACGTGCCTCCCCCTTGCGCCGTAGCGGCGGTAAACGTACCCGTTTGCGGCACCACACGCCCACCTGCTGTTCCGCTCAGGGCCGAGGTGGGCGTTACGTGGATCCGCTCACCCGGAAAGAAGTCATGGGTAGGATCGAAGGTCACCGTGCTGCCCGAAACGGTGACGCTCCCGGTACGCCGCCCCGACTGGCGACCTCGTACGACGAAGCTGGTGGCATCGGCAGAGGCGTTGCTTATGGTAGCGGAGAACGTAGCCGTTACGTTGGAAACACGCGCTATGCTGGCCGCGCCGTTGATGGGGGTGGTGCTCGTCACCGTAATCGGCGGCGCATAGGGCGAGCAGTCGAACTGGACGGAGCCGTCGGCTCCAGCACCCGTCGTACCACCGCCCGTCTCTCCATCCGACGAGTTAACGAGGTCGAAGACGCCACTGAAGCTGGCCGTCTCTACGAAGCTGGTTCCACCACGCCCTGCTTGGAAGATGCCGCCTCCGTTGCCGCCCTGGTAACCACCGCCGCCGCCACCGCCTTGACTGCCGCTACCGCCCGCGCCGAAGCCTGCGCCGCTGCCTGCGACGCCTGCTCCTTTGCTGGTTAGCGTGGCAGCATTGCCTCCAGCGCCGCTGTTGTTGAACGAGTTCGTGCCGGCGTTACCAGCGCCAAAGCCGCCGCCGCCGCCGCCACCACTCGACCCGCCGCCATTTCCACCGCCGGGCCCAGTCATGTCAATCAAGCCGCCACGTCCGTCGTTGCTATCGCCGGCGCCACCACCGCCGCCCGCAATCATCAAGAGCGTTGCGCCATTGGCCACGATGCCGGTCCCCCCTGCGCCGTCCGCACTGCCGCTGCCGCCTTCGCCGATGAAGAACGCCAGCGAGGTGCCACCTGGGATGCGATAGCTGGCTCTAACGGTCGCTCCGCTGCCCCCGCGCTCGGAGAAGCGCCCGTGGCCGTTGCCTCCTACGCCCGTCAGCGTGACGGTCCAATCGCCAGCTGCCACGGTGCGGGTGACGTCGGTGGTGAACGTGCCACTCATGTTGCCCGCGCTGCATACGTCTTGGGCAAAGGCGGTCAGCGGCGGCAATGCCACGAACAGGAGAGAAACGAATAGCGTGCGCATGGGCTTGGCTGCGTGCGTCAGAGCAATACGGGGACGAGCGGGGTTCGTCCATCCAAGCCGGAAAGCCGAGGCGAAGTGCTCATTGCCCCGCGTGTTTCTTTATCTTCATGCCCCGCCGTGTCCCTTGCTCCCTACCCTATGCCCACTGCCGCTGACGTCACCCTCCTGCTCCATCAGGCCCGCGATGGCGATGAAGCCGCTATGGACCGCCTAGTGCCGCTGATCTACGACGAGTTGCGCACCCTAGCGCGCCACAAGCTGCGCAACGAGCGCGCCGACCACACGCTCAACACGACCGGGCTCGTCCACGAAGCCTACCTCAAGCTCGCAGGCAGCACCCACATCGACTGGCAGGACCGGACGCACTTCTTCGCCTTGGCCTCGCGATCGATGCGCCGCATCCTGATCAACTATGCCGAGCAGCGCCGCACCCTCAAGCGCGGCGGCGGCGAGCAACCGCTCCGCTTGCACAACCCCGACGACGTGCTTCTTGAGCTCTCGGATGAAACGCTGGAGCATGTCCTTGTGCTAGACGAGGCCCTGACCCGCCTTGCCGTCTTCAACCCACGCGGCGCACAAGTGGTGGAATACCGCTACTTCGTGGGCCTCACGTATGATGAGATCGCCGAGGTCATGCAGCTGTCCTCTGCTACCGTGCGCCGCGCCTGGGCTGCTGCCCGCAGTTGGCTGCGGCGCGACCTCGTCACGGACGCGTAGGGCTGCTGTGAGCAATTTCGGTCGCATCTCCGGCTTGATGGGGTGTACCGCCTCTACGTCCCGCTTTACCGCTTGCTTCCTGATCGCATGACCCCAACCCGTTGGAATCAGATCGAGTCGCTTTATGCGGCAGCCTTGGAACGCCCCTCCGAGGAGCGCGCCGCCTTTGTGCGCACCCAAACCGATGACGCCACGGTGGTCCGCGAGGTCCTTGCCTTGCTCGCCGAAGACGAGGCGCCGCTCGACTGGCTCGACGACGGCCTGGGGCACACGGCCTCTGAACCACGCCCTGCCACCCCCGCCCTCGCGCCAGCAACACGCGTAGGCCCCTACCGGATCGAGCGCGTGATTGGGCAAGGCGGGATGGGCACCGTCTACCTCGCCCACCGCGACGACGGCACCTTCGCACAGCGCGTAGCCATCAAGATGCTGCATGCCGAGCGCGCAAGCGACCACCTCCGTGCCCGCTTCAACGCCGAGCGCCAGATCCTAGCCCGGCTCAACCATCCCAACATCGCACGGCTCTACGACGGCGGCCTCACGGCAGACGGGCTTCCCTTCTTCGTCATGGAATACGTGGAAGGTCAGCCCATCACCACGTACTGCAATGACCAGCGGCTCTCGCTCCATCAGCGGCTTGCCCTGTTCCAAACCGTCTGCGACGCCGTTCACCACGCGCACCAGAACCTGATCGTCCACCGCGACCTCAAGCCGAGCAACATCCTCGTCACGGCCGAGGGTCAGGTCAAGCTGCTCGACTTCGGCATTGCCAAGCTGCTGGCGCCTAGCGCGACGCCCGCACCGTTTGCCTTCCCCGAGACCACGCAGCCCCTGCTCACGCCCGAGTACGCCAGCCCCGAGCAGGTGCGCGGCGAGGCCATCACCACCGCCAGCGACGTCTACGGCCTGGGCGTGCTCTTGTACGAACTGGCCACAGGCCACCGCCCCTACCGCCTCGCAAGCCGCTTACAACGTGAGCTGGAACGGGTCATCTGCGAGGAGGCCCCGGCCCGCCCAAGCACGGTGGTCACGAAAGCCGCCACACGGCGCACCGCAACGGGCGAGACGACCACGGTGACGCCTGACCAGATCGGCGAGGTGCGCCAAGTCAGCACCGACCGCTTGCGGCGCTCCCTGCAAAGTGGGCTGGATGATGTCATCCTGATGGCCCTGCGCAAGGAAGCCGCACGGCGGTACCGCTCGGCCGAGCAGTTCGGCGCCGACGTAGGGCGCTACCTCAACGATGAACCGGTGACGGCACGGCCGGAGAGCCGACGCTACCGCGCCGGGCTGTTCATGCGCCGTCATCGCTGGGGTGTGGTAGCTGCTGCGGTTGTCGCCTGCTCGCTCCTCGGTGGCCTGGGCGCCGCGCTCTGGCAGGCGGAACGCGCCAACGCCGCACGGCAGCTCGCCGAAACAGAACAGTCAACAGCCGAGGCTGCGCTCTCGTTTATGGAGGGGCTCTTCGCCTCGTCCAACCCGCTTGCGGCGACCACCGAGCGCCTCGACACCTTGCGTGTCAGCGACTTCCTGCTGCGAAGTGTAGAGCGCCTGGACGACGCATCGGATGCGCCGCCTCCTGTTCGGTTCAGGATGCAGCATGCGCTGGGCCGCGCCCTCAGCGAGCTGGAGGTTGACAGCATGGCGCAGGTGCTGCTGGACCAGACGCTGGAGGACTACCGCACGCTCTATGCCGAAGGCAGTGCCCCGCATACGGATGTGTTGCTCGACCTCTGCCAGCTCGCGTACGTGCGCGGCGCATACCCGAAGGCGTCGGGCTACTGCACTGATGGGGTCCGCTTTGCCACAGCACTGGGCGATGCAGCACGTATGGCACGTGCTCAGTACTTGTCGGGCCACGTGCTGATGCGGCAGGGCCTCAATGATGACGCGGTGCCGCTCTTGCGCGCCGCCAGCGCCCACTACGCGGCAGCCAACCCGATGAGTACGAGCGCCCTGCAGGCACGCAGCGCTCTCGCTGGCGCCCTCTTTCAATGGACCACCCCCAATGCACCACGCAGTCCTGAGCGAGCCGCCGAAGCCGAGCGCATACTGCGAGACACACAGCGTGACATTGCCGTGCAGTTCGGCCCAGACCACCCGCGTCTTGCCGTCGTCACCTCTCACCTCGGCGTACTGCTCACCTCAACAAACCGACCGCAAGAAGCCCTAACCCTGTTTCAGGAGGCGCTTCGCATTGACCAGCTCCACCAACCTGCCAACCATCCGCGCATCACGTCGACCGTTGGCCAGATTGGGCGCATACACATGGAGGCTGGCGACCTTGCTGAAGCCGAACGGTGGCTCACACGCGCCCGCGAACAGTTCCGTGCCTGGGACGGGCCGAACAGCCGCAGCTACGCCATCAATGCCTTTACGCTCTCCAGGCTGGCGCTGCGCCAGGGGCGCCCCGACGATGCCGAGGCGCTGATGCTAGAGGCCTATGCCATACGCAGTGCCCAGGTGGACTCGCTCAACCCTGGGCTCTTGCGCTTCCAAACCATGCTGGCCACCATATGGATGGCCCAAAATCGCCATGCCGAAAAGCTCCCTACCCTCCGTGCGTGGCTTGCCGTGCGCGAGGCGCATTACGGCGAGCAGCACAACTTGACAGCCGATGCCCAACTCTTCGTTGGCAAGGCGTTAGCTGGGCTGGAACGCTGGGAGGAAGCCGAACCGCTTTTGCGGGCTAGCCACACCTACCTCTCAGCAAACAAGGGCGCAGACCACAAGGATACCCAAGCGGTCCAGACAATGCTGCAAGTCGTGGCCGAACAGCTGGACCAGCCTGGACGCACGACCTCCCTCTAGTGTGGCAGGAGCCGCGCACTTGTCATGAAGGGGCACTCGAATACCCCCGCTGGTACTCCCGTTCTGGAATTTCATGGTGCGGCACACCGTCTGGCATTGTCATCCCGAGCGAAGCCGAGAGCGCGATGCACGCCCCTACGAGTGCGTCGAATTCGTGCCGTCAGCCTGCGAAGTGGGTCGCATCGAGTTGCTGGATCTGGCCGAGGGCGGCGAGGGTGTCGAGCAGACCCACCACCTGTTTGCGCTGGGCACGGTGGAAGTGCTGGGCTACGGCTTCGGCATCGACGGCCTCGGGCGCTTCGGTGACGACTTGCAAGACGGCCTGTGCGCGTTCGGCCAGCGTCTTGGGCCATGCACGGCGCAGAGCATCACGGTCAGCAGCGGGCGTGATGGGGGCTTCCACGGGCAACGCGGTCTGTACGGCCTCGGGGGCTTGGTAGGCGGGGCGCAGGTAGCGGATAATGCCTTGAGCCTCTTCCTCGGCCCGCTGGGCGTTGAGCGCCACCAGACGCTCCAGAATGCCCTCGTCGGTGAGATCAGCAGGCCAGCCGTACGCCGCAGCCACGGCATCGTCGAGGTCGTCGTGGAGGGTCTTGAGGACGGAGACGAGGCCCTGCTCGTGGATGTGCTGCTCCTTCTTCGAGAACTCGGCAGGTGGGATGCCTGCGCGGAGACGTTCGAGGACGTTGTAGAGGTCCGTCATCGTCAGCTTCTCGTGCTCGGCGAGGCGGGCCTTGCGGAAGGCGTCGAGTTCTTCGCCGAGTTGCCGAATGGCGACTTGCTGGGACTCAGTAGCTGTCGGAAAAGGGAATGGATCGAAACACACTGTCTTGTTGTAGCGAGGCCGATCCTCAAGTGTACCTCCGGCGGCCAGCGCCCACGTTACATGAATACGACTGGATAGCACCCCAAGGTGATAAGCATCGTCGAGAGCAAAGGCAATCAGCATGTGATCGGGCAGGATGGACGCGTCGAGAAATTGAAAAAAACGGTGCTTGCTTGTTTCCACCGTAGCAATAAACCGCTCGAGCCCATTCAGCGCGTCACGCAGCATTGGTCGAGTCCTCGCATAGAGCCACCACTGCTCGCGGATCTTCTTGTTCTTGTTTTTGTCTCGGCTTGGCTTTACATGCTCAACGACGTGCTGAAACAACACTGGCTCTGCCGTCCGAGCCTCTGCCGGACTCAAGCCGTAGAAGTCAATCGCAAATACTCGCCGAGGTGTCGATGTTAGATCACGCCCGTTGCGATAGGGCCGCAGCCGTTGGTCCGAGCAACCAGCAGCGAGCCAAGCCTTTGCCACGGTCTCGCTGACCAAGAATCCTGCTCCTGCCAGCATCATTCCATTCGAGTGTAATTTTGCACCCGACTGTAAGCCCACTGCTTGACTGACCTCAGCGCCTACCGTCAGGTCTGCCTGCATCGTACCTAATTGGTCGTTCAGAGTGACTTCGGTGTGGAGATCAGCCGGGCGCTCATCGGTCACCGTCACAAGGCGGCCTACTTGCGCCCCAGCCATGCCCACTGTCATTGAGATCCGCACATCGGCCCCGTCTGCGCCGTCTACCCACGGATGATCGGGGATGGCAAAAGCCAGCGATAGCGGTTCCTCGGCCTCCAAGTGCGGCGTGAGCACCCGTCGGTTGAAGGTCTGGCGCAGACTGTTAGTGGCGATGAAGCCAAAGCGCTCGGCCTGCCCCGTCCGCACGAGTGCTGCCGCCTTGTCCCACCAGTACATCACAAAGTCGATGCTGTTGGGCAGCGCTTTGTACGTGCGCCGTAGCGTCTCCACGTAGGCATCGCCTAATGCCTCACGCATCGCCTCCCCTTTACCTAAGAATGGCGGGTTGCCAATGATGAAGTCTGCCTCGGGCCACGCCGCCGGGACGGTCGCCCCACCCTCGGCCTCAGCGAGCAGCGCATCGGTGCAGACGATGTTCTTGTAGGCGCGCAGGATGGGCGGGTCCAGCCGCTGCGCGTCGCCGTACGTGCGGAAGTGCCACTGCAGGTAGCCGATCCAGAGCACCACGTCGGCGATGGCGGCCGCCCGGGGGTTGATCTCCAGACCGAGCAGCTGCTGCGGCGTGACCGTGTAGCCGCCCGTCATGGCGAGCCCCTGCTGCCCGCCGAAGCCATCGAGCACGTCCAGCACCTCGCCCTCTAGCCGCTTAAGGTGTTCGAGCGTGACGTACAGGAAGTTGCCCGACCCACACGCCGGGTCCAAGACCTTGAGCGAGCAGAGGCGGCGGTGGAAGCGCACGATCTCGTCGCGTGCGGCCTGCTGCTGCTTGATGCGCTTGTCACCCGTCAGGTCCTCGCTCTCGGCGTCCAGCGCGGCAGAGGCGGCCTGTGCGGCCTGCCACTCGGCCCGTAGCGGCTCGATGATGGTGGGCAGCACCAAGCGCTCCACGTAGGCCCGAGGCGTGAAGTGCGCCCCCAGCTTGTGGCGCTCGTCGGGGTCGAGGGCGCGCTCCAGCAGCGTGCCGAAGATGGCGGGCTCCACATCGGTCCAGTCGGCTTGCGCGGCTTCGACGAGCAGGTTCAGCCCGGCCTCCGAGACGGGCAGCGCGTCGGCCTCGGCGAAGAGCGAGCCGTTGAACTGCGGGATCTTCGCCATGAGCGCCGACGAGAAGCCACCGTGGTCCATCGTCTGCCAGAGGTCGCGCAGCAAGTCGGCGAACACGTCGAGGTGCTGGCGGCTCTTTTCGAGGAGGTGCGTGAACGAGCGCTCTGGCAGCAAGCCCACGTCCTCGGCGAACATCGTGAAGAGCACCCGCATCAGGAATTGCGCCACCGCGTCGGGGCTGTGGCCGTCGGCCTCCAAGCCGTGCGCCAGCCGCGCCAGCTTCTCCGCCAACGCCCGCGTCACGCGCGCCGACCGCCGCGCCGGGTCGAGCGCCATCGGGTCCGTCCAGACCAGCCGCAAGCGGTCCTGCACGGCCTCATCGCGCAGGTCGTCCAGCATGATGCGAAAGCCGCGCGGGTCGGGGAACGGGAGGTAGGCCTTGCCCTGGCCCGAGAAGTCGGCGTAGAGGTCGATGCAGTAGCCCACGTCGGTGACGACGAGGAAGGGCGGCCAGCCGTCAGCGGTAGGCAATGCCCGAGCATAGCGCTGCGCCTGCGCCTTGGCCTTCTGCATGGCCAGCCGCCAGTCTTTGGTCCCACGCCGCGCTGTACCCATCTTGCGCTTGATGCGCTGCCCCGTCAGCTTCTCGGCCTCGGTCAGCACCGCCGCCTCGCTGCCCTGCTTGGCCTCCAGCACGAAGCAGCCTTGCTTGTAGAGGTCGATGAAGCCCGTGGTGGCCTTCGTGCCGCCCTTGAGCTTGACGCTGCGCTCGAAGGCGTAGGTGTTGCTGGCCGCTACGGCTCCCGAAGGCTGGGGCCGCTCGGCGCCGAGCAGGTCGCAGAGTTCGGAGAGGAAGAGGCTGTAGTTGGCGCGCTCTGAGGCTTGAGCCTCTTTCCAGCGAGCAATAAAGGCGTCGGGCGTCATGCGGCAGTACGTTAGGCATCCAGCGCGAGCAAAGTAAAGCGACTTGGCCCGCCTTTCAAGGTGTGCTGTATGCCGTATTCCCGCTCCCCTCGTCACGCACGAACTCGTCCACCTCGCCTGTGATCGGCCCTTACGCCCCCGTTTCGGGCGATCTCGATGCGTTAGCGCTTACGGATATGTTGCGCACCATCCTGCACGCCTCCGCACGCCTTGGCTTGGTTGCCCTGAAACCCACGTCCACAAAAAAGAAGCCTACTCATCAGGCCTCATCGGCATACACCTCGTCTAGCCGACGAATGTGCTTACGCCAATAGCTCATCAGCCATCTGAAGGCGCTGTCTTGCGCGCTGGGGTGAGTTGTACGCCGATCGTGGCAGGCATTTAGCTTCTGCATGAACTCGCCATGACTCTGGTCTATGCTGTACCAGTCTATGTAGAGTCCGTGATGATGCAGATAGCTGCCCACGATGAGCCGCCCTATACGTCCGTTGGCGTCGTACAAATGGGTGGCCCCACGAGAGATCGAGGTAGAAGCGGGCCGAGGCTTCGCGGGGACGCGCATCTTCAGTAAGCGAGCGTATGGCTTGCTGCATCGCATCCTCAATCTGATCAGGATGTACGCCGCTGTATCTCGTCTTGGCGCGCCGCTCACGGCGGTCCTGGCCGCCAAAACCTACCCAACCCTTATTGGGGTCGCTGCCTTGTCGGTACTGCCCGGCGTTGCGCAGCATGCCAGCGTATAACCCGTAGTGCAAGGCGCTGATCAGGGCGATAATGGCTTTCGGCTTCGACCAGTCGATCACCTGCTGCGTCATCAGTTCGCTGAACCGGAGGTATCGCATATAGATGAGGCGAGCAGCATCGTCCGCCGGTGGCGCCTCCGGTACGCCGAAATCAGCCATCAAACTACGGAGGTAATCTAGCTCCGCATCACTCGGTGGCCCGCTGTACCGTCCTGCCATCACGCCAGCAAGCGGCTCAGCCAGTTGTCGTCCAGCTCTCCCCGGACTTGGCTTAGGTACTTGCGATAGGCATTAAACGACGCGTATACCCGAAATTGCTCAGCTTCATGCTTCGACATATCCATCGTGAAGGCTGCATCCCCATCTGTGGGCAAGGCATAGTACGGCTTACCTTCAAAATCGAGCGGGAAGTTCTGTGCAAACGGCTGAGCGCTGTAGTAGCCATAGATCAGATCGTCCGGGATTACTTCGTTGTCAGGCGTCTGTTGCCAAGGAGCTTCCCGGTGCGTCATAGCCGAAAGCGTCAACGCGCCGAGTGGGCCATAACTGTCCACGACGAACTCTGCGAGCTTTTTGCCTGCTTCAGGCACAGCACCTTGGGGAATCCATTGCCGCTCTATGACGGCATTGCGCCCTTGGTAACCGCAGTTGTAGTAGTGCTCCCACACCTTCTTGTTGACTGGCCCATGCTTCCACTTCAGGAATGAAGCATCGACCCAAGGTGTACCATCGACTAAGCCCCATACCTTCGTGTAGTAGAGTACCTTCTGCAGCTTCATCGGCGATACGTCTTCATACCCATGCGCATGGAGCACATTGGCAATGTATTGCGCGATATAGATAATGGGAGGCATAGAGGCGTGTGTCAGCAATTGGGCTGATACGCCAACATACTGTGATAAGATCGCCCTACCCACTTAGGCTCTTGTTGGCCTCACCGATCCACGTAGAGCCAACGTTCAGCAGCATGGGCTATTAGGTAAAGCGTTGGCGGACGTATGCCACAGTGCCCCTGGGCGATAGCGCCGTGGTGAAAGGGCCTGCACCGACATAGAAGGCTTCGCTGCCACGCTTGTCGTGGCCGTATTTGCCGGGATGGCGCTTACACATATGTTGCGCACCATCCTGCATTTCTCTGCACGATCTGACCTGACCATTGCCCACAAAAAAAGCCGCTAAGTCGTTAAAACGAAGCGGCTTCTGGGGTGCCCAGGAGAGGACTCGAACCTCCACGCCCTAAACGGGCACTAGAACCTGAATCTAGCGCGTCTACCAATTCCGCCACCTGGGCAATTCAGGGCACGTATGGTACGGCGCGCAGGCCACGTCACGCAAGCGGCCGCGCATCATAAACGACTGCTTCATTACGTTTTCGTGGAGGTCCTTACGCTGTATGGTTGCGCCTCATCCTGCGATGCCCCTACGTTGATGTCTGTGTTTTCACCTAGCCGCCGGAAGTTCATGCGTCGCTCTTGGCTCTTCTTCTTGCTTACCGCTCTGCTCCTCCCCATGGCGTGGGCCCAATCTACGCGCCCGGTACCTTACCCCGTCTTCTACACGCCGCCGTTCGAGCAGGCCATGGCTAACGGCACACGCACGGCGGACGGGCAGCCGGGCCCCGCCTACTGGACCAACACGGCCACGTACGCCATCGATGTAGCGCTCTCGCCGGCGACCAAGCAGCTTCAGGCCAGCGTCGTCATCACGTACACGAACAACAGCCCCGATGCGCTCGGCGAGGTCGCCATCCACCTGCGCCAGAACCTGCACCGCGAAGGGGTGGTGCGCAACCGTCCGCAGCAGCTCACGGGGGGCGTCAAGCTGGGCCGTGTGCGCTACAACGACGCGCCGCTGCTCGAAATACCCACGCTGCGCGGTAGCGCTGTCGGCTACGTGGTCGACGGCACACTGATGCGCGTGAAGCTGCCCAACGCCATCCCCTCGGGTGGTACAGCCACATTCGCCATCGACTACAGCTTCGAGGTACCGGAAGCGGGTGCTCCCCGCATGGGCCAGGATGGCGAGGTGTTCTACCTCGGCTACTGGTATCCGCAGATGGCGGTCTACGACGATGTGGACGGCTGGGTGGCCGATCCGTACATGGGCAACGGCGAGTTCTACATGGGCTACGCCGACTATGACGTGCGCATCACCGTGCCCGAGGGCTGGCTCGTAGGCGCCACAGGCACATTGCAGAACCCAGCGGATGTGTTGACGGAGCAAACACAGCAGCGCCTCGCCAAAGCCGCGCAGAGCCGCGCCATCACCACCGTCGTGGGCGAGAATGACCGCCAAGCGGGCGCTTCCACGCTCGACACGCCGACCAACACCGTCACGTGGCACTACACCGCGCAGAACGTGCGCGACTTCGCCTTCGGCACCTCCGATCAGTACATCTGGGACGCCACGCACGCCACCGTCAACGCTGAGGATGGCCAGAAGACCGTGATGCTGCACAGCTTCTACCGTCCGGGCACGCCGGCGTGGGAGCGCTCAGCGGAGTATGGGCAGTTCAGCATCGAATTCATGTCGGAGAAGTTCTTTCCGTACCCCTACCCGCACATGACCTCGGTCGAGGGCATCATCGGGGGAGGCATGGAATTCCCGATGATTACCCTCATCGGCGGTACGCGTACGCCGCAGTCGCTCTTCGGCGTCACCTTCCATGAGATCGCGCACATGTGGTTTCCGATGGTCGTAGGCCAAAACGAGAAGCGGTTCACGTGGATGGATGAAGGCCTGACCTCGTTTAACACCAGCGAAGCCTCAGCGGCCTTCTGGCAAGCTGACGCGTGGAATCCAGGCCGCCAGAGCTACTACTTCATCGCAGGCACCGGCGACGAGGTCGAGTCCATGCGCCACGGTGACCGCTACCCCGTGGGCACGCCCGCGCGCGGCATTGCCAGCTACAACAAGCCCGCCGTGGCACTGCACGCCTTGCGCGGCCTCTTTGGCGACGAGAAGTTCTACGCGGCCTATGCCGAGTACGCCCGCCGCTGGGCCTACAAACACCCGCAGCCCTTCGACCTCTTCAACACGTTCGAGGACGTGCTCGGGCAAGACCTCGACTGGTTCTGGACGTCGCTCTTCTACGAGACCTGGACGCTCGACCACGCCATCCAAGACGTTGAGATCAGCAGCGAGGGCGTGGAGGTCGTGATCGCTGACAACGGCCTGACGCCAATGCCTGCCTTCGTGCGCATCACCTACGCCGATGGCACCACGGATGAGGGCGTGGTCCCCGTGCAGGCGTGGCTAGACGGCCAGCGCACGGCCCGCCTCCGCTTCGATGCAGGCACCGTCACGCGGGTAGAACTCGACCCGAACCTCTACCTACCCGACATCAACCGCGCCAACAACATGTGGGCGCGATAACGGCTTTTGTACAAGGCGCTACTTAAAGCAAACGGCCAACGGGACGATACAGGCAAGGACGGTTCGCCGATCTCCACCGCTCGATACGACCCTACCCTTTTTCAGGCCGCCTCTTTATGAACAAGCGCCTCGCCGAAGCTGACCTCCGCCCTCGCGACGCTGCTGACCGTGCCCGTCAGCACCTGAAGAACGCCATGCACTTGCGGCGTTCGCGCAATGGCTGCTGGCACCTCACGGTCCCCGTCGATCAAGTGGTCGATGCCGAGGTCTTTGATTACGTCTACGACTACGCTGAAGCGCTCCTCGGGCCGTACAGCCTACAGGTTGAGCGCCGTGGGCGCTTCCTGCGCTTCATCCCCGAGATCCGCTACGAACCGCTCGTCAAGCTCGGCGAAGCGCTCGAAGGCGATATGGAATTGGCCGCGCTATAAGCACGCGCGCCCTATCTGCAACTACTCTCGAATCCGGGTGCCGCTCTGCGTGGCATCGGTGTCTTCGGCGTCGTACGTGTCGATGTCGCTGAGCAAGTCGGTAGGCGCGGCGAAGACCTCTTCGATCTCTTCGACAGCAGCTTCGGTCTCTTCCACTTCCGAGAGCAGCGTGTCTAGTTGGAATGTGATCTCTTCGGGGTTGCGGAGCGTGAGCGACTGCTCGTGGATGTACTTGGTCACGTCCTCGATGGTCGCCAACTGCGCATCGATGATTTCCAGGTTTTCCTGGCCCTTCTTGAAGCGCGAGAGGCGCTGCTCCAAAATCCGCATGCGGCGCTGCTTCACCGCACGCACACGCGGTGGATCGTCGGCCATGTCCTGCCGCAGCGCGGCCATCGACTTCACCACCTCGGCTTTCGACGTCGTCTGCGACGAGTACTCGTAGCGCTCCTTCTGGTAGAGCAGGTTGAGGTACGAGTCGAGGAGCCCGTCGATCTTGCTGAGGTGGCTGTCGAGCAACCCCTGCGAGGCGTAGCTGAGCTTGCGGTAGTTGGACTTGATGCTCTTCTCCAGTCCGCGCAGCCGCGCGTACCGGCGCTGGCTCTGCTTGGTAAGCAGCTTGTAGATCTCCTGCTGCGAGGGCGGCTTGGCAAACTCGGCCGCCTTGCGCGAGCGGATAGCGCGCTGGAACCGCTCGTTACGCGGCATGATGCCGAGGTACATCAGCTCGGCCGCCGCCGTCATCAGGAGCGCGAGGTTGAACAGCGGCTCACTGCCCGTCGTACTCACCGCAAATGCCGTCAGCATGGCGATGATCAGAAACCCGAGGTTCCACGGGTTCAGGAAGGCTTCCTTGGTGTAGTTGACGTCGAGGTCGTTGCTCATGCAGAGGAGCGCTGAAGGGTGCGCGGCGGCGTTTACGATCGCCGACGGCGACCAATGGTTTTGTCGGGTAACGGCTCGTCGGGGGAAGGAGGCGGTGGTGCAGCTTGAGCCCGGCCCACCGTCTTCTCGATGGAGTCAGGCGTGGCGGCGTCTGCTGCCGGTTCGGGGTCGTTGACAAGGCCCATCTGCCGCTTCATCTGCGCGATGAGGTCGTCGGCACGCTGGCGCTTCTGGTCGGCTTCGAACTGCGCACGCTGGGCAGCTTGCTCGCGCTCGGCCTCACGGGCGTTGAGGTTGTCCAGCGTCACATCCAGCCGCGCCTCGCCCATGATTGCGTCTTGATTGAGCCGATCCACGAGGGCGTCGTTCTCGTCGAGCAGGTTGCTGCTGGCGGCGATATTGCCTAGCGCGCCACCAATGGAGCGCTGCCTGCGGCTCTGGTGGGCGGCCTGCTTCAGGGCTTTCAGTTTGCGCAGGTGCGCCTTTTCGGCCTCTTTCAGCCGCTCAAATTCTTCCGGCGTCATAACCCTCAGGGCGGTTGACGGAGCGCGATGCAGTCAAGACCGCTGCACTCCCTTAAACGTTGCGGATGGGAAGCGTCACCTGTAGCTAGATCTGCGTGCGCTGCTTGCCGATGGTCTTGCCACCCTGCACGCTCTCCTGCTCGGGGATGTCGAGCTGCGGGCCCGTGCCTTCGTCCAGCATGCCCATCTCCAACTTGAACTGCTTCACCAGCTCGTCGGCACGGAGGGCTTCGGCGTCTTCTTCGATGCGCATCGCCTGCAGGTCCACCGAGTCGAGCGCCATCTCCATGCGCGCCTCGTTGCGGGCCGTATCCTCGTACACGCGGTTGAGCATCTCGTCGTGCGTCTGGTCGATGCCCGTCACCTCGAACTGCTCCATCGTGTCGGCGATCTTGGACTGCCACTTGGAGCGCTCGTGGGCGCGCAAGGCTTCTTTGGCCTCGTTGATCTTGCGATCTTTCTCGCGCATGAACGCCTTCTTGACCTGGAGCGCCTTGTCGTACGCCGCCGACGCGTACTTCAGCTGCTCGCGGCTGCGGCCCAGGGCCTCGCGCTGCTTCTCCAGCTGCATGGCGTAGTTGCGGGCGATGTCGTCTCGGCCGCCTTGGATGCCTGCCCGAATTTTGCTGGTGAGGGCCTTCACCTCGTTCTCCAACCGCCGCACCTCCTTCTGCATGAGCATCACGTTGGCTTTTACCGTGGCGATGTTCTCATTCATCTTCGGAACCTGATCATTCAGTTCCCGGATGTTCTGCTCCAAGATGAGCTTCGGGTCTTCTAACGCCGAGATGGCGCCACCGAAGATGGATTTCAGCCAGCGAGAGAAACGTTTGAACACGATTGAATACCTTTGTGCCTAGGAGTGATTGCTGAGCGGCGTGCGCGCACACGCATCCGCTCAAATATACGGGTTGCGCCTTGCATTAACGTACCCGTTTCGCGAAAGATGCGTCACGCAGCGCCCCGTGCGGGTATGGGGCACCCCATCTACGGGCTGGGCAGCGTCGAGCCAACGCAAAAGAGCGGACCCGCCACAAGGACAGATCCGCTCGTATGGGTCAGATGCTGGAGTTCAACTCAGCCGAGGCGCACCACGTTGAGCGCGCTGACGCCCTTGGGCGTTTGCTCGGTTTCGAACTCGACCGCTTCGCCGTCCTGCAGTCCTTCGTCCCAGCCGAGACCTTGGACTTTACTGCGGTGTACGAAGATGTCACGGCCGCCTTCTTCCGAGACAATAAAGCCGAAGCCTTTCTCGGTGTTGAACCACTTTACGGTGCCACGAGGCATGATACGGTACCTTTGGTTTGGGTAATGCACTGTACTCAAATAATCGAACTGAGAGGGGTGAACCAGAGGTACGCTCACTTCAGCGAACTATTCGGCCAGTGGTGTTAAGAGGAGTTACGAAAACAGGATGCTAACCTCTTACCCCGCTAGAGGTTCGAGGAAATCGGCAATAAGGAAGTTACGACAGGCAGATTAACGGTGTGTTAGCAAAGACGAGGCAAAAACACGTCCCCTATTGTTATTTCGCTACGATGTTGATGATGCGCCCTGGCACGTAGATCTCTTTGCGGATTGTTTTGCCCTCGATAAAGCGCTGTACGTTAGGCTGGGCCTTGGCCTGGGCGAGCACGTCGTCCCGCAGTGCATCCGGGGCGATGGTGATGGTGGCGCGCACCTTGCCGTTCACCTGCACCGCCATCTCGATCTGGTCCTCTTTGAGGTAGTCCTCAATCACCTCGGGCCACGCAGCATACGTCAACGCTCCGGTCTGCCCCAACTGCTCCCATAACTCCTCGGCGATGTGCGGCGCGAAGGGGCTGAGGAGCTGTACGAAGGGCACCGCCACCGAGAGCGGCACCACGTCCCACTTGTTCGCGGCGTTCGTGAACTCCATCATGGCCGAGATGGCCGTGTTGAAGCTGAGCGACTCGATGTCATCGCCCACCTTCTTGATGGTCTGGTGCAAGATGCGCAGCTGCGCCTTGCTGGGCGCTACGTCGCGTACGCGCTCGTGCGGGCCGTCGCCTGCTTCGTTGAGCAGCAGACGCCACGCGCGGTTGAGGAAGCGCGCCACCCCGGATACGTCGCGGGTGTTCCACGGCTTCACCTGCTCCAGCGGACCCATAAACATCTCGTAGAGCCGGAATGCGTCCGCGCCGAACTCACCGATCACATCGTCGGGGTTGACCACGTTGCCACGGCTCTTGCTCATCTTCTGCGAGTCGCTGCCCAGGATCATGCCCTGGTGAACGAGCTTCTGGAAGGGCTCGGGCGTGGCGATGACACCGGCATCGTACAGCACCTTGTGCCAGAAGCGAGCGTAGAGCAAATGCAACACGGCATGCTCGGCGCCACCTACGTAGAGGTCCACCGGCATCCAGTACTTCTCCTTTTCGGGATCGACCAGCTGCGCGTCGTTGTGCGGGTCGATGTAGCGGAGGTAGTACCAGCACGACCCGGCCCACTGCGGCATCGTGTTCGTCTCGCGGCGCGCCTGTTTGCCTGTCTTGGGATCGACGATGGTCAGCCAATCCGTGGCGAGCGAGAGCGGGCCTTCCGGCGAACCGCTGGGCTTGAACTCCTCCAGGTCGGGCAGCGTGACGGGCAGCGCGTCGGCGGGGAGCGGCTGCGGCTTGCCATCGACGAAGACGACGGGGAACGGCTCGCCCCAGTAGCGCTGCCGCGAGAAGAGCCAGTCGCGCAGCTTGTAGTTGATCTTGCGTTCGCCCTTGCCGTGCGCCTCCAGCCAGTCGATGATCTTGGCCTTCGCCTCCTTCACGCGCAGCCCGTCGAGGAAGGCGCTGTTGATGGCAGGGCCGTCACCCGTGTACGCCTTGCCCTCGAAGTGGGCGGGGGGCTGGACGGTGCGGATGATGGGCAGGTCGTAGACTTCGGCGAATTCGTAGTCGCGCTCGTCCTGGGCGGGCACGGCCATGATGGCGCCCGTGCCGTAGCTCGCCAGCACGTAGTCGGCCACCCAGATGGGGATGTGCGCGTCGTTGACCGGGTTGACGGCGTAGGCGCCCGTGAAGACGCCCGTCTTGTCTTTTTGCAGCTCGGTGCGCTCCAGCTCGCTCTTGCTGGCGGCCTGATCGCGGTAGGCGGCGGCGGCCTCGCGCTGCTCAGGCGTCACGATCTGATCGACGAGGGCATGCTCGGGCGCGAGCACCATGTACGTGGCGCCGAAGAGCGTGTCGGGGCGGGTGGTGAAGACGCGGATTTTGGCGTCGTAGCCGACCACGGGGAAGTCGACCTCGGCCCCTTCGCTGCGTCCGATCCAGTTGCGCTGCATGGCCTTGGTGCTCTCGGGCCAATCCAGCTCGTCAAGACCCTCCAGTAGCTTCTCGGCATACGCCGTGATCTTGAGCATCCACTGCCGCAGCGGGCGCCGCACCACAGGGAAGCCGCCCACTTCGCTCTTGCCATCCACGACCTCTTCGTTGGCGAGCGTGGTGCCCAGCTCCTCGCACCACCAGACGGGCGTCTCGGCTTGGTAGGCGAGGCCCTGCTCGTAGAGCTTCAGGAAGATCCACTGCGTCCACTTGTAGTAAGCAGGGTCAGTGGTGTTGACCTCGCGTTGCCAGTCGTACGCGAAGCCGAGCGCCTTGAGTTGCTCGCGGAAGCGGCCTACGTTCTTCTCCGTCGTCTCGCGCGGGTGCGTGTTTGTCTTGAGCGCGTACTGCTCAGCGGGCAGGCCGAAGGCGTCCCAGCCCATCGGGTGGAGCACGTTGAAACCCTTCATCCGCTTGTAGCGCGCCACGATGTCGGTGGCGGTATAGCCCTCGGGGTGGCCCACGTGTAGCCCGGCGCCGCTCGGGTACGGAAACATGTCCAGCACGTAGTACTTGGGCTTGCTCGTGTCCACCTCGTCGGGCGTGCGGAAGGTCTGCTCAACCTCCCAACGGGCTTGCCACTTCTTCTCGATCTCGGTAAACGGGTACGCGGCCATCGGTCCAGGGCGCTTGTTTTTGCGGATTTAATAGCATCAAGGATACGCACGTGGCGGTGTTGGGGCGCGTGCATTCTGCGTGAGAAGTGGGCAGGCTGTGCTACTGGACGGCGGTTTCGGTGTCGTTGTGCTAAAAAGATCGTCGGCGACTTCGTTTGGTTGGACGTTCATTTTGTGGCGACAAAACGAACCAAAAACGCTTGTCGATCTCGTGCGCGTTTTCTTTTTGGGCACAGCGGACTTCCCGACGCGCATGTCCGCACCTAGCGAGCTTGCAGATTGGCAGTGGGTCAGGTCGTGATGCTGTTGCTCGCTAGCTGAACGCTGCCCGTCAGCTCTTCCCGACGCGCACCCGGCCACGAGATCGACGTTGGCGGCTCGCTGCGCTCGTTTCGAGGGTGATAGGGTTTTGGGATACGGTTTGGGGGAGGATGGCGTACGTCCCTGGGCGTCGTACCTTGTGCGTTCACTTGCTCGATTGGTTTATGCTGCTGCTCATTGGCGCCACGTATCCGCCCGGTCAACAGATTCTGCACCGCTTGCTGGAGGCGGGGCATATTGTGCGTTGTCTCACGGAGGCGCCCGAAACATTGCGCAGCCTCGATCCCGCCCCTAAGCTGATGGAAGGCTCGCTGCATGATGCCGAGGCCGTTCGCCAGGCGCTGCGTGGGGTCACCGCTGTCATCCATGCCGGCCTGACGGTTGACCTCCCGGGCAAGCGTGCTGGCCGCGTTATCGATGACATGGGCGAGCGTACGCTGATCGACCTCGCGGCGGAAGCGGGCCTTACCCACTTGCTCTTGGTGTCATCAGCGATGGCACGGCGGCAGCATCCAGTGGACGTGATGCGGACGGCACACGCGGTCGAGGAATACCTGATGGCGTCGGACGTACCGCACACGATCCTCCAACCGGCCCCGCTGATGGAGACCTGGGTGGTGCGGACGGTGGAGCCGATCAGCTACGAAGGCAAGGCGTCGGTCTTGGGCAAGGGCGCCAACCCCGTCGCGTTCATAGCGGCGGCGGATGTGGCCGAGGCGGTGGAACAGCAGCTGGTGCGCGGCCCCTCGAACGCGCGGCAGGTGTTGCGCGGCCCAGAGGCGCTCTCGCTCCGCGAGGTGACCGCGCTGTACCAGTCGGTGACGCAAGCCACGTTCAAGCTGAGTCGGTTACAGCGCCCGCTAGTGCGCATCATGGAGCGGCTGATGCAGCGCGCCAATCCGTCGGTGGGGCGGCTCGTGACGGCGGCACTCGACCTCGACCTCGCCGCGCTCACCTTCGCCGATGTGCCCGATGCTGGCGTGGGCCACACTACCGTTGAGGACTTCATCCGGCAGCACTATGCCAATACGCTCCCGGGAGGTCTCAGGGCGCTTTCGTAAACAGCGCCAGCCACGAGCCGGCTGGGGGCGTCGTCAGGCGCACCGCGCCAGTGCTGGTGATGGTCTCTGCGGCGCGCCACTGGCTCTGCTCTACGTCGAGCCATTGAAGCGTCCAGCGGCCTTCCGGTAGCGCGAGCCCCACATCGCCGGGGGCGCGGAAGTAGACGCTGTACTGCTCGCCGTCGCGGTAGTGGACGTACGCCTCGCCACGCTCGCGGTCGGTGAGCAGCGTGTGGCCACCCCGATAGCCCGAGTCGCCATCGGGCACGCCAGTAAACACATCGTACGCCGCCAGCCACATCCGCAGGCTCTTGAGGTTGGCCTGTGCCATTGGGTTCAGCCCGATGCCGTTGCGCGGGCGATGGAAGCGGCTCGACGCGGCCCCGCCCAGGATCTGGTGCCACATGAAGCCGGGCGCCACGTCCTTGTCGTAGATCTTGACGATGTTGATGGGACGCGGGGCATCGGCGAGCGCTTCGCGCACCCATTGCAGGTGGCGCCAGTGCTGCCAGAACGTTTTGTTGGACGTGTTTTGCGACGCCTCGAAGTAGCCAAACAGTTCGGGGCGGTCGAGGATAACCCGATGATCCTTGGCACGTAGGTCAGGCGTCCAAAACATCTCGGTGACCTGGACGCTGGTGCCCGCAGCCTGCGCGGCGCGGTGGATGTACGTGGCCCAGTACACGCCCCACTCGTGCGAGAACGTGGGATGCAGCTCGTTGCTAACGGTGTATAGGATGTGGTCGTACGCCAGCGTATGGCTGAGCAGCTTATCCACGAAGCGCTGCTGGTGATGGTGCAGCAGGCGGTCGTCGTGGAGGGCAGGCACGGCGTTGAAGAAGTCGTGCGCCTCCAGCATGAAGTCGCCGTAGTAGCCCTTCAGCTTGGTGTCTTCAAACGCGTAGTTCACGTTGTTGTCCGGGTGCCATGGGCTGGCGCTCCAGTTGTTGGTCGCCATGTCCCACTTGTCCCACACTTCCAGCTGCACGATGACGTCGCGCTCGGCTGTTGCATCGAGGAAGCGGTCGAGGCGCTGCCAGTAGGCGTCGTTCCAAGCGTCAAGGTCGTAGCGGCCGTCGGCACGCTGTGCGAACGGCCACAGGTTGCCATCGTCGCGGCTGCTCATGGTGTTGCGTACGTAGTTGCCGCCCACGGCGACCAGCGCCTCCACGTGCGCCTCCATCCCAGGCATCTGAAACAGGTTGTCCTCGTCGGTGCCGCCCAGTAGCAGGATGGGCTCGCCTCGGTACTGCCAATAGTACGGGTTGGCGCCGTACGGCTGGATGCGAGTCGCCTGTTGGTCGGGCTGTGCTTGGCTGGGCGTGCCGAGGGACAAGACACAGCACAAACATGCGAGGAAAACAAGGGGCGGTTTCATGAGGCGAGCGCCGTGGACGGTAGCGCTGCCAGTATACGCACCAGCGGGCGAAGACGCGGACGGGGCGGGCGCACGAAGAAGGGGTGAGGCCATTTATGGTAACATAACGATAACATAAAGACCGCGGCGCGTGTATAGACTTTCGCCCTTGTCAGCCCCTCGCTGCCTCGGCTCTTCCCCATCCTACTTGTTGCGCGTCTCCTCCATCTGATTCGTTTCTTGGGCGCGACGCACCCAAAGAACTGCTGCGCAGGCCTAACTTCATGGCACAAAAACAACACATCGCCCTGCGTGTGGCTGCCCTCATTGGGGTGCTGCTCCTCTTCTTCGTCAGCCTGGAGCTGATGGGCGGCGCCTTCAAGCTGATGGGCAAAGGCTTCGCAGAGACGCTGCTCTCTACCACCGCCAACCCCTTCGTGGGCTTGTTTGCGGGCATCCTGGCCACCTCGCTCGTGCAGAGCTCGTCCACGGTGACCTCGCTCACCGTCGCGCTGGTGGCTACGGGCAACCTGACCATTCCCGGCGCCGTGCCCATCATCATGGGCGCCAA
>JBCDJT010000085.1:0-22251 GCA_038747545.1 Bacteroidota bacterium
AGGTCGGCGTTGAGCGTCTCGCGGATGGGCTTGCCGTTGTCCAGCGTCTCTACCGTGGCCAGCAGCTCAAGGTTGTCCTCGGTGATCTGCGCGATCTTGAGCAGCATGTTGGCGCGCGCCGTAGCCGACGTGTTGCCCCAAGCGGGGAAGGCGGCATGGGCGGCATCAAGTGCTTTCTCCACGTCGTTGGCATTCGAGCGCGGGACGCGGCAGAGCACAGTGCCATCTACAGGCGAGATGTCCTCGAAGTAGCGGCCGTCTACCGGAGGCACGAAGGCGCCCCCGATGTAGTTTTCGTACTGGGATTTGAGGGAAGGACGTTCGTAACGCATGCGTGTACCTCAGAACAGGATGAAAAGGGAATCAAAAACGGTGGTCAGACCGTAACGTAATTGTCACGCACTAAAATTGGAAGCGCTTACGAAACAATCTTGCCACGCGCTCTCAAAAAATGGCTCAATCCTATCAGGCTCGCTGATCCCGATGCCCAACTTGCGCTCTCGCTTCAACAACGCTCTTGCAGCCATCGAGCAACGATATCCGCCTACGCAGTTGGTGGAGAATCGGGTGAGCTTTGGCGCTGAGGACGCTGAGTTCTCGGTGTTCGACACGTTTTACCCCGCCGAGCGTGTCGCATTGCAGGCACCCAACCCGCTGTTCTGCGGCATGATTACGGGCAAGAAGGTCGTTCACACCCATGTGGGGCAGGCCATCCCGTTTCTGCCGACCGAGTCGCTGGTGGTCCCATCCGACCAGACCATCTGGATCGACTTTCCGGGCGCGACGACGCAGGCACCCACCAAGTGCCTCACCATCGAGATTGACCGCGCTAAAATCCTGAACGTAGTGCAGCGGCTTAACGAGATCGCGCCGCGCAGCCCACAGTCCGACGAGTGGCAGTACCGGGATCAGGCCGTGGCGCACTTTGCCAACACGCCGGGCATCCAGTTCACCACACGCCAGCTCGTGAGCGTCTTTGTGGAGGATCATCCAGACAAAGATGTGCTGATTGACCTCGGGGTGGACGAGTTGGTCATCCGCATGCTGCGCTTGGAGGCGCGGAAGGTCTTGCTGGAGGACAGCCACAGCCGGCAGACGGCACATCCGCTGGCGGCGGCCGTGGAATACGCGAAGGCGCGCTTGCACGAGCCGCTGAGCGTGGCCGAGCTGGCGCAGGTGGCGTGTATGAGCGAGCCGACGTTCTACCGCTACTTCCGCAACGAATTCGGCCAGACGCCGATGGCCTTCGTCACGGCAGAACGCATTGACCGCGCCCAGCAGCTCCTCAAAAACCCCGACCGCTCGGTGAGCGATGTGACGGTGGCCGTAGGTTTTTCTAGCGTGAGCCACTTCATCCGCACGTTTCGAAAGTATCTTGGCATCACGCCCAAGCAATACCAACTGCGTCGCTCCCAGCCAGTAACGCGCTGACCGCCAGCCGTGGCCGACGCCGCGCATCCTTCACCCCATTCCGTGGCATGACCATCATTGAGCACAACCCACCCCAAGACCGCCTCCTCGACTTCATCAACGACGGCATCCGTCAGCTCCGCGAGTCGGGTGCGGAGGCGAAAGCGATCCTCCTCGGCCCGCAAGCCTACGAACGGCTCCGCCACGCCATGTCGGCACGCTTCAACCGATCGGCGGGGACGTTTGAGACCTACCAGTTCATCCCCATCGTGGTCGATCCCAACCGTAGCGACACCGTGTGCGTGCTCCCCGCACCCACGACGACGGCTGATGAGGTAGAGCTGTACCGCTTGCCCGTCGGCTAGGACTGCGCTTTCTTGGCGGGAGTGTTCTCTTCGGCACCCGCTGCCACCTGTGAAGCGATGCTTTGCTTGACCGCCGCGAGTTCCTTCTGCACCTTCCGCGTAGTGCCCAGCCGGGCCACGATGTAGCCCGAGACGAAGCCGATCAGCAGCGTCATCAGCAACAGCACGATCCGGGACATGGTGACGGTGACGAACACCAGCCGCACGCTCACCGTCTCGGTGTTTTGCAGCACGAGCACGGTGAACAGCGTGAGGAGCAGGATCAGCAAGACAATTTTGGCCGTGCGCATGGCGTAGGGGACAGCGGTGGTGAGGCGGTGCAGGGAAGATACAGCGTCAGTAGGATAGGCGATAGCCTACAGCTATCCGGTTGCGGTCGAAGAAGTCGAGCGTCATGAACTCGCCGAAGAAGCGGCCTGAGGCGAACGCGCGCTCGGCGCCGACCAACACGTTGAAGGCGGCGTCGTTGTTGCCATCCACGGTAACGAGCCCCACGCCTGCGCCCAGGTACGGCTGGAAGTCTTCTACAGGCTGCAGGTTGTACAAGGCATTCAGGTTGAGGTTAAACAGTACGTCGCTGCCCAAAGCCAATGCTGCTTCGGGCGCAAAACGCAGGGCGTTGCCTTGGTCGAGGCGCAGTTCGGCGCGCACCCCAACCGCAGGGCGGAACGAACCGAAGTACATACCGCCGAAGGCGTCCAGCCCGCCGTAGTAGAACCCCGCGGTGGTGCTGTTCGCTGCGGCTGCAGTGGTCGTGCCGTCGGTGCGAACGGCTGACGAATCCACGCTGGCTGAGTCCGTAGCTGCGGGCGCTGCCTGGAGCAGGATGTCTGGGGTAGGTGGCACGGGTTCGCCCCGCTCGCGCATTTCTTGACGTAAGGACTCGATCTCGCTGCGCAGGTCTTGCTGGATTTTGCGCTCTTCGAGCAGCGTCAGGCTATCGCGCCGTGCTTGGTCAGTGAGGGCTTGGCGTAGCAGCGCCTCTAACTCGGCTTGTTGCGTCGAATCCGCAGGCGTCTGGGCAGCCGCCATCGTCTGGATGCGCAGGTTCAAGCGATCCACTTCGTCGCGCAGATCTTGCTGGATCTGTTGTTCTTGGAGCAAGGCCAGACTGTCGGTGCGGGCGCGCTCGTCGGCCCGGAGCGAATCGACCTGCTGGTTTTGCATATCGCGAATGCGAGCGTTGAGCCGGTCGATCTCATCGCGCAAGTCTTGCTCTTGTTGTGCGCTAGCCGAGTCGGCAGGCGTCTCTAGCATGGCTTCGGGAGCGAGCGCGCCAATCGCGGCCGAGTCAGGCATGACCACGTCAACAGCAACGGAGTCGACGACCAGCTGAGCGTCAACGGCAACGGAGTCGGCATAGGTGGCGGCCAAGTCGTCGTCTACACGGCTGATGATCTCGCGCTCGATGCGCCCATCGGCCTGGAGGGAGTCCGGCAGGTTGAAGCGCACCCCGCCCGGCGGGCCAAAGCGGATGTAGATCTCGCCCTCTTCAGGAATGGGCACCTGCATGAACCCGCGCGTGGTGGCCGGCATGCTGTGGATACGAGGCAGCGCAGCCAGCGAATCCACGCGCAGCGAGTCAGTGCGGAAGCGGTCTTGAAGCATGGCTTGCTGCAGCGAGTCCGCTTGGGCTTGGCGCGCGAGCGTGGCGCGCAGCGAGTCGAGATCGGCTTGTGTACGGAGCACATCGATCTGCAATTGCTCTTCACGGGTGAGGGCGCGCTCCTCCATATCGCTCAACCGCTCATTGATGGCCGCACCCAGCGTGGTGCCCTGACGCCCGATGGAGAAGGTGAGGCCCGCCGAGTACATGAAGCTGGTGCTGACCTGTTGCGGCTGGCTGAGGTCGTCCAGGTCCTGCTCGCTCAAGAACAACGCGCGCGCCGACGCCCGGAAGCGGAGCGAGCTATTGATCGGGAGCTCCACCCCCACGCCAGCGAGTGCGTAGGGGTTATCTTCTACGTCGACCGAGCCCGTCTCTTCGGCATAGCGTGAGAGCACGTCGAGGTAGCCGCCGCCGAGAGCGAAGAACGGCTGTATGTTGCCGCGGTCAGCGGCCATGCGCAGGCGTAGCTCGCCGCCGTATGACTGCAGATCCTGGAAGTCGGTAAGGCTCTCGTCAGCCAGCCCACGCCAGTAGAAGGCGCGGAGCCCCACGTACGGACCCAGGTCGAGGCCCGTGTAGAGCCCTGCCACGCGCTGGCGGTCGGCAAAGCCAAGGGCATCGGCGAACGAGACGCTGCCGACGAAGGGTTCGATGGGAAGCCGTACGCCCCTGAGGCCATCGCCGAGCTGAGCTTGCAGCGCGTTGTCGAGGTCGGTGTAGGTGCCGGGCTCGCGGCCGCCGAGGTAGAACTGGAGGCCTGCGCTAAAGGCCCAATTGCGCACGTTGATCGTTTCGAAAGCGGGGTTGGTATCCAAGAGCAGATCGCGTGCGTCAGCGCTGAGGAAGAGTTGGGCAGGGGTGTAGCGGTAGGCTAGGTTCTGTGCTTGCAGCAGCAGCGTGTACCGGTCGGCCACGCTGAACTGCAGCCCCGCGCCGCCTTCGAGGTAAATGGTTTCGTTCGCGTCCAGCCCATCGGGGTCGAGGCGCAGAATGCCCGTACCCACTTGTAGGAATGGGAGGACGGCGCCACGCGCTACGTTGAGTTTCAGGGCGCCGCCATAGCGCATCATCGTGACGTCGGGGTTGACGACGTTGGCGAGTGCCGTGAGGCTGTTGCGTTGCGCGAGGGCGTCCAGGTCGGACCCGAAGGTGCCGCGTTGATACAAGCCGCTCAACTCGGCAAATTGTCCGAAGCCGAAGCCCAGCCTGCCGCCGTAGCTGAGCCCGTCGCTCAAGCCTGTATCCTCTGACCACGCAACGTACGTCCCCTCAGGCGCCACGGTGTAGCTGATGTCGGCCACTTGAGCGTGGACGTGGGGAGTGGCGATCGTGAAGAGCCCAAACAGTAGAGCGAGGACAGGGAGTTGAAGCCGTAGACGCATGTAGCAGCAGGTGGGAATGTAGAAGATAGGTTCCTAACAACAACGCTGTGCAAGAAGTAGCCTGTTGCATGAAACTTGTGTTAGCCCTGGGAGCAGCCGACTGCGGCAGAGGACTATCGTGCTCGTTCTCCTGTACGCGGGGGGCTGCAAGCAGAGTGGCTCCAGCGTGATGCCGCGCGTTGCTTCCCGATGGCAGGGTGCGTACCCTTGGCGGGCGTGCTCCTCTTCACCAAGCCGGTCTGTACCATGTCCCCTTTCGTCGCTGAAATCCTTGGCACCGCGCTCCTCTTGCTACTGGGCGACGGCGTGGTGGCCAACGTCGTGCTGAAGCAGACCAAAGGCCATGGCGGCGGCTGGCTGCTCATCAACACGGGCTGGGCGCTGTCGGTGTTTGTGGGGGTGCTCGCCACAGCCGCCGTCAGCGGTGCGCATCTCAACCCGGCGGTGACGCTCGGGCTCGCGCTTGCGGGCAAGTTCGCGTGGGGCGGCGTGCCGATGTACCTGCTGGCGCAGATGATCGGCGCCATGCTGGGCAGCGCGCTGGTCTGGCTGCAGTACCGCGACCACTTCGACGTGACGGACGACCCAGGTGCCAAGCTCGCCGTGTTCGCTACCGGGCCGGAGATCCGCAACACGGGCTCCAACCTGATCTCGGAGATCCTTGGCACCATCGTGCTCGTCTTGGCCGTGCTGCTGATGGCTGCGCCCGACGTAGGCCTCGGCGCGCTGGACGCACTCCCTGTGGCGCTCGTGGTGTTTGTCATCGGGATGTCGCTGGGCGGCACGACGGGGTACGCCATCAACCCGGCGCGTGACCTCGGCCCGCGCATCATGCACGCCATCTTGCCCATCAAAGGCAAGGGCGACAGTGACTGGGGATATGCATGGATTCCCGTCGTCGGCCCGCTCATCGGCGGTGCCTTGGCGGCGGGGTTGTATCTGGTGCTGAGCTGACTTGGTGCTGAGCTGAGGTGCTACCGAGTTGGCGCCGCGCAGCGGTTTAGCAGCGTCCGCGTTGGCCGATACGATGAAGTGCCACGTAGCCTTCACCTGCCATGCCCGACGTATTCGCTCCGCGTGACCCGGAATCTGCCCTCCGCCACTTGCACAAAGTGCTCGGCCTCGGTGGCGTAGGGCCGTGGGTCTTCGTTCCGCTCTTCTTCCTGTCGTTTACTGTTGGGTTCTTCCTGATGAAAGCGGCCGTCGTGCTCGCGTTGCCCTACCTGGGGTGGCTGCTCTGGCAGGCGCAGTGGAAAGGCTGGTTGCGGGCCTTGCCTATCGTCTCGGCCCTGCCTATGGCTCTCTTCTGGAGCATGTCGCCAGCGTCGACGGTGGCAGGCCTTGTGCTGGATGTGCTACCGCTGATCGCCACGCTGTGCTACACCACGCTCTTGCAGCGGACGGTAGCTGAGTGGCTGCGCGATCAGGAGTGGCAGCATCGGTTTGAGCAAGATGACCTGGAGCACGCGTCGGCTCAAGCGGGCACGCCTGCCTGATTCAGCAGCGACTGGAAGAGGTAGGCGCCGTCGGCGTTGCCGAGCAGGGCTTCCGCGCAGCGCTCGGGGTGCGGCATCATGCCCAGCACGTTGCCCGCCTTGTTGACGATGCCCGCGATGTTGCGTGCCGAGCCGTTCGGGTTGGCCTCAGCTGTCACGTCGCCGCTGGCGGTAGCGTAGCGGAAGACGACTTGGTTGTTGGCTTCGAGGTCGTCGAGCACGCCGGCGTCGGCGTAGTAGTTGCCTTCGCCGTGTGCGATGGGCACTTGGATGACCTGCTGAGCGCGCAGCGCATTGGTGAACGGCGTGTCGATGCGTTCGGTGCGGAGGTGGACGTTTTTGCAGGCGAAGCGGAGCGAGGCGTTGCGCCCAAGGGCGCCGGGGAGCAGCCCGCTCTCGCACAGCACCTGAAAGCCGTTGCAGATGCCCATCACCAGCCCACCGTCGTGGGCAAAGCGCACAACGTCCTTCATGATCGGCGAGAAGCGCGCGATAGCCCCCGCGCGGAGGTAGTCACCGTAGGAGAATCCGCCCGGCACAATCACGACATCCACGTCGCCCAGGTGCTCTTCCTTGTGCCAGATGAACCGGGCTTCCTGGTGCAAGACGTGCTTCGCCACGTGGTAGGCGTCGTGGTCGCAGTTGGAGCCAGGAAAGACGATGATGCCGAACGAGAGAGCCATGAGCGGGAGGGAAGCAAGCAACGGGACGATTTCTACCAAACTACGCTACAGGCTGCGCATCCTCACGCCAATTTTTGGTGCGGAGCACGGGGTACAGGCTGAGCAGGTACGCCGCCCCTGCTTGAACAAAGTTTATCGCGCCCTCCACGCATTTATTCGGTGAACCGCCTATCTTTCGAGCACTTACCGATTCCCCTAACCATCAGTACGTACCTATTGCAATGCGCACAGCCTTGATGCTCTTCCTGGCCGTCGGACTGCTGGCCGCCTGCCAGCCCAACGATGCCGCCACCCCTGACACCGACGACACCACAGCTGCTATGACCACTGACCAAGAAGCTGCCGATGGCTGGGTATCTCTCTTCGATGGCGAGACCGCTGACGGCTGGCGTGGCTATCAGCAAGACAGCGTGCCTTCCAGCTGGAAAGTAGAGGACGGTGCGCTTTACTTTGACGGCGGCGAGGGCGGCCGTGGCGACATCATCACAGCCGAGCAGTACACAAACTTCGAGCTGAAGCTGGAGTGGAAGATCTCGGAGTGCGGCAACAGCGGCATCTTCTTCCGCGTGACCGAAGACTACGGCGCCACCTACTTCACGGGCCCCGAGATGCAGGTGCTCGACAACACGTGCCACCCCGACGCTGAGAATGGCCCGGACCGTACCGCAGGCGCCAATTACGGCCTGCACGCGCCCAGCGAAGACGTGAGCAAGCCCGCGGGCGAGTGGAACGAGGTGCACCTCATCGTGAACGGCGCCAACGTGGAGCACTGGCTCAACGGCACCAAGGTCGTCGAGTACGAGCTGTGGACCGACGAGTGGAAAGCCATGGTCGCCGAGACCAAGTTTGGCGCGTGGGAGCAGTACGGCCTCAACGAGGCGGGCCACATCGCCCTGCAAGACCACGACGACCCGGTCTGGTACCGCAACATCCGCATCAAGCCGCTGGCGTAGCCTGTGCCGCCTGCGTGGTGCCTCACTGAACCTCCAGCGTCATGGGCATCCGCAACTGGTTGGTGCCGTGCATCTCGCGGAGGAGGCGCAGCGTCTCGGCTTGGCGGAGAAGCGTGCGCTCACCGTCGCTGAGGGTCGTGCGTTGCCAGAGGGCGCTGGCCTGCGCGTTCATGAGCTCGGCAAATTCCTCGAACGCGGTCTTTGGGCGTGGCAGCACGCGGACGCGGTAGCCGGGCGCTAGCCCAGCGCGCTCGGCAGCAAGATCGAGCGCCGTGCGCAAGCCGCCCAGCACATCGACGAGGCCCACGCGCTGCGCATCCGTCCCCGACCATACGCGGCCCTGCGACACGGCTTCGGCAGCTTCGTTGGTCATGCCGCGCCCATCGGCCACCAAGTTGACGAAGCGCTCGTACAACTCGTCGTTGGAGCGGGCGAGGAACGCCTCTTCGGCAGTTGAGAGCGGCTGGATGCCGGAGTACACGTCGGCGTAGGGGCCAGTGGCGATGAAGTCGTACGTGATGCCGAGCTTATCATCGAGGAAGTCTTCCAGGCTGATCATCATGCCGAAGGCGCCGATGGAGCCCGTGAGGGTGAGTGGGCTGGCCACGATGGTGTCGGCGGTGGCGGCGATCCAGTAGCCGCCTGAGGCCGCCACGTCGCCCATCGAGACGATGACGGGCTTCTCGGCGCGGGCGCGCTCGATGGCGTGTAGCATCACGTCGGCAGCGGGGGCAAAGCCGCCGGGCGAGCTGACGCGCAGCACGATCGCCTTCACGCGGTCGCTCTCGCGGGCGTCGTCCATGGCCTCGACGAAGGTCTCGGTGCCGAGCGTTTCGCCGCCGAAGAGCGGGTTGGCACTGAAGCCGCTGGTGCCGTTGTTGATGGCGCCGAGGGCGTAGACGAGCGCGATCTCACCGTCGGTGTGGCTCTCCAAGCCTGCTTCAGAGGACGAGGAGCGCGCATAATCAGCAGCGCTGATGGTGCGGAGGCGGTCGGTGTCCAAGCGGTCCATCCACCACGCCTCTACGTCGCTGTCGTAGCGCAAGCCGTCGATGAGGCCTGCCGCCTCGGCCTCGACGCTGCTGCCCACCGTTCCGTTCTGGATAATGGCATCAAGGGTGGCCACGTCGATGCCACGCGAGGTGGAGATCGCATCGAGAAAGACCTGATTCTGGTTGGTGAGGATGGCGGTAAGCTGCTCCTCGTTCTCAGGCGAGTAGTCGGTGCGGGTGAACGGTTCGATGGCGCTCTTGTACTTGCCCGTGCGGATAATCTGTGGCTCGATACCCAGCATCTCCAACCCCTTGGCGTAGAACTCGCCCGAGAGGAAGAAGCCGTTGAACTCGAACAGCGCCTCGGGTGTGGCGAAGACGCTGTCGGCAGTGGAGGCGAGGTAGTAGTCGGCTTCGGAGGTGATGTAGCTGCTGCTGCTGGCGATGAGCGGCTTGCCGCTCGCGGTGTAGGTGAGCAGGGCCTCGCGCACCTCCTGCATCGTGGCCCATCCGCCCGAGACGCCGCGGGTCTGCAGCCAGACGCCCTCGATGCGGTCATCCACGGCGGCCATGCGGAGCGCGTTCTGGATCTCGATGAGGTCGAGGCCGCCACCGCCCTGCAGCGCGCCGAACAGACTGGCGTCATTGTCGAGCTCTGCGATGCCTTGGTCGAGGCGCATGACCAGAACGCTGCCCGACTGGACCTGCGGCGCCGGATCAGACGCGGCGGCGAAGGCGAAGAGGATCAGCAGGCCGAAGAAGAGCAGGATGCCAATGGCCGCCAGTGTGCCGAGCACGGAGGCGAACAGCGTCGAGAGAAATTTCATGTCGTGTGGGATGACAGGCAGAAACGAGCGCCACCCCTACGCTAACACTTCGGCAAAGATCAGCGCGTCACGGATCGGTCACGCAGGGCAGGCGGAATGACCACTGCGCCCGCCTGACATTGTACATCATTCTGGACGACGGCCTGGAGCCAAGCCCGCCTCAGGTGGCTCAAACGCTGATCCTGCTGGAGCCGTGCAGTTGGCATGGATTGCGCAAGCGACGAGAGGTGTCACGCATTTCTATTCATTAACGACGTCTACGCCCCCGAGACGTGGAGCAGCCATGATGCCAAAGATACCACCTTTCACTCGTCCCCTCGTGGCGACGCTGGTGCTGATCGTCTGGGCGCTGGGCGGGGTCGTACAGGATGCCCAGGCACAGCGGCAACAGACCGAACGCAGCAACCGCGGGCGCACCGTGGAACGCGGCAAGGCGTCGCAAAAGAACGAGCGCGCCACGCAACGGCGGACGCAGAGCCGCGAGTCGTCCGCACGGCAAAGCCGATCATCCAGCAGCCGCCAGTCCAGCGCGCGCCAGAGCAACCGGGAGCGGACGCAGAGCCGTGCGTCGAGCCGCAGCCGTGAGGTCAACCGCTCGGCCAGCCAGCGGAGCAGCACCCGTGCTTCGAGCCGCAGCCGCGAGGTAACGCGTCAGGCCACCCGGAGCGGCAACACGCGCAGCGCCACCCGCTCGCGCGAGGTCAACCGCCAAGCCACCCGCACTAGCAACAGCCGTTCGGCCACGCGCAGCCGCGACGTGCAGCGCGACAACGCCCGTAGTGGCAGCCGCCGCTCGGCCACACGCTCCACCGACCGTACCCGCACCAGCAACGGCATGCGGAGCGGCGTCCGCTCAGGCGAGGCCACACGTGGTGGATCACGGGGCAGCACAGGCGTGCGCGGCGGCACGCGCAGTGGCGGCAGCACCAGCCTGACGGCGCCACGCTCGCAGCAGCCTGATTTCCAGCGCGGCAACTCGCGCAGCAACGGCACGCGGAGCGGCGTCCGCACGGACCGCAACCGTGACCGCAACACCGACGTGCGTGGCGGTCGCAACGGCGGTACCCGCAGCACCTACACGCCACGTGGCAACACGGGCCGCGGCGCCACGGGTACGTACCGCCAAGACCGGGCAGGGCGCGTCTACGTAGAGAGCAGCCGACGCCAGCGCGGGCACTCGCCCTTCGAGCGCGGACGCCATCGCTACCGCAATAACTACATCACGTTCAACTACAACTACTTCTACAACTACCACTACGGCAGCCCGCGCCTGTACAAGCGCTACAACCGGGTGCGCTGGTTCGACGATCATCGCCGCCACTACCCGTACTACCGGCCGTCGTCGTTCATCAACATCAACATCGTGTGGCCATGGGAGCGACGGTACCGCCAACGCTGGCGCCCGCGCTACACCTACCGCCAGACGGTCTATGTGGAAGCCGGCTGGGGCAATCGCTACCGCGATGCCGAGGTAGAGGTACAGACGTACTACTCGCAGGAGGTCCGCAAAGCCGGGCGCCGCTCGGCAGAGATCGACATCTACATCGACCAGCTCGACATCTTCGAGAACGGTCGCTTCGTGGGCACCGTCCGCGACATCCCCCGCGAGCTGGGACGTGTGCGTGCCACCGTCAGCCGTGACGGCCGCGTGAGGCTAGACCGCGACATCTTCATCGTGGGCGACTCGTTCAGCGGCTTCGAGCTGATCTCGACGCGCTACTACGACGGCTTCGTGCTGGATCGCTACCGCCGCAACCACGGCTACCGCGTGGGCGAGGTGGACCTGTTCCGGGAGCGTGTCTTCACCAAGCGCCGCAGCGATCTCTTCCGGCCGAACGACTTCAACGGCTTCGTCCCCATCTCGGTACTGCCCGAAGACGTGGACTGGCTGACGGACTACGGCCAAGGCTCGGTGAGCGCCTACTACTACGGCGATGACCCCGACGTTTTCTACGGGAGCTACAGCGATGGCTACGGTAACTACAACCAGTACAGCCAGCGCGGTACCAGCCAAGGTCAGCCCCTGACGGCCCCGGCCCTGCAGCCTCGCACGAACGACCCGCTGCAGCTCAGCGACGACCAACAGTTCAACACCGAGAGTGGAGCCACCATACGGCTCAAGCGCGACACGCAGATCCAGCGGATCCGCTAGCGCAACACATACGGAGCGCCGGAGGGCGGAATTGCATCAATTGGGGGCAAGTGAGCACCCGCCCTCCGCGTTCCGTTGAGAAGCTGTTTCGAATTGGCCTTTACGAAGAAGAACGGCTCCAAAGCGCCTGCTCCGCGTTTTGCTGCGCAGGACCTTCGGGTTCGCTGCCTTCGCCGATGCCACCGCATCGTCTGCATCGCGCGCCTTGACCAGACACTTATCGCTCGTTTTCTTCTGGTAAATCACAAGTCAAAACAGCTTCTGAGGGGACCACAACGAGGACGCTGGCCTTCGGGTTGGCGTCCTCGTCCGTTGTAGCGCCCTGTCCAATCTACGGTCAGCGGGCGTCGTTGCGCCAGACGTGCAGGTACTGGTGCTGATCCCAGGCGGCGCTGACGAGGTCGAGGTCGCCATCGCCGTCGAGGTCGGCGAACTGGGTGCCGAGGTGGCTCTCCTTGCCTGTGTCAATGACATGCGGGGTGAAGCTCGCCGCGCCGTCGTTTTCCCAGATCTCCGTCTCGAAGACCGACCCTTTGTGCTCGTTCGAGACGAGGTCGAGGTCGCCGTCCTGGTCGATGTCGGCGGCGTCGAGGTTGTTGGTGGAGAATTGTGTGACGAGCGTCTGGCGGTTCCAGCCGTCGTCGGTTTGGGTGAAGACGTAGATGCTGGCGTCGGGCTCAAGGCCAGGATAGCGCTCCTCGCTGATGGCGAGGTCGAGGCGGCCATCGCCGTTGAAGTCGCCCGTCACCACGCGGTCGGTGGGCTTGGGTGTTTTGCCAATCTGATGCGGCGTCCAGTCGCCCGTGGCCGTGCCGGGGTTTTCCCACCAGAACAGTGTCGACTCGGCCTCGTCCTTGATGCGTGCGCCGAACAGGTCGAGGTCGCCGTCGCCATCGGCATCGCCCACGTCGATGCCTTCGTCGTAGGCGTCGCCTGCAATGCGCGTGACGGGCCAGTCGCCGTCGTCTGGGGCGTCAGGCAGGGTGAGGGCAAAGATCTCGTTGTTGCCCGCGATGAGTACTTCCGGCTTGCCGCCCGCAAACACATCGGCCGTGAGAAACCCTTGGCTGTTAACGTGCCCCGTTCGCGCAATGCCCGTCGCCACGACGCGGCCTGTCCAGGCCGTTGCTGTTGCATCGGTAGCTTCGAACCAGTAGACATCAGGCAGGGCCAGGGCGATGATGTCGGCCCGGTCGTCGCCATCTACATCAGGCGCGAGGATGCCGTCCACGTTCTGCTCTAGATCGATCCGTGACCACGATGCCGTGAGGTCGCCGCCAGGGCTCAGGTAGATGTAGCGCCCCGAGACGATGTCGAGCTGGTCATCGCCGTTGAAGTCGGCCATGTCGAGCCCAAAGTAGCGGAGCCACGACGGCTCGTCGGTATCCCCCCACATGCCCCGCGTGCTGTCCACCTCGATATACGTCCATTGGTCAAGTGGTAACGCGGCAGGCGAAGCGGGAAGTGCGGCGTCGGGCGCTGGTGTGGCGCACGCACTGAGCATCAGGACGGACAGGAGAGCAAGGAGGCGTGTCATTCGGCAAAGAGAGTGCATCAACGTGAAGAGGAGAAGAGAGGTTGCCCCATCGCTACACCTTATGCCAATGCCAGACCGCTGGGCGCGCATCGGGCGTCCCTGTCGTTGCTAGCTACCGTGCTGTGCGTGAAGGTGTGTCGAGGCGCGCGCGCAATGCCGCTGCTGGCGGTGCGCCTCCCACTGGAGGGCGTGTGGGAGGTAGCCCCGCAACAGGGGGGACGTAGAGCGCACATCCCCCAAAAGAGAAGGGCTTGGTTGACGTCTGTTGCGCCGTACCTTGAAAGCCCAACATCGCAAAATATACGCACTCCTTCACAGGACTGTATTAGGATCGTAATGTAATCGTAACAACCTTGAAGTGCTACCCCCAAGTGATGGAAGGCCCGTGAAAAGGGAGCGGTGGGCAGCTGAGCGTCGCGTAAAGACGCGTCAGAGCGGATCGACGGCCAGGGGCGTCAAGCCAGATGCTGCGCAATCACCGTCCGAGGCGCAGTGTCAATGCGAGCTGCCGCCCGGGTAGGCGGCGGTCTGCCGGGGTAGAGGTGGCCGAGCCATCGAAGGTGCGGTCGAAGACGATGGGTGAGTCGAACGCGTTGATGACGGCAACTTGAAGCAGGTGCGGGACGCCCAGCGACGGCAGGGTGATGCGGAGGCTGAGGTCGAGGTGGAACGCGGCCGGGAGCGTGTCGCGGTCCGGTTGGTCCAGGTCGATGGTGGGCAGGGCCGCTTGGTAGTCGTAGTAGCCTTGGTGGAAGCCCCAGGCCTGCCCCCATGCCGTATGTCCACTCACATCCAGATTGAGCTGCTGACTGAGGGGGATGAGCAGGTCGAGGTCTAGCTGGTGGGGTACTGTCCACGGCGTGACGAGCGTGCGGTCGCCGAAGCGGCCGGGGTAGCGCCGTTCGGCGTGGCTGTATTGGTAGCGCAGTGCGGGCTGGATGCGTTCGCCGAGGTGTTGGATCTGCACGCTACCGCCGAGCGCGCGGCCGTCGGTAGCCGCAACGAAGTCGGTCTGCTCGAACGTGACCGCTTCCGTTGGCTGGCGCTGGCCGGGGTGGTCAGCGAGGAGGCGGGCGTAGTCGAGCGTGAGGAGGCGTGGCTGGTGCTTGTAGTAGACATCGGCGGTGAGGCGCCAGCGGGGGCTGGGGCGGAGGGCGGTGCCTGCGGTCAGGTGGAGCACGCGGGGGGGCGCCAGGCTCGCATCGGTAGGCAGCCAGAACAGCAGCGCGGGCACCACCGACGAGGCGCTAGCGCTGCTCAAGGCGAAGGTGTTGACAAACTGCCGGTAGAGGCCGCCGCCCAACTGCAGCGCCCACGTGCCTGCCTCGCGCCAGGGGGCGTCATACCGCACACGGAGGCGGGGCTCGGCGTAGAGTGTAGCGCGGTCCGGCACCCACGTGGCGCGTACGCTCGGCTCGGCCTGCCAGCCGTCGGTGAGGCGGAACGAGAGGGCGGCGTGGCCGCTGGCTTGACACAACGCTGCTGCATAACGAAAAGGGGCGATGAACGGATTGCCCAGCTCGAACGCCGTCGTCGTGTGCTCGGCGCGCAGGCCCACTTCCACATGCTGCTCGGGGGCGAAAGCATAGTTCCAGGCGCCACCCACCGCGAACTCGCCCACGTCGTTGTACTCATCCACCTGCGCCGCACTGTTCGCCAACGCGGCCAGCAGTGCGGGCTCTTGTGTGGCCACGCTCTCCTCCGCCTCAATGGGCGCACGGGCCTGCTGGTAGGTGTAGTTCGACGTGTGCCAACTGCCTGTGGCTTCCAGCATGAGCATCGAGCGGCTGCCGAGGAGCGCATGATGCCGCACGTGCCCGGCCCAGTTGGTCCAGCCGTACGCGTTGGCGAGGCCAAGCAGGCTGGTGCGGTCCACCCGGCTCGCGCTGGGCGTGTGGAGCACGGTATGCTGCGCGCTCAGGTCGTTGCTGCCGTGGTACAGCGAAGCCGTGAGCACATGCAGCGGGCCGAAGGTGAAGCGCCCGGCCACGTGGGTGTCGGTGAAGCGTACATCCGGGGTGGCGCGTTGGACGGCTAGCGATTGCTGTGCCACAGGCTGCCGGATCCACCAGGCTGTGAAGACGGGGTCGGGCGCTTGCCAGCGATCCAGCGTCGTAGCCATGCCGGGGTCGCGGTAAACGTCCCACAGGCTGCGTCGGAACGCCGCCATCACCGTCCCTGTGGTGCCACCGGGGCGTGCCCAGCCGAGCCGCACCTTGCCGTTGGCACTGACGGGGTCTAGGCTGACGGCAAGGGCCGGCGCGTTGGGGTGCTGGAGGTCGTGGGAGGCCGACACCACGCCCGAGAGATGGCTGCCGTGTGCCGCGCCAAAGCCCGCACGCTTTACCTCCAGGCGCGCCAAGGCCAGCGGGCTGAACGCGCCCAGGTGCCGCCCCAGGCTGACGGGGTTGCGCACGGCAGCGCCATCCAACAGCGTCAGGTGCTCGCCGAGGGCGCCGCCTTGGATGTGGACATCGGCGATGGGCTGGCTCATGCGTACCCCGGCGAGGCGGCTCGCCTGCCGGGCGACGTCGGCGGTGGCGGTGCCGTGCAGGCGATCGAGCTGCTGCGCCGAGACGCCCTCCAGGCCGAGTGTAGCCGATAGGCGCTCTCGCACCCGGCCGTCTACCACGATGGGCTCGATGACGATGGTCTCAGGCGCCAGGGCCACATCCACCCGCTGCGGTGTGCCGGGCTCAAGCATGACCTCCTGCGCCGCCATCCGGTAGCCGATGTACGAGGCGCGGATGCGGTGCCGTCCCGAGATCACACGCGCAAAGCGAAACGCGCCTGCGGCGTCGGCGGTGGTGCCCGCACCGGCATCGGCGAGCAGGATGTTGGCGAAGGGCAGCGGGGCGCCCGTCTCGGCATCGACCACGCGCCCCGAGAGGTCGGCGTACTGCGGGGCGGTCTCCACAGCCTCAATAATGACGTACGCGCCTGAAGACGACCGGACGAAGTCAAGCCCTGTCCCACGTAGCACGCAGCGCAGCAACACGTCCACAGGCTGGTCCTGGCGTACACACGATGCCCGCCGGTTGGCCACCAAGTCGCTGCTGAACAGAATGTCGATCTGCGCGATGCGCACAATCTCTTCCAACGCATCGCGCAGCGACACCTCGCGCGCTACCAGCGTATAGACGGGAGAGGTCTGGCCATACGCCGACGGGATGGCAACCAGCAGCAACAGCGCAATAGCCCAGGCAGCTGGGCAGCCTCGCGGTCTTTGGGATGTGCGCTTGCGTTTCACCACGTTGGCTAGCGGGCCTCTACGGTGTAACCTCGGCTTGAGGGACGGAAGGTACAGGACTGACTGAGGCACAGGTCCCGCAGGACGCCTTCCAGCGTAGCATCGCGTTGGTAAACGAGCGTTACGGTGTCGTCCAAGGGCAAGGTATCGGTGGGTGTGATGCGTGTTGCAAAGGTGCGCTGCAAGGCGTTCAGCACCTCCGCTACGCTGGCATCGATCATGACGAAGCCGCCCTCACGCCACGCGGTCGCCAGCGCCACGTCGGATGGGC
The DNA here is from genome assembly GCA_038747545.1 of Bacteroidota bacterium. GTDB lineage: Bacteria > Bacteroidota > Rhodothermia > Rhodothermales > JBCCMF01 > JBCCMF01. The sequence goes on from JBCDJT010000085.1 coordinate 16,928, forward strand.
TCGCATGCTGCTCGGCACGCTGCGCGGTAACAGCAGCCGAGGCGCCAGGGTGATCAAGCGTCACGCTGCTGGCCGCGTTGTCCAGCGCGGTCACCTGCACCTTGCCTTTGGCCAAGACCACTTGGGTGCCGCCCTCGCCTTCGCGGACGTTGAACTGCGTGCCTAGCACCTCGATCTGTCCGGTGGACGTCTGGACGCGGAAGGGCTGCTCCGGGTGGTGGGTGACGCTGAAGTAGGCCTCGCCTGCGAGTTGCACCGTGCGGGTAGCAGCCGCAATGCCCGGCAGCGCGTGAAAGCCGCGTGCGTACGTCAGCTGGCTGCCGCTGTTGAGGTGCGCCACCGAGCCGTCGGGGAGCGCGACGTCGCCCGTCTCGCCCAGCGGCATGGTCACGACGACGGGCTGGAGGAACCACGCAAGGCCCACGAGCAAGGCGACCACCGTGAGGCTTGCCGTAGCGAATGGCCACCGCAGCCTCCGCTGGCGCGCTTGCGTTCGGGCCGCGCGTGGTAGCTGCCGTTGGGTGGGCGGCGCAGCCAGTCGTGCGTTGAGGTCGGCCCAGGCTGCGTCGTCGCTCGGGAAGGCTGTCTGCGCAGCGGGGTCGTCGAGGGCAGTCCAGAGTGCTTCCAGCGCGTCGGCGTGCGGCTGGGTGGCGACGTGATCGCGGAGCATGTCGGGGAAGCCCGGGGAGTGATCAGAAGGCGGTGTGTGCATACGGCGTCAGGAATACGCGGCGGCAAAGTGCTCGGCCCGCTGGTGCAGCGCATCGAGGGCACGGATGATGTGGTTGTTGACGGTGCGCGGCGAGATGCCCATGAGGTCGCCCACCTCGCGATGGCTCAGGTAGTGGAAGCGGCTCAGCGTAAGCGCCTCGCGCTGCCGGTCGGGGAGTGCCGTGATCCACTGCTTCAGGTGGCGCTTCATCAGGTCGGCGTCGTGGGTGTCCTCGGCGCTGGTGTCCGTCATCGTTGGCAGCGTAGCGCCGAGCTCGGCTTCCTTACGGGCGTGCGTGCGGCTGTCGCGCAGGTGCCGCAGGGCGCGGTTACGGGCCATCCGGTAGAGGTACGGCTTCAGCGACTGGGTCGGGTCGAGGTTTTCACGAAGGCCCCACAGCATCACGAACACGTCTTGCACGAGGTCGTGCGCCAGTTCCATGTCGTGTACAATGGCGCACACGTAGCGTAGCAGCGGCCTGCGGGCCGTGCGAAACAGCTCCTCGAACGCCGTGCGGTCGGAGTCTCTGAGGCGGGCGCAAAGCGGTTGGAGGGTGGCAGCGTCAAGCATGGTCGAAGGCGTCTTCGCGGCTAAAGTACGCGAGGGCGTGCCGATGACCACGGGGCACCGAAGAAAAATTGCGCACGCCGGGCCAAGCCTCACGCCGTAGGGATGGGCACGAGGTCGGGCGGGACGAAGTGCTGCCGTGCCGCGTCGGAAAACAGCGTGGCTGGAGTGTAGTGGGTCAGCAAGGCTTTGGAGTCCAGCAAGACAGGAGAAGCATCGAGAAAGGCGCTGGCCGAGGTGGCGTTACCACAGCGCTGCATGAACAGAGCCACGGCCTCGGTCCAGGCGCGTGTCAGCGTCTCGTGGTAGTGGGCGGCGTCCACGCGGTGATGCTGCAGGAAGTCCTGGATAGCTTGTCGAATGGCGGCGTGCGCGGCATCCACCGTGCCGTGCTGCACCAGGTAGGTGTAGGCCAGCCGCAAGTGCTGGCGGTGGGTGAAGTCCCCGGGCGAGACGGCGCCTCGCTCGAAGTCATGCTGGAACGCACGATCGGCAGCGGAGAGCTGGAAGCAGTCGGTGCTGAACATCACGAGGTCGGCATCAGGTGGATGTAAACGGTGTTCCAATGGCACGATACGCATGGGCGTTTCCGACGGCGCGCATAAAGTTTAGCGCGCTTAGTGGTTACCCATCCGCTCAGGGGTGTATAGGGCAATCGCATGAGTTGATCGGACATCTCAAAACACCCTGTTTCGAGCGTTTTGGAAGTACGCACTTTTTTGCACCTTATCGCATATTTGTCATTGCGAGCCAATTTCGCAGATCGTATTCACTCATGCGATTGCCCTACTCAGGGGTGTATTGATGCCTACCATACCGCCACAGGGCGCCGTATCTTCACTGCCACTTGCTCAACCCGACCGAACCGGCCTATCGCGCTGCTGTTTGCTACTCCTGCGTCGTTCTGACGCCTGCTTTTCGATTGAACGGGTTGGTGTATGCGTTTTTGGCTGATGCCTGGAGCGGCTTTGGTGCTCCTCTTCTTCACGGCAGCGTGTGACAGCGCGCCCGGTGCGGGCGAGCTGGATGTGGTCCAAGCGCCCGTTGTCTCCGATCTCGTCTTTTCTCCTTCAATCGTGCGGCTCGACCAGCTGCCTGCCGATCAGGTCACCGATGGCATCGCCCAGGTGACCCTGGACATCGCGGCGGACGTCGTGGCGACGGCGGGCGTGGAGGCGATGAACTACGTGGTGCAGTCGCCGCTATCGGGGCAAGACGCAGTCGCCGAAGGGACGCTGACGCGCGCCTCGGGCACCTACAGCGCGTCCACACCCATCGCGCTACCCGTGGCGGCGCCCGGGCTGTACACCCTGCTCGTGTACGCCACCGATGCGCGCGGGCAGCTGAGCAACGAGTTGCGGGGCTCCATCCAGGTCCTCAGCCGAGGCGGCAGCCCGCCCGTCATTGAGGCGGTAGAGGCGACGCCCAATCCGCTCACGCCGCCGGCCACGCTTGTGCTGACCGCCGTCGTCTCGGACCCCGATGGTCCTACTAACATCTCACGTGTGGAGGTGACCACGCCGAACAGCTCCGTCGCGCAGCTCTTTGACGACGGCGTGAGCCGCGGCGACCCCGTCGCGGGCGATGGGCGCTTCACAGCGTCGTTCAACGTGCCGTCGGCGTCGCCGGGCGTGCAGACGTTCTCCTTCCAAGCCTTCGACCGCGCCGGGCTGGCCAGCGAACCCGTCACGCTCGACGTGACCATCCAGTGAGGCGGCCCGTGCGTATTCCGATGACTTCTTCTCCTATGCGACTTCTCGTGCTCAGCGCACTTATCGGCCTTGTAGGGACGGTGCAGGCGCAAGACGTGCCCACGGCGTTCAAGACGGGCTTCGTCGAGTCCGGGTCCATCCTCCGCAACAGCATCACCAACCTGCACGTGCAGGGCGACTCGCTGTGGATCGGGCCGTTCCTCAACGTCACACCCAACGAGGGCGGCACCTGGCTCGTAGCCGAAGCGGACTCGCTGCGCGGCTCCCGCAACCGCATCTTCTCCATCGACATCGAAGGCGACGTCATCTGGGCGGGCCTCGGCTTCACCAGCACCACCGACGGCAACAGCGTGGCGGCAGCAGGCGGCTTCCTCGTCTCTACCGATGGCGGCCAGACGTTCAACTACCGCTTCCCGCAGCTCGACGCGCCCGGCGAGACGCAGATCGAGTACGGCATCAACACGCTCAACGCGCTCGACGTGATCGTGCCCGAGCAGAGCCCGCCCTATGACATCGACTATGACCCGGTGACCGGGACGGTCTGGGTGGCGGGATGGGCCAGCGGTATCCGCAAGTCCAGCGACGGCGGCCTCTCGTGGGAGCGCGTGGTCTTGCCCACCGACAACCTCGACGCGGTCTCGCCTGATCAGCAGTACGACTTCACCGTGGAGCCGCAGCGCGGTGGCATGGGCTGGCTCAACCACATGGGCTTCGCCATCCTGGTCGATGAGCTAGGCACGATCTGGGCCGGCACGCCCGACGGCATCAACCGCTCCACCGATGGCGGGCAGGCGTGGCGGAAGTTCAAGTTCGACGGCACGCCCAACGGCCTCACGGGGAGCTGGGTCATCGCCGTGGAGGAGGAGCCGGTGGAGGGGCGCAACCCGATCTGGATGGCCACCTGGAACGCGGGCGAGGCGGGCGAGAATGGCCGCTTCGGCGTGACCGTCACGCGCGACGGCGGGCAGACCTTCGACCAAGTGCTCATCGGCGTGCGCGCCTACGACTTCGCCTTCGATGCCGACGGCACGGTCTACGTAGCCGCCGAGCAGGGCCTCTACATCAGCCGCGACGACGGCCGCAGCTGGACGAGCGTCACCAACTTCAACAGCCCCACCAGCGAGCGCGTGCTGCCCAGCCGCGTGGAGGTCTTCTCCGTGGCGGTCACCGACGAAGCCGTGTGGGCGGGCACCTCCGACGGCCTCGTGCGCAGCACCAACGGCGGCCGCACGTGGCGGGCCTTCCGCGTGGAGGTGCCGCTCAGCCCCGACGAACCCTCCGACGCGATCCCAGAAACCGAGACGTTCGCCTATCCCAACCCGTTCTCGCCGGCCGCCAACGGCTTCACGCGCCTGCGCTACGAGCTGGAGCGTTCGTCGTCGGTCCGCATCCGCGTGTTCGACTTCGGGATGAACCTCGTGCGTACGCTCCCGAGCGAGACGCGGGCGGAGGGCGTCCACGAGACGCTGTGGGATGGCACCAGCGACCAAGGGACGCGCCTGCCCAACGCCACGTACTTCTACCAGATCAGCACCGACGCGGGCACGAGTTGGGGCAAAATCCTGCTCATCGAATGATCGCACGACCGACGCTCCGACCCATGCCGACGCAACCGACTCGCCGCATGCGATGCCTTCCGCTTTTCCTCCTCGTAGGCCTACTGCTCGTCCCTGCCGTGGCGCACGCGCAAGCGCCCGCCGCCTTCGCGCGCCTGGGTTTTGGCGCGCGCGGCATCGCGATGGGCAACGCACAAACGGCCGACGGCTCTGGCTTTGCGAGTCCGTACTATAACCCGTCGCTGGCGCCGCTGACGGTGCAGCAGAACCTGGAAGGTACCGTGGGACTGCTGACGCTGGACCGCGAGCTGCAATTCCTCCAGCTGGCCGCGCCGCTCAAGCCGCGTGCGGGCGTAGCCGCTGGGCTCATCCGGGCGGGCGTCTCCAACATTGATGGGCGCGATGCCAGCGGCTTCCACACGCAGGACTACAGCACCGAGGAGTACATGGCGTTCCTGGCGTTCGGCCTGCGCGTGAGCGAGCGCGTGAGCTGGGGGCTGAGCATGCAGCTCTTCCGCGCCGACCTCTTCGATGACCTCACGCCCGTCAACTCTATCGGCCTGGACCTCGGGCTCTCGGTGCAGGTCAGCGACGCCCTGCGCCTCGGCTTCGTGGCCGATGATCTGCTGGCGCGCTACTCGTGGGACACGTCCGGCCTCTACGGCAACGACGGCAAGACGACCTCCGACCGCTTCGCTACGCGGCTGCGGCTGGGGGCGTCGTACACGATGCTGAACGAGCAGCTGCGCATCGTGGGCGAGGTGGAGTCGAGCGTAG
>JBCDJT010000086.1:0-22036 GCA_038747545.1 Bacteroidota bacterium
CATCCGTCACCGCCGTCCGTCTGCCGATGCCTTCGCTGTACCGCCTTTCGCTCGTCGGGCCGATGCGGCCGTACCGGGGCGGCATCGCACACTTCACTGAGGCAGTCGCATCAGGCTTGGCGGAGCGTGGGCACACGACGAGCGCCGTCAGCTTCACGCGGCAGTATCCCAACCTGCTCTTCCCCGGCAAGACCCAACTCGATCCCACGGCAGCTCCGCCCAGTGTGTCCACCGAACGGCTCATCGACAGCGTGGCGCCGTGGACGTGGCAGCGCGCCGCGCGGCACCTGCGCCAGCAGCGGCCCGATGCCGTCGTTTTCAACCACTGGATGCCGTTCTTCGGGCCGTCGTACGGGTGGATGGCCCGCCGTGCCCAGCGTCCCGCGCTTGCCCTCGTCCACAACGCACTACCACACGAGCCGCGCCCCGGCGACCGGATGCTGAGCCGCTACTTCTTCCGCGCCGTGCAGGGATTCGTCGCGCTCTCCGACCACGTCTCTGACGACCTGCGCACCCTCGGCGTTGCCGCGCCTATCCACGTCGTGCCACACCCCACCTACACACACTTCGGCGACGCGCTGCCGCAGTCGGAGGCGCGCCAGCAGATCGGTATCGAAGGCGAGGGGCCGCTGTTCCTCTTCTTCGGGCTCGTCCGGCGCTACAAAGGCCTGCACGTCTTGCTCGACGCGTGGCCCAGCGTCGTCGCGGAGTACCCCGATGCGCGGCTCGTCGTAGCCGGCGAGTTCTACGACGATGAAGCCGACTACCGCGAGCAGATCGCGCAGCACGGCGTGGGCGACAGCGTCGTCATCCACAACCGCTACCTGCCCGATGACGAGGTGGCCGCCTACTTCTCTGCCGCCGATGCTGTGGTACAGCCGTACGTCACGGCCACGCAGAGCGGCGTAGCACAGGTGGCGTTCCAGTTCGACACGCCGCTCATCGTCACCGACGTAGGCGGCCTGCCGGAGATCGTGCCGGATGGCGAGGCCGGGCTCGTCGTCCCGTCCGAAAACCCGCCCGCCCTGGCTGGCGCGCTCCTCCGCTTCATCGGCGACGACCTAGCTGCGTCGCTAGCCGAGGGCGTCCGGCGGCACCGCGCCCGCTACGGCTGGGCACCCTTGCTCGATGCGCTCGAAACCCTCGTAGCTGAGGTGACGGCTGGAAACAGCCGCACTACGCCCCTACCTTAGCGACCCCAAAACCCACAGCGAGCGAACGCGAGCGTCCCAAGACCCAAAGCGCGAAGCGCGCCCCGCCCATGTTCTACGACCCCGTCAAGGACCGCCTCGGCAGCATGTTCAGCCGCCGCCCCTGGATGCAGAAGCAGTTCTTCCGGCTGCTGCACCTCGTGTTTCTGCGGTCGTGGTACGTGCGCCTCGAGACGCTCCGCCTGCTCAATCACTTCCCGGCCGACCGGCCCATCCGCGTCCTCGACGCCGGGACGGGCTTCGCCCAGTACGCCTACTTCATCGCCGCCAACATCCCGAACGCGCAGATCTTGGCGGTGGATGTGAAGCAGGACTACTTGGACAACGCCGAGCGCTTCTTCGCGCAGACGCCCTACGCCGAACGCGTCGCGTTCCAGTACGAAGACCTCACCGACCTCCAGACCGACGGCCCGTTTGACTTCATCCTCTCGGTGGACGTGATGGAGCACATCGAGGACGACCGCGGCGTCTTCCGCCACTTTGAGCGCGTGCTGGCGCCGGGCGGCTACGTCATGATCAATACCCCGTCGGACCAAGGCGGCTCGGACGTGACCGAGGACGGCGACACGAGCTTTATCGAAGAGCACGTACGTGACGGCTACAACCTCGATGAACTCAAAGGCAAGCTCTCCGATGCGGGGCTTACGCCCGTGCAGGACTGGTATACCTACGGCAAGCACGGCTCGCGCGCGTGGCGCATGCTGATCAAGCGTCCTATCTCGTGGATGGGCAAGACGATGGCCGCCGCTGCCATCCTGCCGTTCTACTACCTCTTCGCCCTCCCCGTGGGTACCGCGCTCAACGCCGCCGACACACGCACCGACAACCCCACAGGGACCGGCCTCCTCGTGATCGCCCAGAAGCAAGGCCAGTCATAGGGCTGCCCCAAACGACAAGCGGCACCGCCCTTCTAGAGAGCGATGCCGCCTGCGCACATTCAAGTTGGCGTCCAGCGCGCCCGATTACGCGGGGGTCGCCACGGGAGAAGCTGGCGTGACGGGTGTCACCACAGGCGTGCCCCCGGCGGGTGTCGAGGAGGACTCCGAAGGCTTGTAGGCCCAGCTGAGGACCGCCCAGCCAGCCAAGCCCGAGAGGAGCGAGGCGCTCAGGATGCCGATCTTGGCGCTGTCTAGCATGGCGGCCGTGTCGAAGGCGAGGCCAGCGATAAAGAGCGACATCGTGAAGCCGATACCCGTCAGGAGGCTGACGCCGTACACCTGCTTCCAGGAGACGCCCGTGGGCAACGCCGCCCAGCCCGCCTTCACCGCCAGCCATGCAAACGAGAACACGCCGATCTGCTTGCCGAGGAAGAGGCCAGCAATGATGCCGAGCGTGACGGGCTCCCCGAAGGCGCTGCCCAGGCCGCCGCCCAGCGCGACGCCAGCGTTGGCCATGGCAAAGACGGGCATGATGAAGAAGGCGATCCAGCCATGCAGCGCGTGCTCCATGCGGAGGAGCGGCGCATCGAGGTTTCTGGTCTGTACCTCCATCTTGTGCAGCACGGCTTCCTGCTTGGCGGTGGGCTCAGCCTGACCGTTCGTCTGCTCCTTCTTGAAGAGCCCCACGAGGTCCGTCATGCTATCGAGGAAGCTGCGCGCGTCCGTCTTGCGGCTGAACGGGATGGTGAGTGCCAGTAGCACACCCGCGATGGTCGCATGCACACCCGACTTGAGGAACGCCACCCACAGCCCGATGCCCAGGATGACGTAGACCGAGGTGCGCCGCACGCCCAAGCGGTTAGCGGCGATGAGCAACAGCAGAAAACCGCCGCCCACGGCCAGTGACGTCCACGATAGCTTGGCGGTGTAGAAGAACGCGATCACGAGCACCGCGCCCAGGTCGTCCACGATGGCGAGCGCTGTGAGGAAGACCTTCAAAGCCAGCGGGGCTTTCTTGCCCATCAGCGCCAGCACCCCCAGCGCAAAGGCGATGTCGGTCGCCATGGGGATGGCCCAGCCGTTGATGCCATCGCCGCCCCAGTTGAGCGCGACGTAGAAGCCTGCGGGAACGACCATGCCGCCCACAGCGCCTGCCAACGCCATCGCCGCCTTCTTCGGCGAGGACAGTTCGCCTGCCAGCACCTCGCGTTTGATCTCCAGGCCGATCAAGAAGAAGAAGATGGCCATCAGGCCGTCGTTGACCCAGAGCAGCAGCGGCTTGTTGATCACCAAGCTGCCAAAGCCGACGGTGACCATGGTCTCCCACAGTGCGAAGTACGACGCACTCAGCGCCGAGTTGGCCCAGATCAGCGCTACCACAGCGCTGAGCAGCAGGAGAATCCCGCCCGCCGCTTCCGCACGGATGAACTTCTGGAACGAACGAACCAGCGGGTTAGGGGAAAGAGGTGCAGTGGAATGTGCCATAATCAATGAGCGATGGGCTACGCGGCGAGCAGGTGTGTTGCACGGGCACGCGCAGCGCGTTGAAGAGAGAAGGGGCCAAACACGGCATGAGCCGCTGGGACTTTAGCAAAGGCGCAGATCACACACCTCGCGTAGTGAGCGCCGCCGCAAGCAGGTTACGTACAGCAGCGCGGTGCGCACGGTACGGAACGACGCTGTGGGGCGGAGGGACAACATGAGGCAAAGAGAACTACATGGGAAACATATTGCCAACAGGGATATCGCCTATCTTATTCCCGCCTCCAAGACTGCGCGGAGTAGTTCCGCCCGGTTTTACACGTCCGTCACATCCCCGGAACTACGCCGTCATATGCGACAGCAGGTTGTTCAACATAGCTTCTTTTTTACGCTACTTATCGTTACTACGCTGGCCTTCTTCGGGCTACTGCTCGACTTCATCCAGCCGCTATTCTGGGCTGCCGTGCTGGCCACGCTGTTCTACCGGATGCGCGAGTGGTACGTACGGCGGCTGCGCGGGCGCGAGTCGCTCGGTGCCCTGGCTACGCTGCTGACCGTCGTAGTCCTCCTCATCATCCCCACGCTGCTGATTTCTACCGCCGTGGTGAACGAGGCCACCGACCTGTACAACCGCGTCAGTTCCGGCGACATTGATGTGGAGGGGCTGATTGATCAGGTGGAGGGGCTGATTCCTGTAGCAGGCGGGCAGTTGGAGCGGTTTGGATTGAGCCTGGACGGCGTGAAGGACAACGTGCAGAGCCTCGCCGTCACCGCCAGCCAGTATGTGGGGACGCAGGCGCTGAGCATCGGGCAGAGCCTGGGGCGCTTCACCATAATGCTGTTCCTGATGTTGTACCTGATGTTCTTCTTCCTGCGCGACGGCGAGCGGCTGATCCAGGGCCTGATCCGCGTCCTGCCGCTGGGCGACGAGAACGAGCGGCGCCTCTTGCGCAAATTTGCCGAGGTGAGCCGCGCTACCCTCAAGGGCACGGTGGTCGTAGGCGTGGTGCAAGGCAGCATCGGCGGGCTGCTATTCTGGGTCCTTGGGCTGAACGCGCCCATCTTCTGGGGGGTTGTGATGACATTGCTGTCGTTCTTGCCTGCCATTGGGTCGGCGCTCGTGTGGGGGCCAGCTGCCATCATCCTCATCGCCACCGGGTCGGTGGTCAAGGGCGTTATCCTGATCGCTGTGGGCACACTCGTCATCGGCATGGTGGACAACGTGCTGCGCCCAGTGCTAGTAGGGCGCGACACGCAGATGCCCGACTACCTCATCCTGCTGGCCACGCTGGGTGGCATCACGGTCTTCGGCATCTCCGGCTTTGTCGTGGGCCCCATCATCGCCGCGTTCTTCCTCGCCATCTGGGACATGTTCGTCACCACCTACGGCGACGAGGACGCCCGCCGGGTCGGCCTGATTGCAGCAGCCGCTTCGACGCCTGCTGATGAAACCACCGCCGAAGTAGACGAGGCCGAACCTGCCCCCCGTAATCTCCCCCAGGAGACGCCCGCGCCTCCGCGCCGTCCCGCTGTGGTGCCCGATCCGTTCCTAGACCCCGACGATACCCTGAAGCCTCCTGAGGCGTCGTAAGCGTACCCGGTTCGGGGTATTTCGAGCCTGTTGGATTGACGCCTGCGCGCAGCCTCGGTATCAAGCATGCACCGTTCCACCATACGCTGCCAATGCGATGACGCCCGACGAGCAACAGAAGCAACAGGACGAGCTGCTGCGCCAACTCAATGCACTGAGCAACCAAATCCGGGATATGCCCCTCACCCCACCGGAGTCGATGGGCAACGCGGTCAACGGGACGGGCACCATGCTGCTCGACTACCGGGCGCGTGGCGAAGGCGTCTACACAGCTACCAAGTGGTGGACGCTCTTCTACTTCCCGTTAGTACCGCGCGGGCGGTACGTGGTGCGCCCCATCAAGCAGCAAAACAACCCAATGCAGCGCAGCTACCGCTTCCAGGTCCTCAACAAGGAACCGCTTGGCTGGGGCTCGGTGCTCAAAACCTATGCGATGGCCATGCTCGCCATCGTCCCTGTGCTCTTCGCCTTCATCCAAATGGATCTGGTAAACGATTGGGTGGGCGAGGGGCCTGGCTTCTTCGTCACACTCGGAGCGCTAGTGTGGTTCGTCTTCATGCTAACGCGCTTCATGAACGCGGACAAGGTCTTCGAGCGCGAAGGGGTCGTAATGACCTAACGAGGCGTGTAGGGGCTTGAAAAACATCGTAACGGTTGAGGGGCCTCGGGTGTCGTACGTTCGCGCTCCCCTCCATCACGAACGATCCACCATCGCCCCATGGAAACGTATTACAAGCCCGAAGACCTCGCCAAGTTTGGCGACATTGCCGAAGGCAACCCCGAACTAGGACGCGCCTTCTTTTCCTACTACGGCAAGGTCTTCGAGGACGGCGCCCTGACGGCGCGCGAGAAGTCACTCATCGCGCTGGCCGTGGCGCACGCTATCCAGTGCCCGTATTGCATTGATGCGTACGCCAACGACGCGCTAGAGAAAGGCTCTGACCTGGAGCAGATGACCGAGGCCGTCCACGTTGCCACAGCCATCCGCGGCGGCGCCTCGCTGGTTCACGGCGTTCAAATGCTTGAGCACGTCAAGGCGACGATGATGTAGACAGCCCTGTAGCCTACAGCCTGTTTTCTCCTGCTTCCACCAAAGCTGCATCGGCCATGATTTCTCTTAAGGTGCTCTCTGAAGAGCTGATGCCCACCACGCCAGGGCCCAACGCAACCACGACCAGCCTGCGCTATCGTCGCGAACCCCTCGCGCACCCCAGTGTCCAGCTCGGCGCGCTCGATGCACTCACCCTGAAAGGGGGTAGAGAAGGCGCGGGGCGCTTCGAGCTCGATCTCAAGGCATCAAACTGGCCCACGCTGACACCCGCCACGCTCGACATCTTCCAGATCAACCTGGGCAAGCTGTGCAACATGACGTGCCGCCACTGCCACGTTGACTCCGGCCCAGACCGCGTCCGGGAGAACATGGACCGCGAAACCGTGGACGCGTGCCTGCGCGCCATCGAGCTTTCGGGAGCGCACACGGTAGACCTGACGGGCGGAGCGCCGGAGCTGAACCCCAACTTCGAGTATCTGGTGGAGGCGTGCGTGGCGCAGGGCAAGCACGTCATCGACCGCTGCAACCTTACCATACTCCGGGTGCGCCGCTACCGCCACCTGCCGAAGTGGATGGCGGAGCGCGGGGTAGAGGTGGTATGCTCGCTGCCCCACTATCGCAAGCTCAACACCGACGCGCAGCGCGGCAAGGGTACGTACGTCAAATCCATCGAAGCCCTGCGCCAGCTCAACGCCGCTGGCTACGGTCAGGGCGATCCGAACCGCCAACTTACGCTGGTCTCCAACCCCGTGGGTGCGTTTCTGCCCGGGAACCAAGCTACGCTAGAAGCCGAGTGGAAGAGCGCCCTGGAGGCCAACCACGGCGTTACCTTTGACCGTTTGTTGGCGCTGACGAACATGCCCATCTCGCGCTACCTGGAGTGGCTGCTGCAGAAGGGTTTGCTCGAAACCTACATGGAGCGGCTCGTCAACGCGTTCAACCCCGCCACCATCGCGGGGCTGATGTGCCGCAACACCATCTCCGTGTCGTGGGATGGGCGGCTGTTTGACTGCGACTTCAACCAGCAACTGGAGCTGGAGGTGCAGGTACCCGGCGCGGCGCGGCCACACGTCAAGGATTTCAACCTCGACCTGCTCATGCAGCGCCAGATCGTGACGCATCGGCACTGCTATGGCTGCACGGCGGGGGCGGGCAGCTCATGCGGGGGACAAACGGCGTAACCGGAATGGCATTCAATTACACCCTATGATGCCTCCGTGCCCCGGATAGCACGCCCGCAGTTGGACACCAGACAGCATACTTGTAGGTCTGCTGATGCCTTGCAGGTAAGAACCTGAGGGGATCGGGCGGTCATGTGTTCGTAACACGTCGGCGGGGCGCCACGTGAGCACGTTAACCCCTACAAGGACACATGAACATCGGAATTATTGGATCGGGCGGTGTGGCAAAAACACTGGCTGCAGGGTTTCACGCCGAAGGACACACAGTGCAGATTAGCAGCCGCTCGCCGGAGAAGCTGAGCGAATGGGTGGCCGAACACGACGGCATGGGCGCAGGTACATTTGCGGAGGTCGCGGCCTTTGGCGAGGCGCTGGTGCTGGCCGTGAAAGGGACCGCTGCTGAGGCGGCGCTAGACCTAGCTGGTGCCGACCACCTGCGCGGCAAGCTCGTCATGGACGCTACCAATCCTATCGAGGCAGCGCCGCCCGAGAACGGCGTGCTCCGCTTCTTCACCACCCTTGACGACTCGCTGATGGAGCGGCTGCAGCGCGCCCACCCCGACGCGCACTTCGTAAAGGTGTTCAGTTGCGTGGGTCAACACCTCATGGTGAACCCACAGCTTGCTGGCGGCCCACCGACGATGTTCATCTGCGGCAACGACGACGCGGCCAAGGCCACCGTTCGCGAACTGCTCACCGCCTTCGGTTGGGACACCGCCGATATGGGCGGCGTAGAGGCGGCGCGCGCCATCGAGCCGCTGTGCATGCTGTGGTGTATCCCCGGCTTCCGCGAGAACCAATGGCGCCACGCGTTCAAGCTGCTAACGTAAGCTGCCGCGATGCCCATCGTCCAGGTTTAGAGGAACGTCGTGGCCTCACCGAAAGAGCCTGTCGGTGTACTCGTCCATATCGTCGCGGGAGATGACGCGCCACTGGGGCGCTGTGAGGCGGTTGCTCTTGGTACGGCGGTACGTGGCGCGCAGCAGTACTTCCTTGCCGCCCGGCTCGGCGCCCTCGTAGCTGAAGCTGCCAAACTGGTAAACCCAGTAGGCATCGGCCGGGTCGATGTTGAACTCGCGCCCGACCTGCTCGGCCAGATACCGCGCATCCTCCACGATGGACGGGCCGTCGTTTTCAGCTACCTCGCGGAGGACGATTGTGCGGGTCCGTTCGTCGTCGGGTGCGGTGGCGTAGATCTGTACCTCGCACAATCCGGTGCGGTTGTAGGCTTTCCAGGCAAAGGTGGTGTCGGTGAGGACTTGGGCGCTGACCTCCAGGGGGGAGATCAGCAGCAGGGCGACGGCGGAGGCGGCGAGTAAGGAGCGCATGAGGCGATAGCGGATGCGGTGGATGGGGGCCACGAACATCTGCTAAGAGGAGCTTTCTGCCGAGATCTAACGTCAGCCTTTACGGAATCTGCGAATAAGCGCCTGGATCTGCTCTTCGCCGAGGTCGCCCGTAGTGACCTGTTGGGGCTTCGTCGCCGCAGGCTCCGACGCAGGTTGTGCTGCTTTCGCCGGGCGCACCGGCGGGTTGCCTGCACGCGCGAGCAGGTTGGCTTCCACATCGGCCATCCAGCTTGCACCCAACGTGGACGCACGCGCGCTCAGACGTGGCGTAGAGGCGGGCCGCGCTGCTTTTGGCGCAGTGACCGGATTCGCCTCGAAGGCCAAGCGCTTCACGTTGAGCAGGTGCATCGGCGAGATGTTATCGCTGGTGATGGAGCCGCCGAGTGTGCCGGGGCCGAGCGTCATCGCCGGGAAAAGGTTGGTGGTGTATCCCACGGAGCCAAGTGCGGCCACGGTGTTGACCACGATGCGCATCGACGGCTTCTCCATCGCGAACGCCTCAATCACGCGCTGATTGCTCGCGTGTAGCGCCAGCGTGTGGCCGATGCCGCCGAAATGCAAAACCTGGATGCACCGCTCGCACCCCGCTTGCCAACCATCCTCGGTGTACAGCGCCAGGATGGGCGAAAGTGTCTCCATGGACAGCGGCTCGGCCTTGCCCACCTCGCTGACTTCGCCGATGAGCGCCTTCGTACCCGCTGGCACGCGGAAGCCCGCCAACTGGGCAATCCGCTCCGGCGACTGCCCGACCTGCTCCGTATTCAACCGCCCGTTCACCAGCAGCATCCGCCGCAGTTGGTCTTTCTCGGAGGCGCACATCAGATACCCACCTTCGGCCTGGAGCGCCGCGACCAACTTCGCCTTGATCGGCTGATCGGCGACGATGCTGCGTTCGGTGGAGCAGAGCGTGCCCCAGTCGAACGAGGTGCCGTACAGGATGTCGGCAGCGGCCTTCTGGAGGTTGGCCGAGCGGTCTACGTAAACGGGTACGTTGCCTGAGCCTACGCCGTAGGCAGGCTTGCCCTTGGAGTAGGCCGCCTTCACCATCGCCGAGCCCCCCGTGGCCAAGATCAGGTCGATCTTGGGATGCTCAAGCAGCGCGTTGGTCCCCTCCAGTGTCACCTCGCTCATGCACCCGAACAGCCCCTGCGGAGCGCCCGCGTTGTAGGCCGCCTGTGCCACTACGCGCAACGCCTCCAGCGTACACGCATTGCCGCGCGGGTGCGGGCTCATCACGATGCCACACCGTGCCTTAGCGGCGATGATCGCTTTGTACATCGCCGTCGAGGTTGGGTTGGTCGATGGGATCAGCGCACCCACGACCCCCATCGGCGTGGCGATCTCCCAGATTGTATCGTTCTCGATCTTGCGAATGACACCGACGGTCTTCATCCCTTGCATTCGGTCATGCAACGTAGTGGTAGCAAAGCGATTTTTTTCTGTTTTGCTTTCCACACGGCCAAACCCTGTTTCCTCATGAGCGAGCACAGCAAGGCGCGCTGCAGCGTCTGCCCCAGCTTCCGCCATCGCGGCCACTACATGGTCCACCTGCGCTTGAGAGAACGTTTTATACGCTTTTTGCGCGTGTTTAGCGGTCTCTACCAGCGTGCGCACATTCTGAATCGAAGCGAGATCGGCGTCCATCGGCTTTGGTCGAATTGTCCAGGGGGAGTCCCCTTAATTTCTTGGTGACGAGCGGTGCGATTTTTGAGTTTTCTCTCGTACTCGTGACGTGTTGTGCCGTTTTGTGCTATTATGCACTGTACCATGATGGCGGCCTAGCCTTACGCTTTCTCATCGTTTAGCATGCCTGACACGCCTCCCCGCATCGACGAATATACGCTCTCGGCTCTGCTTTCGGGCACGCTTTCTGACCAAGAACACCGGGAGGCGCTTAGGCTGCTTGCCGAGGACGAAGCCGCACAGGAGCTCGTCGCTATGGCCTCCATCGCACTGGGTGCTGAAGCGAGCCCGCCAACAGACCGAGGGGCCGCTGCAGACCGGGCCGCGCGTCCCGCACGCCAGCGCCGTCGTGTCTTCTGGACCGCCGCCTCCACGCTCGCTATCCTCTTCGCGTTCAGCCTCGGCATCCTCGTCGAAAGACCTGCCGCTACAGAGGCCACCAGCGAAGTACGTACCCTGCGCACCGAGGCAGGCGAACGCCTGGTCCCGGTCATCTCCACGAGCACGCTGGAGCTGACGTGGAAGGCTGTTGAGGACGCCTACTCCTACGACGTCCAAGTCTGGGATGCGGACCGTGCTGAACTCGTGGGCGAGACAGTCACCAAGACGAACGCGCTCAAAGACACCGATGTGTTTGTGCAGGAGCTGAGCGAGAAGCTGGAAGCCGGGCGGACCTACTCCCTGCACCTCTACGCCACCGACGCCGAGAACCGCCGCATCGTAGAGTCGGTGCCCACCGACTTCATCTACCAACCGCGCTAGGCTACGTGCTGGGCGCTGCCATCCGGCGCGCGTAGGTGAGCATCAGCCGGAGGTGTGTTTGGACGAGGGCAACGAGGTTCAGCCGTTCCAACCTGTCAGCTGGCGGCTCGGGTAGTCCTGGCGGACTCACACGGCCCATCCACAGCTCCATCTTGTCCTGCAGCGCACGCGGGCCGGGGAAACGCCGCGCAGGGAGATGCACCATGTAGAACTGCTGCTTGCGGCTGAGGCGCGCGTATACCGCCTCGCTCCGTTCTAGCAGCGTGCCATCCTGCTCGGCCACCATCGCCATCCCGATGACGTAATCGCGAGAGGCATAGGGCAGGTTCAGCAGCGCGGGCGCCGCCGCCGCCGCGATCTCCTCCTTGTGGTTGAGGCCTACCTCTATCGCACGGGCGGTGGCGGTGGCTACGAGGCACAGCGTCTCTTCGAGCACCAGTTCAGGATCGGCGTCCGGAACGCTGGACAGGAGCGTGCCTGCCACTTCTTGCGTCGTGCTGATGACGCCTACCGTGGCAAAGGCCACCGCACCGACTGCCTGCTCTACCAAGTCGTTGGCTGCGGTCATTCGGACTGGTCGCCGCTGCCGAGCGCCTTGCGCATCTGCGTATCCGCCTGGATGTTGCGCAAGTTGTAGTAGTCCATGATGCCGAGGTTGCCCGTGCGGAACGCGTCGGCGATGGCCTGCGGGATGTCGGCTTCGGCGGCGACGAGCTTGGCTTTCTGCTCGACCACCGAGGCGCGCATCTCTTGCTCGTGCGCCACGGCGGCGGCACGGCGCTCCTCGGCCTTGGCCTGCGCGATCTTGAGGTCGGCCTCAGCTTGGTCGGCTTGCAGCTTGGCCCCGATGTTGTCGCCGACGTCCACATCGGCAATATCGATGGAAAGGATCTCGAACGCGGTGCCCGCATCGAGTCCTTTGGAGAGCACCACCTTCGAGATCGAGTCTGGATTCTCGAGCACCGACTTGTGCGAATCAGCCGAACCAATAGTGGAGACGATGCCTTCGCCCACGCGCGCGATGATAGTTTCTTCGCCCGCACCACCCACCAAGCGGTCGATATTGGCGCGGACTGTCACGCGGGCGGTGGCTTTCACTTGGATACCGTCCTTAGCCATGGCCGCAACGGAGGGTGTCTCGATCACCTTCGGGTTCACCGACACCTGCACGGCCTCAAACACGTCGCGCCCCGCGAGGTCGATGGCGGTGGCACGCTCGAACGAGAGGTCGATGTTGGCTTTCTCCGCCGAGATCAGCGCGTTGACGACGCCCTGCACCTCGCCACCCGCTAGGTAGTGCGCCTCCAGCCGTTCGGTCTCCAGGAAGATGCCCGCTTTATGTGCCGTGATGAGCGGCAGCACGATCTTCGCCGGCTTCACCTTGCGGAGGCGCATCCCCACGAGGTCCTTGAACAGCTTGAGCTTCACGCCCGAGAAGAACGCCGTGACCCACAGGTTGACCGGGATCATGGTGAACAGCAGGATCGTCCCGATGACGATGAAGAAGATGAGCAGTGCGCTCGGCAGAGCTAGAAAGTCCATAGCGAGAAGAGAAACAGATAGGGGAGGGGTTAGCCTTTGCGATAGTCGCCACTGCGACCGCCCGTCTTGGCTACAAGGTGGATGTCGGTGACGACGATGCCTTTCGAGACCGACTTGCACATGTCGTACACGGTGAGCGCAGCGATGGAGACCGCCGTCAGGGCTTCCATCTCAACGCCTGTAGCACCAACCGTCTTGGCGTAGGCTTGGATCTCGACCGCGAAGTCGGCTTCGGTCAGGCGCAGCTCGATGTCTACGCCCTTCAGGTTCACATCGTGGCAGAGCGGCAGCAGCTTGCTGGTCTGTTTGCTGGCCATGATGCCCGCGATCTGGGCGACGGAGAGCACATCGCCCTTGGGGATGCTGTTCGCCTCAACGAGCCGGTAGGCGTCCTCGCCAATGAGCACGCGCCCCACAGCCAGGGCCGTGCGGATGGCATCGGGGCGCAACGCGATGTCGACCATGTGGACGCCGCCAGCGGTCAACGTGGAGAGGGAAGAGGATGAGTCGGTCATGCCTCGGGAGGTCGGGTTGGCGAAGGGGGTTGCGTCGAAGAAGATGGGCCATGTACTCGTCAAGATACCCGCAAGTTGCTCTACCTTCAACCGCGAGCCCGCGGCGGCGGGGGCTCAGGGCAACCCTTCTTATCATTTGTTAAGGTGGTCACGTTCGGGCGGACCGTACGTTTGGTGTGCCATACCACTCAACTGAGATCTCACCATGGACATTGCTTTTCTGGGGACCGGGCTGATGGGCAGCCGCATGGTCCGCCACCTCCTCAGCGCCGGGCACGCCGTCACCGTCTACAACCGCACCCCCGACAAGGCCGCCGCGCTGGTGGCGGACGGCGCCACGTTGGCTGAGACACCACAAAGCGCCATCGCTGGCGCAGACATCGTCTTCACGATGCTCGCGCACCCGGAGGCTGTAGAGGCGGTCGCGCTGGGTGCGGACGGCTTCCTCGCCACGATGCACCCCGAGCAGCTGTGGGTCAACACGAGCACGCTGCACCCGTCGTTCTCCGCGCGGATGGCGCAGCACGCCGCCGAGCAGGACGTGCGCTACCTCGAAGCGCCCGTCGCAGGCTCTACGCCACAAGCCGAGCAGGCCGCGCTCGTCTTCTTCGCGGGCGGCGAGGCTGACGATGTGGCGCGCTGCCAGCCGCTCTTCGACGTGATGGGCAAGAAAACCGTTCACGCCGGACCCGTGGGCCGGGCGATGGCGCTTAAGCTCGTGGTCAACCTGCTGCTGGCGACGTCGATGGCGGCGTTTGCCGAGGGGATGGCGCTGGGGCAGGCGCTCGGGCTTTCACAAGCGACGTTGTTGAATGCGCTCGTGGGTGGCCCCGTCGTGCCGCCGTTCATGGGGCTCAAGCGCGGCAACATGGAGTCGGGGAGCTACGAGGCCACGTTTCCACTCAAGTGGATCCAGAAGGACCTGCACATGGCGGCCGTCGCCAGCTTCGACGCGGGCGTGGCGCTGCCGATGAGCAACACGGCGAAGGAGCTGTACCAGCTGGCCGCGCAGCACGGGCTGGGCGAGGCCGATTTTTCGGCGATCTATGCTTACCTCAACCCCTCGGCCTGAACAAAGCCGCTGGCCTCCGGTACGCCACTGCCGAATCACCCTCTCTTCGGCATGATGCGTCGCTGGCTGCTCGTTCTCGGACTCGGATGCGGATGGACGCTCACGGCGTTGGCACAGCCGCTCTCGTCCGACACGACGGCGGTGGACTACGGTACCGGAGGCGGGTTGCAGGTGCTGCTCAACAACTACGGCTTCTCGCTGGGGCTGTACTACCAACGGTCGCTCTCGCACACGTGGTCGGTGCAGGCCGAGGCCACGCTCGGCAGCATCAAAGACGAGCGCGAGCAGCGCTTCTTCCGCAGCCAGTTCGGCGGCAGTATTATCCTCAACAAGGCGAACTACGTGGTGGTGCTGCCCCTTCACCTGGGGCTCCAGAAACGCCTCTTCGCCGACGCAATTGAGGACAACTTCCGCCCCTTCGTCCAGCTCTCTGGAGGTGGGCTGCTGGCGTGGCAGTACCCCTACTTCCGCGACGACAACGGCAACGGCGCCTACGACCAAGACGAGCGTATCTACGATGCGTTTACGTCCCTGCCGCGCGGCACGGCACGCCTCGGCATGAGCGGCATGCTCACCATCGGCGCGCACTTTGGCAGCAGCAAGAGCGTGACCCAGAGCGTGCGCATCGGCTATGCGTTCGTGTACGTGCCCGAGGGGCTGCAACTGCTCGAACCCAGCGTGCGCGGCCCCGAGACGTTCACTTCCACGCCAACCCTCACGATCCTGTTTGGCCGGCTGTTCTGAGCGGATGCCCGTGCCCGACGATACGCCAGCCATGAGCCCTCTTGTGGCACGAGGGCAACGGCTCGTCCTGCTGCTGCATCTCACGCCGCCTTGCCCCGTAGCAGACGCGTCTCACTCGTCCAGCTACCCCGTCCATGCGCCGTTTCCGCCTCCAGTTGATGATTCGTATGGCGATGCTGGGCGGCACGATGTGGATCACGGTGTACCTCTTCGCGCAGACCACCTCCTACGTGGCGGGCGGCATCATGGCCGCCGTGGTGCTCTCGCAGCTGGTGAGCCTCTTCACCTACGTGGAGAAGACCAACCGCGACGTGGGGCGCTTCCTCCGGTCCATCCGCTACAACGACTTCTCCCAGACGTTTGCCAGCGAGGGGCGCGGTAGCTCGTTCGAGGAGCTGCGGAGCGCCTTCACCGAGGTCATGGACGACTTCCGCGCGGCGCGCTCGGAGAAGGAAGAGCACTACCGCTACATGCTCACCGTGATGCAGCACATCGGTATCGGGCTGGTGTCGTTCAAGCAGAACGGCGAGGTGGGGCTGATCAACAACGCGGCGAAGCGGCTGCTGCGCGTGCGCAACCTGAAGAGCATCAAGGAGCTCTCGGAGTACAGCCGCAAGCTGGCGGGCACGCTACTCCAGATGCAGCCCGGCGAGAAGGCGCTGGTGCAAGTCATCGACAACGACGAGCTGCTGCAGCTCTCCATCTACGCCACCGCCTTCCGTCTGCGCGACGAGTACTACACGCTCGTCTCCATCCACAACATCCAGAACGAGCTAGAGGAGAAGGAGATCGAGGCGTGGCAGAAGCTGACGCGGGTGCTCACCCACGAGATCATGAACTCGATCACACCGATCGCCTCGCTGGCGTCCACGGCCAACGAGCTGCTGGTAGAGGCCATCCCCGAGGGCATGCCCGGCGGCGACGGTGCCGAAGCCGATGAGAACTACGCCGACATCCAATCGGCGCTGCGCACCATCGAGCGGCGCAGCGACAGCCTGCTCCACTTCGTGAACGCCTACCGCAGCCTCACCCGCATCCCCAAGCCCGACTTCGCCATCTTCAACATCGGCGAGCTGTTCCGCGACATTGAAGGCCTCATGCGGCGCGACATCGAAGCCAGCGGCACGCGCTTCATCGTGGAGGTACAGCCGCCGCAGCTGGACGTCACCGCCGACCTCAAGCTGGTGGAGCAGGTGCTAATTAACCTGGTGAAGAACGCGAAGGAGGCGGTACACGGCGTGCCCGAGGCTGAGGTGCGCCTCACCGCCCGCATCGACGAGCGCGGCCGCACCATCATGCAGGTCACCGACAACGGCCCCGGCATCATCCGGGAGGCCATGGACAAGATCTTCATCCCCTTCTTCACCACCAAACCCGAAGGCTCAGGCATCGGCCTGGCGCTGTCCCGGCAGATCATGCGGCAGCACGGCGGCAACATCAGCGTCGTCTCCGAACCCGACCGCCAGACGACCTTTACCTTACGCTTCTGACGTCGATATAATCACAGCTTGAGCCGAGCCAATATGTTGGCTGATGACGCTTATATTGCGGAAGAGCACCCCTCGCGCCAGGTGTGGCGCGCGCCTCTTCGTCCACCCACCACAGCCCGTCTCTTATCCATGCAGCTGTTGGGTACTCCGTGCGCGACGCCGTCGTCCACATCCTCCGCGTCCTGCAGGACGTCTTCTTCTATCCCGTTCCTGAGCCCTACCGGAGCGAGGCCAGCGTCTATGTAGCCTACCAGAACACGCGCCGCGTGCTCGTCTTCAGCATGGGCCTGGTATGCATCCACCTCGTCACCCGCCTTCCGGCCGACCTCTACCACTACAGCCGCTTGGGCGAAGCCTTCTGGGCGAGTCCGTTTGGCTTCCGCGCCCTGATTCATGCGGGGTTCGTGTGCTTCCTGTCGATGCTGAGCATCCTCGTGCTGTGGGCGCGGCCACGTCAGATGGACGAGCTACAGCGGTGGCACCGGTTCCTGCCTGAGGTGTTCGCGGGTGGCATCCTGCTCTTCACCATCAGCCTGAGCGTGGTGAACCAAGGCATCACGGGGTCGATCAGCACCTACCTGCTGGGCGTGGCGGTGGTAAGCGTAGCGGTGCTGCTCGGCGATGCCGTGAGCCTAGCCCTCTATGCGGTGTGCCACATCGCGTTCAGCATCCTGCTGCCCATCGTCCAGCCCGACCCCGCCATCGTTCTGGCGCACGGTATCCAGGGCACGGCCTACAGCATCGGCTTCTGGATGCTGTCGCGGTTCCTCTACAGCCTGCACCGCCGGCTCTTCGTGGCTACCCAGATGCTGAGCCCACAGGCGCCAGCACGGCCGGCACAACCACAGCCCTCCACCACGGGCGCCACCAGACTCGCTACGCGGCGCACGCGCAGCCTGTACCAAGGCGATGTGGTGGCCCATATGGAAGACGCGCTCGGCTTCCTCGACGACCTCGCCGCGAGCCGCAGCGTCACCCTGCGCTTTGCGGCGCCTGTAGCGCCCGTCGTCATTCCCTTCGACGCCGACAAGCTGGAGCTGATGCTGCTTCACCTCACCAGCAACGCCCTGCGCGCAGCACCTGCCCAAAGCACCGTCACCGTCACCGTCGATGGGCGCTTTCAGGATCGCATAGAAATCAGCATCCACGACGACGCCCCTGCTCTCCATGCCGATGCGCTCAGCCACCTCTTCGACACTCCTGCAGATGGCAGCCCGCATCCTCGTCAAGCTGGCATGGCCAAGGCGAAAGCCCTCGCAGAGGCTCAGCACGCCACGCTCACCGTAGCGAGCCTGCCCGAGCGCGGCACGACGTTCACGCTGCGCCTCCCCAAGCGGATCAGCTGACGGGGCGGGATAGCACGTAGACTGCACCCTGCGGGGCTCAATGCCGCTCCCAACGCATACGGTGCGATGGCGGCTCTAATCAGGCGCTAAAGCCTGGGCACTCCAGGCCCATCGAGTCGCGGCACGGCGCGTGGCACACACAACAAAGCCGAAGCGCTTGTGGGCGCTCCGGCTCTGCGTATCTATCGAGGAGAAAGTCCGGCTGGGCCTTCCCGTTTATGCCCTGCTCAGGTCCCGAGCGGTGGCAGGCGTTTTCGCGTGTCGTTGAGGCGACTCAATCTGTGTGTCTGAACACCTGAATCCGTCATTCGCCAATCTCTTACCTGCCGACTCTATAAAGAGGGGCAGGGCACTTTATCTTCACGAGGCACCACCCGCCACTAGACGACGCCTGACACGTATCTGCCATGTCGCACACGTACACCGCTACTGTCCGCTGGGCACGCGCCGAGGACGAGCCGTTTACCGACAACCGCTACCACCGTGCGCATGCGTGGACGTTCGATGGCGACGTGACCGTGCCTGCGTCCTCGTCGCCGAGCGTGGTGCCCTTGCCGATGTCTGATGCGGCAGCCGTCGATCCCGAAGAGGCGTTTGTGGCGGCGCTGTCGAGTTGTCACATGCTTTGGTTCCTATCGCTGGCGGCAAGGCAGCGGTTCGTGGTAGAGCGCTACGAGGATGCCGCGGAGGGCGTCATGGAGCACGACGCCGAGGGCCGCATGGCCATCACACACGTCTGGCTGCAGCCCGATATCGTGTTCGGCGGCGACCGGCAACCCACACCCGAGCAACTTGACACACTACATCACCAAGCGCATGACCGCTGCTTCATCGCCAACTCGGTGAAAACGGTGGTGCAGGTGCGCCAACCGCAAGCAAGCTGAAGTTTCACGGGTGGGTTTCATCCGAGTGGAACACTCTGGTGGCTGTGTAGCCTTTACAACATATACTCAGCCATCAACACTTCATTACATGCGCTTCCAAGACGCAGCCTCACCCCAAGACGCGCCTTTCACTGCCAACACCGTGACCCAAGAGATCGGCGATGCCACCAATCTTGTGCTAGAAGAGGTCGTTGGCTGGACTGAGAGCGCCATTCGCACCCTGCCCAACCTGCTGGTAGCGCTGCTGGTGCTGGGTCTGTTTGTTCTGATCGCCAAGCTCGTTCGCAAGGGGGTTAGGCGGGGATTGGCGCAAGTCTCGCAGAACAGACAGGTCAACAACCTGATCAGCACAATAGTCTACGTGGGCGTAGTGCTGGCGGGCAGCTTCGTCGCCCTCGGCATTCTCGAGCTGGAGAAAACCGTCACCTCGCTACTTGCAGGCCTCGGCGTGCTCGGGTTGGCACTAGGCTTTGCGTTCCAGGACATCATGTCCAACTTCGTATCGGGCGTGCTGCTGGCGTTCCGCCGCCCGTTCAAAGAAGGCGACCTCATCAAGACGAACGACATCTTCGGCAAGGTGCAGGAGACCAACCTGCGCTCTACACTGATTGAGGAGTTGGATGGGCAACTGGTATACATGCCCAATGCCAGCATCTTTACCAATCCCATCACCAACTTCAGCTCGCTAGGCCGGCGCCGTGTGACGGTCTCATGCGGCGTTTCGTACGACGATGACTTGGAGAAAGCACAGCGCGTGGCGATGGAAGCCGTTGAGGACGTTCCGGGGCGCATGCAAGACCGTCCAGTAGAGTGCATCTACGAGGAGTTCGGCGGCAGTTCGATCAACTTCATCCTGCGCTTCTGGATCGACTTCTCGAACAAGCAAGGAGAATTCCTTGACGCTCGCAGCGAAGCTATCATCCGCGTCAAGCAGGCCTTCGACAAGGAGAGCATCGGCATCCCGTTTCCCATCCGCACGCTCGACTTCGGCGACAACACCGAGTGGATGCGCAACGCTTTCGGCAGCGGAGAGGCGTAGGCCCGTTCGCTGGGCTCTGCGTGAGCGTGTGTTCGCGTCCATCCCCGATATATTGTCTCTACCTTCTCGCCCCAACGCGTTCACGCGCCCACGTTATAACGCCTATGTCCAACCCTCCCGCCTCGTACGACGACCTGCGCGCCCTTGTGGTGAACTGCACGCTCAAGCTGTCGCCTCGGAAATCACACACCGACCTGCTGCTCGATGTGGTGCGGCACATCTTCACCACCAACGGCGTCGCGGTAGACGACCTGCGTCTCGTAGACCACGATGTGCCACCCGGTGTCTATCCCGACATGACGGAGTATGGCGCCGAAGCAGACGAGTGGCCCGAACTCTACAAACGCGTGCAGGCCGCTGACATTCTGGTGGTGGGCACACCGATCTGGCTGGGTGAGAAATCGAGCGTCTGCCAGAAACTGATTGAGCGGCTCTACGCGATGTCCGGCCAGTTAAACGACGCCGGGCAATACGCCTACTACGGCAAGGTGGGCGGCTGCATCGTGACGGGCAACGAGGACGGCATCAAGCATGTGGGCATGGGCGTGCTCTACAGCCTGCAACACCTTGGCTACACCATCCCGCCGCAGGCTGACGCCGGGTGGATCGGTGAGGCCGGACCAGGCGCCAGCTACGGCGTACCCGATGCCGACGGCAACCCGACAGGCGTAGACAACGACTTCACGCAGCGAAACACGACGTTCGCCGCCTGGAACCTGATGCACTTCGCTAGAATCTTGAAAGACGTAGGGGGCGTCCCGGCGCACGGCAACCAGCGATCCAAATGGGAGGCTGGTGCCCGGTTCAACTACCAGAATCCTGAGTACCGCTAGCAGTATCGCGTTTGTGGGGCGCAAGTGGTACCTTGGCGGCATGTTTCACTACCTGCCAGTACCATGCAACGTCGCGACTTCCTGAAGACTACCGCCGCTGCCGCCACGGCCGCTACGCTCTCGCCTCACCTCGCCGCGGCATCCATGCGGCGCGCCAAGAAAGCGCTGTTCGTGTACGGCGGCTGGCCGGGGCACCAGCCCGAAGTGTTCAAGGAGATGATGGTACCCGTGCTGGAGGCCGAGGGCTTCGACGTCGTCACCTCAGACACCCTCAGCATCTATGCCGACGCCGACTTGATGGCTACCATCGACGTCGTCATTCAGCAGTGGACGATGGGCAACATCACGGGCGACGAGGCCAATGGGCTCCTCAACGCGGTCAAGAACGGTACGGGCATGGCCGGATGGCACGGCACGGGCGACGCCTTCCGCCAGCACACGGGGTACCAGTTTATGACGGGCGGCCAGTTTGTAGCACACCCCGGCAACCTCATCGACTACACGGTCAACGTCACCGACGCCACCGACCCCATCATGGAAGGCATCGGCGACTTCGAGATGAAGGGCACCGAGCAGTACTACATGCACGTCGATCCCAACAACCACGTGCTGGCCACGACCCGCTTCACCAACGAGCACAACGCTGACGTGGGCGGCGCAGTCATGCCTGTCATCTGGAAGCGGCGCTATGGCAAGGGGCGCGTGTTCTACAACGCCATCGGCCACAACCCGGAAGACTTCGACACACCCGAGGTGATGATCACGACACTGCGCGGCATCCACTGGGCCAGCCAAGGCAAGGAGCAAGACACGCCGCTGCACGTGCAGGCAGCCTATGGGGCGTGACCTCTGTGTAGATCGGTGCGGCTTTTTATTTGAGTGCGGCTGAAACTTTATACATAGAACTGCGATACATCACACCTCAATGTATCAACTGAGGGTGCTTATGTTGACCAAAGAACTCGTCGCTGCCTCGGCCCGGCCGTTGGTCCTGGCGATCTTGGCCGAGGCGGAGGAGAGCTACGGCTATGCCATCATCCACAAAGTGCGCGAGCTGTCGGACGGGCAGATCGAGTGGACCGACGGGATGATGTACCCCGTGCTGCATCGGCTGGAGAAGCAGAAGCTGATCGAGGCCACGTGGCGCAAGGCCGAGACGGGCCGAAAGCGCAAGTACTACCGCCTCACCGACGCGGGCCTGCGCGAGCTGCAAGCCGAGCACGACCGCTGGATGGTAGCCCACCGCACGCTGGACACCGTGTGGCAGCGTCTTCTCCCGAACCCCAACCTCGCGCTGCGCTAACGCCATGTTTGATCTGAACACTGCCGTTGCCGCTTGGCGACGCGACCTTGACCGCACCACCAAGCTCCCGCGCACCGCCC
>JBCDJT010000087.1:0-21920 GCA_038747545.1 Bacteroidota bacterium
GTGCCGCGAAGGGCGTCGTGCAAGACGCTCTGCACCGTCCCGTCGGCGGCGCGGATCAGGTGCCACTCCTGCGACGGCATTAGCTGTACAGGTAGTGTCAGCGTGGGCACGATCGTCTTCGGCACCACCAGCAGACCAATCACCACAACGACGACCCCCAGCGCCCACGGGATGAGCTGCGCAGGACGAAACGGCAACCGGGCGGTGCTGACCATGCGAGAGGAAAGGGGATACGACAAGGGAAGCGCTTCGGCCAACCGCGACCGTTTCGCTGCGAGCGCAAAACAGCCCCCAATTTAATCATTTGGTAATGAGACGCTAATCCTTTCGTCAAGCGTTTTGTGAAAAGCGGTTTCAGTGGGCCTTCACCCACTACCACAGAGCACTACCGGGCAGACCGCTCTCAGTGAGGTTTTAGGTTCCAGTGATCTGATCTGATAGCTCGCCAGCTTTCGCTATCTCGTAGCTGCATAACCCGTCTTGTGAATCCATGCTGACAACGTCCTGCAGGAAAACTGTAGCCTCCTCCTGCTTACCCAACTGAAGCAACAGCTCTCCCAGGCAGCACGATGCTGCAGCAAACGTAGCTTTGTCACTTTCTTCTTCGGCAAGTGCAATCGAGGCTTGGACAAGCTCTTCTCCACGCTCAATGCTTTTCCTGTCGAGCACAAGGAGGCCTTTGTGAAAAGTATCTCTGGCAGTCATCTCACTTGGTTTTTCTGTTTTTCGATCTCATCGTAAATCGACTTCTGTCCTCACAGATCACCAATAGACAGAAAAGCCGACAAAGCTATTCGTGATTTTGACAACCACAGCCACTGCTGTCGGGGAAGAGATGATTACAGCAGGTGAGCATGAAGAAGACACAAGTAAGGAGTGTCTAGCACAGTTTCGGTCAGCGCGTCTTCACCCACGTCGTGTGTCGCCGTGTAAGGCCCCCTTGATGCTCAGCTGATACCTGCACCACGTACGTCCCCGCTGGGAGCGTCTGCGCGTCAATCTGCTGGTGTGGACTGCTCACAGCATCGTACAAGACGCGGCGGCCCAGCACGTCATACACCGCGTAGCTCACGTTGGCGCCGGCGGGGGCATCGATGCTGAGGGTGAGGCGGCTGGTGCCGGGATTGGGATAGGCAGCAACGGTGAACGATGGTGCGACCTCCTCAGCAGCTGTGGATGTTTGCGATGGCACGCCGAGGCGAAACAGCCCACGCCCGGAGGTGCTGACGTAGCCCGTCCCATCGGGGGCGAACAGGATGTCGGTGACGCGGGTGTCGGTGAGGCCGTCGCTGAACAGCTCGGCGTTGTCGCTGCCGGGATGGAAGCGGTAGACGCCGTTGCCGAAAGCCGCCGTGTAGAGCCAGCCGTCGGCGCCTTGCACGAGGCCGCGCAGGTCTTGCGGCGCTAGCGGGCTCACGCGCTGCCAATTGTCGCCCGCATCGGTGGTTTGGAGGAGGCCAGAGAAGCGCGTGGCGGCCCACAGCGTGTCGCCAGAGGCGAGGAAGGTTTGGGCACTGAACGGCGTGAGGCCGTCGCGAAACATCGGCGTCCAGCGTGCGAAGTCGGCATCGTAACGGAACGCGTCGAAGGCGCCCCCTGCGAAGATCCGACCCGCGCCAGCCACCACGGCAGCAGCGATGTCACGCGTGAGGCCGTCTTCGCCGACGACGGGCAGGGGCGTCCACTGGCGGTTCTCGCGCAGATACAGGCCCTCGAAGTAGGCGGCGTACAGCGTACCGTCGGGGCCAAAGGTCAGCTCGCGCATCGACAGGCCCTCGGCGGGACCGATAGGCTTCCACTCGGCGTCGGTGTTGCTGTAGAGGTAGACCTCGCCGAAGGTGGCGGCGTAGGCCAAGCCGTCGGGGCCGATGGTGATGTCGCGCACGTTGAAGGTGGTCAGGCCCGCGTCGCGCAGCGTCCACGAGGCGCCGCGATCCGCCGAGACGTAGACGCCGCCGCTGGTCCCGGCGTAGAGCAGGTCGTCGTCCGCAGCGAGCGTGTGGATGCTGCTCTGCAGGCCGTCGTTGACATCGCCCCAGCTGCCGCCGCCGTCGGTGGAACGGAGCACGCCGCGTCCCTCGGTGGCGGCCCACAGCGTGTCGCCGCGGGCGTGAAAGCCGAGCACCGTAGTCACCGTGGCGCGCGCCGACCGCCAGCTTAGACCCTCGTTCGTGGAGCGGTGGATGAACTGAAAGTCACCGGCATACACGGCGTCGTTGGCGGCGTACAGGCCACTCACGAAGACGGGATCGACGGGCGTGCGGGTCCATAGGCCGCCGTTGTTGCGCGAGCGGTAGACGCCAGCTGCGGCACTCAGCGGACTCGCGCCCACGTAGACGGTGCCGTTTGCTGGATCGGCGGTGATGGCGGTGATGTTCGGGAAGTCGCCCCACGGCCCCACGATGAACTCCCACGTATTCCCGTCGTCGTTCGTGCGAAAGACGCCCGTGTCGGTGGCGGCGAAGAGGTAGTCATCGTTCGCTGCGATGCCGCTCACGGCTACGCCTGCCACGCCCAGGCCGGGCAGCCGGCGCCACGTGCGCCCGTCGTCGGTGGAGGCGAAAAACGCGTCAGGGCTGGCGGCGTAGATCGTCGTATCGCGCTGGGCAAAGCCGACCGTCACGATCTGGTTGAGCGGCGTCGGCGTCCAGGTGAGTCCGCCTGCCGGACGGCGGTACACGCCTACGCCGAACGTGCCGACGAGCATGGCATCTTCGGATGTTGACCAGAACGCCGTAGTGTTGTCGATGAAGAGGCCTTCGCTGTCGCGCTCCCAGGCGGCGGCACCATCGGCTAAGCGGTAGACGCCGCCTTCGGTAGCGGCGAGCAAGGCGCCATCGGCCTCCTCGGCCAGTGCCCTCACAATGGCACCGCCGTCCGGGCCATCAAGCGGTATCCACTCGAGGTCTTGCGCCTGGACAGGCACAATGAGCGCAACGAAGACGAGTAAGCGGGCGACGATGGCCATGTGTGACAAGAGGGTTGCCCGTGCAACACGCGGCACACCCTTCGTCTCTGTCATCCCGAGCAGAGGCCGCGGGCTGGCGTCGAGAGCGCGAAGCACACCGGAGGTAAATCTCTCCCGTGTATGTTTTGCTCGGCGAAAAAGTGGGAGATCCCTCGACTTCGCTCGGGATGACAATGTGAAACGCACAGGTAGCTCTCAGAAGGGGGGGTAGTGTGGGGATGCTACACGGTATCAACAAACGGCGTGCCTACTTCCAGCCATGCCGTTCCGTTCGCTCACGCCACGGTTCATGAAGACGTTGTGCGCCTGTTACCTGGGTTTTCTGCCGGGCGGCTTCGAGGGTGTATCCTCGAGCTGCTTCCGTGCGTACGCTGCCTTCACGCGATCATGCAGGCCCCACCCGTCGCTTCCTCCTCCATGCCCGACGCGCAGACCCCCCCCGTGCGCCCCGTCCGTGTGGCGCTGTTCACGGGCAATTACAACCACATCGCCGACGGCGTCTCGCTGACCCTGAACCGCTTGGTGCGTCACCTGGAAGCCCATGGGCACGCCGTCCGCATCATCGGTCCCACCATCGACCAGCCGCCGGTGAATCACGCAGGGATGCTGCTGGATGTGCCGTCACTGCCCGCGCCAGGGCGGCCCGAGTACCGAATCTCGACCGTCCTGCCCCGCAGCGTGAAAACTGAGTTGGAATCCTTTGCCCCCGATGTCGTCCACATCGCTACGCCCGATCTGCTCGGCGTGCAGGCGCTCCGGTGGGCCAAGCGGCAGCAGCTGCCGGTGGTGGCGTCGTACCACACACATTTCAGCTCGTACCTGCGCTACTACAAGCAGGCGTGGCTGGAGCCCGCGCTGTGGCGCTTCCTGCGCTGGTTCTACCGCCAATGCACGCACATCTACGTGCCTACGCCTTCCATGGCCGAGGTGCTACGTGAGCACGGCATCGACCAGGGGCTGCTCTTGTGGCCGCGCGGGGTGGAAACCGATCGGTTCACGCCGTCGCGCCGCAGCAGTGCGTGGCGGCAGCAGCACGGTTTTGCCGAGGACGAGGTCGTCGTGTCGTTCGTGAGCCGCTTGGTGTGGGAGAAAGGGCTGGAGGTCTTCGCACAAGTCATCGAGCGGCTGGAGCGCGAGGGCGTGCCGCATCGCAGCCTGATCGTGGGCGATGGCGTGGCGAAGGCGCCGCTGGAGGAGCGCCTGACTCACACCGTGTTCACGGGCTACCTCGGCGGCACCGACATCGCCACAGCCTACGCGTCGTCGGATGTGTTCTTCTTCCCCAGCGACACCGAGACGTTCGGCAACGTGACGCTCGAAGCCATGGCCTCGGCCACGCCACCCGTCTGCGCCGATGCCACGGGCGCCGCCGACCTCGTCAATCACGGCGTGGACGGCTTCCTCGCGCCGCCGGATGACGTGGGTGCATTCTACCAGCACGTCCACCGCCTCGTCACCGATGCCGACCTGCGCCGCCAGTTTGGCGAGACGGCGCATGCCCGCGCGCAGGCGTACGACTGGCCCGTCATCTTGGGCCGCATCCCGGCCTACTACGCCACGCTCTTGCACGACGCGCCGCTGCCGCCCGGCGCCTCGCCCTTTGCCGCCGCCGACCTGACCCTTAACCCAACCTGATCGACCCGTGCGCCTGCTTTTCGTTTCCCACTCGTTCCCGCCCGCCGACCAGCCGCTGTCTAACATCGGCGGCATGCAGCGCGTCGCCACGGAACTGCACGCCGCGTTTCAGGAGTTGCCGGATGTGCAGCTCTCGGATGAGCTGATGCGCACCACCTGGGCGATGACGCACGTGAAGGCGCCGTTCTTCCTGCGCCGGGCGTTCAAAACCATCAAGCGCCGTGTGCAGAACGGCGAGGTGGATGTCGTGCTGTTCTCGTCGATGGTGACGGCGGCGCTCGCGGTGTGGCTGAAACCCACGTTCGAGGCGCACGGCGTGAAGAGCGCCGCCATCGTCCACGGCCAGGACGTGACGACGCCGCTCAAGCTCTACCAGCGCTTCGTGCCAAAGGTGTTTGGCGCCCTCGACGCTGTGATGCCCGTCAGCCGAGCCACGGGCGAGCAGTGTACGATGCGCGGGTTGCCGGAATCCAAGCTCATCGTGGTGCCCAACGGCGTCGACACCAGCCGCTTCACGCCGCTGGAGTCCAAGCCCGTCATGCGCGCCGCCACGAAAGTCGCCCTCGACGATCCTGCAGCACCACTGCCCGACGACGCGTTGCTCTTGTGCAGCGTGGGGCGTCAGGTACCACGCAAGGGCTTCCCGTGGTTCGCCGAGCATGTGATGCCGCTGCTGCCCGAGAATGTATACTACTGGCTCGCCGGCGATGGCCCCGACGCCGACACCATCCGCGCTGCCGCCGAGCGCAAGGGGGTGGCACACCGCGTGCGCCTGCTGGGCCGCGTCACAGATGAAGAGCTATCCCTGCTGAACCGCGGCGCCGACCTGTTCGTCATGCCGAACATACCCGTGCCGGGCACGATGGAAGGCTTCGGCGTAGTCATGCTGGAAGCGGGCATGTGCGGACTGCCGTCGGTGGCCGCCGCGCTCGAAGGCATCCGCGACGTCATCACCGAGGGCGTGAACGGCCACCTCGTGCCCAGTCAAGACGCGTGGGCGTTCTCCGAAGCCATCATGCGCTACCACGACCATCCGGAGAAGCTAGAAGCCACCTCGCAGCAGACCTACCAGCACGTGATCAACACCTTCAGTTGGCCCGCCGTAGCCCAGCAATACGCCGATGCGCTCGCAGGGCTTAGAGCTGGCCCTGTCACAACCGGACTGTAGGAGGTGCTTACTGCGACGATGGCGGCACAAGCCCGTTGATGCGCATGTAGGTCACCAGGCTGCCGTAGTGCTGGTAGTTGTGCGTCGTCTTGAACGAGAGCACGGCCGCCGCGGTAACCTCTTGGCCCAAGAACGTGCGCTGTGCAGCGGCGTCTTCCTCGGTCATGTTTGCGTAGACGCCATTGCAATACGCGGTGCTGGCTTCGAGCGCCGCGATGATCGCTTCCTTGGTCGTGGCTAGCTCCTCATAGTCGCCCTCGCCAGGGTTCTCCTCGCCCGCCGCAAGCGAGCAGAGGCCGAACTGCGCATTGATGATGTGCCCCAGATGCTCCTGCACCGTCTGCACGTTCACTGACGGCCGATACGCCAGCATGTCCTCATCCATCATCTCGGCGGTCTGATGGATGAACTCGATCGTCATGTTGTACAGCCCTGCAAGCGACGATACGGTGGTCGGCTTGTCTTGGGCTTGAGCCTGCGACGTAAGGGTAAAGGCAAAGATGGTCGCAAGCGTGAGGAGACGTAGGGAATGGGTCATGGAAATGGCTATGTATGAGGTGGGCAGTACCGGAATGCCCCGAAGGGTAGGGGATCTGCGGAGAACGCGCAACCCAACGGAACAGCAATCAGCACTGCGGCGGCCTATGAGCAAACACACGGCGCCGAGCGAACGCGAGCGGCCAACGTCGATCACGGGGCCAGGGGCGCGCTGGAATGAGCGGACGAGCAGCCTTCAGCTAGCGAGCAACAGCGGCACGCCCCGAAGCAGCGTTAATCTCTCGGCTCGCTAGGTGCGGGATGGTGCGCAGGGAAGTCCGCTGTTGCCCAAAAAAACAGACATGCGAGATCGACAAGCGTTTTTGGTTCGGCCCAATGCTAGCTGTGGCGCGCGCCCAAAAATGAACGTCCAGGTAGCCGAATCCATCAGCGCTTTTGCCAGCAGGAGCCTGTCGAAGACGTCGTCCATCGACGCGACGTTGCAGGAGGGCTAGAGCTTGGCACGCCGCACCGCCAAAGGACCGATAAACCTTTCCCCGCCCGCCAGAGTACGACCCGCCTCATTGTGCCTCTTGCCGTCCTTGCATGCGCCCCCTCGCCCGCCTCAACAAATATTTCTGGGAGTACAAGCACCTCTTCCTGCCGGGGCTGCTCTGCGCGGCCATCGCAGCAGGCTTCCGGGTCACCATCCCGGTCGTGGTGCGCGTGGCGGTGGACGGCATCCCGCGCTATGTGGGCTACTACGAGATGTTCGTCAACACGCAGGTGCAGGGCTACATCTACGCCTACGTGGTAGTGTCGCTGCTCACGCTCGGCGGCATCATCATCATCACCAGCCTGACCAGCGGCGCGTTTACGTTTCTGATGCGCCAGACCGTGGTGGTGGCCTCGCGGCACATCGAGTACGACTTGCGCAACACGCTCTTCGACCACCTGCAGCGCCTCTCGTACGGCTTCTACCTGAAGCACGCCACGGGCGATCTCATCACGCGCGCCACCAGCGACATCGAGCAGGTGCGGCGCTACATCGGCCCGGCGTTTATGTACGCCACACAGGCGTTCGTGACCATGGTCTCCGCCGTCTCGGTGATGTTCATCATCTCGCCCACGCTGACGCTCTACGCGCTCATCCCGATGCCCTTCCTGGCCATCGGCGTGTTCATCGTGTCGAAGCTCGTCCACACGCGCAGCAACGCGCTCCAGCAGCAGTACTCGTCGCTTACCAGCCGCGTGCAGGAGGCGCTCTCGGGCATTCGCGTCCTGAAGGCGTACAGCCGCGAGACCGCTGAGGCGGAAGCCTTCGACGCTGAGAGTGACGCCTACCGCCGCCGCAGCCTAGACCTCGCGCTCGTCGATGCCATCTTCCGCCCCGTCTTTCTCATCCTGATCGGCCTCTCGACCATCATCGTGATCTGGGAAGGCGGGCGTTTGGTCGCGGAAGGCACCATCACCATCGGCAACATCGCGGAGTTCATCATCTACGTGGCGTACATGACGTGGCCAGTGGCGTCCATCGGCTTCATCATCACGATGGTGCAACGCGCCTCCGCGTCGATCATCCGGCTCAACGAGGTGTGGGACACCGTGCCCGCCATCATGGACGGCGAGGCTACCGATGCGAGCATCACGTCGATCAAGGGCCGCATCACGTTCGATGACGTCCGCTACGGCTACGAGGATGACACGGATGTGCTTGATGGCATCAGCTTCGACGTCCCGGCTGGGCAGACGCTCGCGCTCGTGGGCCGCACGGGCTCTGGGAAGACGACGCTCATCGAGATGATCCCGCGCCTCATCGAGCCGCAGCACGGCACCGTCAAGATCGACGGGCGGCCGCTGGACGAGATCCCCATCGACACGCTGCGCTCCAACGTGAGCTACGTGCCGCAAGATGTCTTCCTGTTCAGCTCCACCGTCGCTGACAATATCGCCTTCGGCCGCATGGACGCCGACCGCGCCGACGTGGAGCAAGCCGCTCGCGAGGCCGAGCTGCTGGACAACATCGCCGACTTCCCCGACGGCTTCGAGACGCGCGTGGGCGAGCGCGGCATCACGCTTTCGGGCGGCCAGAAGCAGCGCGCCTCCATCGCCCGTGCCCTTGTCCGCGACCCGCGCATCCTCATCCTCGACGACGCCCTATCCGCTGTCGATACCAACACCGAGGCCAAGATCCTCGGCCACCTGCGCAAGCACTACGGTCGGCGCACCGTCGTCATCGTCAGCCACCGCATCTCCGCCGTCCAAGACGCCGACCTCATCCTCGTTCTCGACGACGGCGCCATCGTTGAACGCGGCCAGCACGCCGACCTCGTCGCCCTCGGCGGCCTCTACGCCGACCTCTACCACAAGCAGCAGCTCGAACAGGAAATCGAAGCGTTGGGATAGAGGCAATGCGATGACACATCCTGAAGATCAGATCCGCTATGCACTCAGGCTGATTGAGGAGGGAGGGAGTTTGATCTCGGAAGAATTGTTCAAACTCGCTTCCCTGGCTGATGCCATTGCTCAGATGGCAAACTCTGGCCAAATCGAAGACGCAAAGCTAATCACCGATTATCGTCAGCGGATCAAAGCGTTTTATCTCAGCAACGGTGCGTTCAGGGCCGAGGTTGAACGCTTTACTGGTGCAAAGCAGTATGTCAAAGGGATTGAAGACAGACTGCGAGACGCGTGATCTTGGATTTGCCAAGCTGAGACTATTTCCCGATGCAGAACCGGGAAAAGATTTGCCCCAGAATGTCCTCGGTTGTGACCTCGCCCGTAATGCTGCCGAGTTCGTGGAGCGCTTGGCGGAGGTCGAGCGCCAGCGTGTCGCCGGAG
The DNA here is from genome assembly GCA_038747545.1 of Bacteroidota bacterium. GTDB lineage: Bacteria > Bacteroidota > Rhodothermia > Rhodothermales > JBCCMF01 > JBCCMF01. The sequence goes on from JBCDJT010000087.1 coordinate 9,090, forward strand.
GCGTCGTAGGCGAGTGCGGTCTGGGCGCGGCGGATGGCGTCGAGCGCATGGCGCAGGTGCTGGCGGTGGCGCTGGTTCATCACTACGGCTGATGATTCCGTGCCGCTGAGGCGTTCGGTGACGTGCGCAATGAGGTCATGCAGCAGCGGCTTGATCTCGTCGGCATCGGCGAAGCCTTGTTCAGCAGATAGCGCGCGGAAGCGAATATCGGAAGGCACTTCAGGCGCTGTTGCGTTGCTCACGAGGTCGCGCTTGTTGCCAACGAGCAGGATGGGCAATTCGGCCTGATCGGCGTGGAGGCGTTCGAGGAAGGCGTGCTCGTCGGGGTCCAGGCCCGCTTGCAGGTCGTACACGTAGAGCAACGCGTCGCCGCTGGCGATAGAGCGCTCGGCGCGGCGGACCCCCTCGGCTTCGATGGCGTCGGCGGTGTCGCGCAGCCCGGCGGTGTCGACGAAGCGCAGCAGCAGGCCGTCCACCTCGATCTCGCCTTCGATCTCGTCGCGCGTGGTGCCTGGTGTGGCGCTGACGATGGCGCGGTCGCGGCCCAGCAGCGCGTTGAGCAACGTCGACTTGCCCGCGTTCGGCCGCCCGCCGATGACGACGCGCACGCCGTCCCGAATCAGCGCGCCCACATGGTACGAGGCCAGCAGTTGGTTCAGCAGCGCCTCGGTGTTCGTCAGCAGCGTGACCAACCGTTCGCGGTCCGCGAACTCGACATCTTCCTCCGCAAAGTCCAGCTCCAACTCTACGAACGCGCAGAGGTCGAGTAGTTCGGTGCGCACGCTTTCCAGCAGGTGGGAGTAGCGGCCCTGCAAGTGCTGCAACGACACACGGTGCGCCCGCGACGATGACGCGTGGATCAGATCCGCCACCGACTCGGCTTGCGCCAGGTCGAGCTTGCCGTTGAGGAAGCCACGCTGCGTGAACTCGCCGGGCTCCGCCATCCGTGCGCCGTGCGCTAGCAGGCTCTGCAGGATGAGCGTAGGCGCGAAGTCGCCGCCGTGGCACGTGATCTCCACCACATCCTCGCCCGTCGCCGAGCGCGGCGCGCGGAAGACGGTAGCCACGACTTGATCGATGTCGCCCCCGTCCTTCGCCGTCAGGTAGCCCATGTGGACCGTGTGCGACGGTACTTGGGTCAGGTTAGCGCCTCGGAAGCACACGTTCGCCACATCCAACGCTTCCGGCCCCGAAACGCGCAGGATGGCGAGCGCGGCCCGCCCGCGCGCCGTGGCTATAGCCGCAATGGTGTCTGTACTGCTCACGCCGTTCGCAGGGGTCTTAGATCTTGGGACGCGCTTCGCGCTGTGGATCTTGGGGCCGACACGCGCTCACGTTTCCACGCGCCCACGCAACAACACACACACGCCCTACCGACGCTTCTTGCTGGTTTTGGCGCCACGCTTGGCCGCCGCCGCAGCTTTCTGGGCTTTCTCGGCCTCTGCGACTTTGGCTTCGAGGCGCTTGCGCATGCGCTCGCCAAACGACTCCGGCTTGCGGTCGAACTTGCTGGTCTTACCCGTCGTCTTGCTGCTAGCCTTCCCGTTGCGCCCGGACTTCCCATTGTTGCTCGTCTTGGCCTTGGTTTTGCCTGTCGCTTTACCACCCGGTTTCGGGTTGTCCTTCTCTTCAGCCACCTGCTTGTTGATGAACTTCTGCTGCACGGCCGTGAGCAGGTTGAAGCAGAGGTAGTACAGGCTCAGGCCCGAGGCAAACTGGTTGAAAATGACGAAGATCATCACCGGGAAGAGGTACGTCATCATCTTCGTCTGCGGCGTGGACGGCTGCGACGCCATCTGGATCTTCATCTGGAAGACCATCGACAGGCCCATCAGCAGCGTGAAGCCCGCCACGAAATCGCCGTAGAAGGGGATGCTGAACGGCAAGCTCAGGATCACGTCAGGCGCCGAGAGGTCGCCTGCCCACAGGAAAGGCTCTTGGCGGATCTGGATGGCCTGGGGCAAGAACATCCACAGCGCGATGATGATGGGGTACTGGAAGAGCATCGGCAGACAGCCACCGAGCGGGTTGGCGCCCGACTCCTTGTACATGGCCATCATCGCCTGCTGCTGCTTCTGCGGGTCGTCGCCGTACTTCTCCTTGATGGCCTCCATTTGCGGCTGCAGCTCGCGCATCTTGGCCATGCTGCGGTACGACGCCTTCGTGAAGGGGTACACCACCAGCTTAATCAGGAAGGCCAGCGCGATGATGATGAGGCCGTAGTTGCTCGTGAAGCGCTCCAGGAAGGTGAAGACGGGGATGAACACCCACTTGGCGAGGGGACGCGTGATGGGCTCGAAGAAGTCCCACCCGAGGTCCACCATCTTGAACATGTCGAGGTCGTAGGCCGAGAGGCGGTAGTACTCCATCGGGCCCAAGTACAACTTGAAGCCGTCGGCCTGCGTGGTGGCAGCGGGCATCTCCAGGCGCATCTCGTAGTCTTCCCAGCGCACATCGTCGCCGCTGCCATACTTTTCACCGATGAGCTCGGCGGCGCTTGGCTCGGCCGCGTGCGGAATGACCACGGCGGCGAAGTACCGATCCTTCACCCCCACCCAGTCGATCTCGCCGCGTACCGTCGTCTCCTCATACTGGTCGCCTTCCAGGTCGATGCTCTCGATCTCGCCGCCCGTGTACACAAAGGCGCCAGCGCTCTGCGCCTCCGTCTTGGGGTCGGCTTCGTTGAACGGCACGCCGCCATCCCAGACGAACTCATAGCCTTCACGCGTGGCAAACGCATCCGCCCCAACCATCTCGACGCTGTAGCCTACCTCGTATGACTCGTCGGAGAACGTGTAGGTCTGGCGGATGGCGCCCTCGCCGATGCGCGCCTCGAAGGTGAGGGCCAGCGTGTCGCCAGGCGTGACCGTCAGCTCGCGTTGGTTGGTGCTGGGCGTGAAGTAGAGGGTGCGCGTATCGACGTTGCGGCTCGTAGGCGTAGTGAAGAACAGCGCGATGGCGCCGACGGAGGACGAGTCGATGAGCTGTACCGGCGTCACTCGGTCTGACTGCTGGTACGTCTTGAGGTTGAACGTTGTCAGTGTCCCGCCTTTCGTCGAGAACTCGGCTGTGTAGAACGAGGTCTCGACCGTCAGCGTGTCCTCAGTACCTTCGGTGGCTGCCACGAACAGGGAGTCGCCAACAGGTGCAGCCAGGGGTGCTGGTGTGGGCAGCACCGGGTCATCAAGCTCGTCCTCGGTGTCTGGAGTCACCGGAGCTTCTTGTGCGGTCTCGGCATTTCCGTCCGTGGGCGGGGGCACTTCGGGCGCGAGCCACGTCATCCACCCGAGCATAATCAGGCCGATCAGCACGGTGGCTGTAATTACGTTGCGATCCACGGGAGGCGGTTGTTTTGTAACAGGATGGAGGGCCGGGTGGAAAGGGCGCCGTACGGTACCCTATCGGGGCTGTTCCGCGCTCACTCACATTTCACTGCATGCCGAACTCGTTGCGCAGCCGCTGTGCCATCCGCTTGAGTGCATGCTGGAGGTCACCAGGAACCTCTTGGCTGGCCGTGGCGGGCGCGCCGCGGAAGAGCACCATCACAATGAGTCGGCGTCCAGAATGCGAGAAGAGGCCCACCAGGTCGTGCTGATGCACGCGGTAGGCCTCTCGCATGATGCGTTTGATCTGGTTGCGGCGTACCGCGTTGCCTGCCCGGCGCCCAGGCGCAAAGCCAATCTGGACAGGCGCGCTCCCCTCGTGGGCAGGCGCATCAAGCACGCGGTAGAGGAGCCGCACGCTGCCCACGGCCAGGTGATGCACGTCGGTGCGGCGGCGATCGAACAGCGAACGGATGAGGTCGCGCTGCTTGAGCCGGGCGGCTCGCGGAAAGCGGTGTCCCGCCACAGCCGTGGGCTTACTTGCCGGGCTTGTTGTGGCTCACCGACAGGGCCGTGCGGCCTTTGGCGCGGCGTGCCTTGATGACTTTGCGACCGTTCTTGGTGGCCATGCGAGCGCGGAAGCCGTGCTTGTTGGCGCGCTTGCGGCGGCTCGGCTGGTAGGTACGTTTCATGACGAAACCTGTGGGCTAAACAACGTGAACATCGAAGGATAGCTTGCGTTGGCCTCGCTCCAATAAAAACGCCCGGCATGAGCGGGCGCGAGGCAAAAAAAACGCAGGACAGTTAATATACCGCATCTCCACGCGGAATCCACGTGCCTCAATTGACATTCACAGAAAACCAGCCTAGTTTCGGCACCTACAAGCGGGAGTAGCTCAGTTGGTAGAGCATCAGCTTCCCAAGCTGAGGGTCGCGGGTTCGAATCCCGTCTCCCGCTCCACAGCGTAAGCCTCCGGGCGATTAGCTCAGCTGGTTAGAGCACTTGCCTTACAAGCAAGGGGTCGTAGGTTCGAGTCCTACATCGCCCACAGATACACCCTGTAAGTCTTTGGATTTACAGGGTTTGTCGTTTCAGGGGTAAATCATAGGTAAAACAAAGTCCATTTCTGCTTTATTCAAGGTCTTGTCAATATCAGCCCTGTTTTTGCATGATGGCACTTATCTTGCTAATTTGTCAGGCGAACCACTGAAACCGCGAATGCGGTGTAGGTGGTGTTTTTTTTTTGTCAATTCGGATACGTCACTATTCCGTAAGGGTCTGAGCTGGACGCCTTCTTATTGAGGCTCTCGCCCATCATATCCAGCCAATCCTTGAATGTAGTTGCTGTGACCTGAGACGGGGTGCGGTTGTGGAGTTGACCACGTCCCAGCTGAAGCAGTTTGTGGTTGTACACAATATAGGCGATGGTGTCACTAAGCTGGATGAAGTATGACTCATTCGAGCGCTTAGGGATGGGGTCTTCGATCAGCAGTTTTATATCGCGCCGGTAGGAGGCTGAGGTGAACATTGACGGGATGTAATTGAATGCCCGAATGGCCCGAGCCGTAGTTCTCATCTTGCCCACACGTCCTTCATCCGTGATCATGAAAAACATATTCCCTTTCGCATTGCGACTAAGGTCATTCTCGATGCGCTGAAGCGAATAAGTCAGCGCTCTGTCTAGGACCTTGTACGGCCTGACGTTTCCACCTCTAGGGTTAGGAATCTTTGGCTTGTCAATGGTGACGTTTACCACAGAGATAGGAAGAAACTCTATCAGGCGGCAGATCGCAGAAATGACTTCGAGACGTTGAGAATCAGAGAGGCCTAGTCGTCGATATGGCTTCTTGTTTAAAACTAGCTGCTTGGTGTGTATCTCAGTCTTCACTGGGATGCCATAGCTATCTTTCAGATTGCGCCGGAACTCCCTGATAGCATCGAAAGCGCTCCTCCAGTCGGATTCGTGGAGATACACCGCGGACAGTACAAACAGCGGGGCCGCATATTGAGGATAACCATCATCCCCAGACTCATCGTAGTAGGCTAAATACATGGCGCTTTGAAAGTGAACCTGCCTTGGATGATACGTCCAGTCGCCTTCCCCAGCAATTGATTAGGCGTAAAAGTCAACGTCCCCAGCACCACAGAGGCACCGGGGGCGTAGGGCGATGCAGAATCGCCAGCGGACCACCCCGCTCACCGCAAATACTGACAGCGTTATGCTGCTCGCCTCACCTCCTCCGACCACGGCTTCGGATCCATCCCGCGAAGGAGCTTGATCTGCTCGGCGTAGCCGCATACCTCGTGTAGCGCATCGGCCAAGCTGCCTTCCAGTTCAGCCAGCAGCTTGGCCCGGATCTCTGGCCACGGCTTTGCCGCCAGTCGAGGCGTCAGGAAAACACAGTCGCCGGAGTGCATGGGTAGACAGGGCGTCAGGAAGCGCAGCTCTACCACGGTTTCGCCAACCTTTGGGTCTGCCTCGCCATCAACACCGAGCAGCACCCAGAAGCCATCAGGACGGCGCACGTTGGACGCAGTAATACCGAGGAGGCGGTTCGAGGTGGGGCTGCCGTCGCTCCATGTCGCGGCCATGCCTGCCATGATGGCGAGATCAACCGCGCCGAAGGCTTCCAAGATGGAGCGATCCGCGAGAGCAAGGTTCAGGGGCTTGAGTGGCTGCCGCTTCACGCCTTTGGGCTGTGTTGCTTCACTCATGCCGCTACCCTCTGGGCTGGCGTGCCCGTCTTGGCGATGAGTGTGCCGTCCTGCTCGGCGTCGAGGTAGAGACGCAGACGGCGCTTGAGGTAGAACGTGACGGTGGCCGCGCCTTCGTGAACGTCGGAGGGGATGTCGTGGCCTTCGGCGTGCATCGCCAGTATGAAGCCGACAAGTTCGAGCAGCTTGGTTGCCTCTTCTGCCTCGCCAACCATGAAGGACAGATGGTTGGAGATGCCACCGGGCAGCACGCGTAGCCGCCTCAGTTCGGTGTGGGATTGGGTCATCGTGGTATGTGGGGTTAATGGCCTCGGGCGTGGTACCCTTAGCCGTTTGAGAGCACAGGTTCAGTCTACCGCCTTGACGACGGGGTACGCTGAGTGCTTGGTGAGCGTCGCTGTGCCGTTGCGCTCCTCCTGCTTCTTGATCGCCCGCAGCTGCATCGCCAGCTCGTCCACGCGTTCGCTGTAGGCGTAGCTCTTGCGGCGCTGGATGCTGAAGCGGTGGCCTCGGTAGTCGAACACCTCGCCGTCTTCCTCCATCAGCGCCGCCGTCAGCAGCGGCTTGATCATGTCGAGTTCGGTGTCGATCTCGGCACGCTGGGCTTTGAGGGCGAGGTAGCGGTCTACAGGCGTCAGGTCGTTGAGGTAGCGCATGGGGTGTTGTGTTGTCGTTCTTGAGGGGGCCTGACCCCTTCATAGGGAATTGTACCCCTCGCATCCTTCGTACCCTTCGGAGAAGCCCAAAGGGGCGTTTAAGACATCAAAAAGAGTGATTATTTCCGAAGGGTGGGTGAAGGGTACTCTTCGGAATCCTTCGCTACCCCTCAGAATGGCGTTTCGCGGCAGTACATGTTGCGCGCCGCCGCGCACAGATCCGGTTTCGAGGCGCCTGTGAGGGCGATGTTGGATCGCCTAGCCCCACCCTCTCGCGTCATTGCTAGGCCCGAGGGAGGGTACATCGGCGGGGACGGTAGCGCGCCAATCGGTCTCCATCGCAAAGGGCGTCGCCATAACATCGCAAGCACGTACCCCACCCGGTTCCCCCAAGCCCCCCCTGCTTATCGGGTCCCTGGCCGAGTGGTTTCCTTTGGGTACGTGCTTAGGCACAGTGCTCTCGCTAGTGCCTCATTCAGCATGCCTCACCGTGGGGGCAAAAAATCTGCAAGCGCTCACGCCGATGCCGCGCGATCGCAAAGGGGTTTTCGACCTTGTCCCGCTAGGCCAAGGCAAAGCAGGAATGGCCAAAAACAGCGATTTCGTGTAGCCGTGATAGCCCCTTCGACTAGGTGGGTGATGGATCGGCTTTTGAACGCACCGTCTTAGGCTTCTCAGCCTAAGCGTCTGACGACTTTCCCTTAGCCCACCACTGCCATTTTTAGAGTTTTTAGAGGCTCCTGCGCGCGCGTGTGACCCTGTCGAAAATGTCGAAGAATGACAGGTCGCCGTTCCTTTTTTTGGGTCCGTTTTTTTTGCCCCCTCCCGCTGCGCCCTTTTTTGTGTTGCATTTTTTGCAACGCCTCGGCCTGATAACCGCCCGCTGACCTTAACATTTTTTAACATCATCAGCGCCTGCGGTCTCGCTCGATGCCCGCCTTTCAAGCACTCTCAGCAGAGGAAGGCGTGACACTCACCTGTTGTTTCTGCGCGATGCGCTCGGCCTTGATCTCTTTGGCGCGAGCCTGGCCGTAGCCGTGTTTGCCCCGGTGGGTCTTGCTCTGGTCAGTCATGGTATTTGCAACTCCCGTTGCGGTTAGTATTCGTCGGGCAGGCCGTAGCGTGTCTCTACAAAAGCGGCCCAGGCGTCGCGCCTCATGGTGAAGTCTAGGATGTTGGCGTACTTGCCGTTTACGATGCCTGAGCGGATGGAGCCGTCGTCATTGGCGGTGAAGCCCAGATTACTTAGTGCGTGGTTCCAGTGCGCTAGGAGTTCCTGCTGCCACTTTTCCGTAGCGAGCGCCTGATGGCCTAGGAACCCTGTGTGGCTCGACTTCTTGGCGCAGACCGAGCGCAGCGTGCTCGTCGGTAGCACCGCGCACCCCGTTGCCACAGCCGCGAGCACAGGGTTGCTCCTTGCTTGCTCCGGTAGGTCCACATGGATCGGATCGTAGAGGCAGCCCGGTCCCCGGCCCACAAAGATCGACATGAGCGAGAGCGTATGGTTGTCGACGCGCCAGTAAAGCCAGGGCTGCCTGGAGCGCAGGCCGTCGCAGGGAGGCGAGTGGTCCCGGGCGCTGGCGAAGTAGATCCACAGGATGAGGCTCATGCGCTCCTGCGTCATCTCCTCGATCAGCTCGTAGCGCGCCACGACAGCGGCAGCCTCCAGCATGATCCGCTTGTCGTGCTCGCGGTCCAGCGCCTCTTGCTCGCGTTCAGCCTCGGTAAGGCCGTCTGGCGGTAGTGGTGGAAAAACGATAGGCAAGGCTCCCCCCTTGTTTGAGTGTGTCTACTAAAAGCGTTTGCGTGATGCGGTGCCGATCAGTAGCTCGGTGTCCCTTAGCTCAATGAACTCAGTGTGCCGTATGCGGTGGGCATAGAGCTTCATACGCGGTTTGAGTGTAACGTGAGGCAGTGCTGAGGCAGGATCACGCCACGCCGCCCGTGCGTCGAGGTCGAGCAGCTGGCAGACGTGGTAGAAGTGCGTCGGTCGCACGTCGGCGGGGTCTGGCAAGGGCTCGCATATGCGGAGTGCATGGGGTCAGTTTCGTTTACACTCTGAGGCCGATTTGTCGGAGTGCATGGCATTGTTTCGTTTACACTCGAAATCACGCCAATCGGTGGATGATCTGCGGTCCTCTACCCACTACCAGGCGGGCGGCATCGCGTCCGTGCTCGTTGGTGGGTGCGGTGCATCCGGTGAGTCTGGCTAAGGTGGCAGCGTCCCACTTCTTGCGGCGCTGCGGCTTCTCGGTGGTGACGAGGTAGCCTTCGTCTTCGAGCCACTGGATCACCAGCTCTGTCACCTTGTCTACGCCGCCTACGTTGCGTGCTACGCGGTCGCGAGCAGCACGTGAGGCATGGCGGTGGCGAGCGTAGAGCGGCAGGCTGCGTGCATCTTCGACGATCACAGCGGCCACATTGTGCGGTGGGTACTGCGCCTTGACGACGGCGTGCGTGCGGAAGAAGTCGCCGCTGGTGCAGACAAGCAGTTCGTCGGTGCGCGTGTCATAGATGGCTAGGCCGACCGTCGTACCGGGGTCGATGCCGAGTAGCAGGTGCGGTTTAGAAGGGGGCATCGGCTACCTCCGCGAAACGCACGTCTGCCAGTGGGTAGAACTCGCCTGTCTCTTGCCCGTCGTGTTGGACATTGACGTGCTCACCTGCCATGCGCTTCACCGTGGCGATGCCGCCGGGTGTCATCACGCGGTCGCCCTGGCTGAATACCTGCGGTGGTGGTGCAGTGTCTCCGCCGATGGGGTAGATGGACGCCATTGGTGCTCTGGCACCCTTCGTTTTCCAGTTGGCACCCTTCGACGCGTTGGCATCCTTTGATTGTGGGCCGACTTCTACAGAATCAGCGGTTTCGCGCTGAAAAAGCGGGGTTTGTTCAGAAGCCTCGGGATGCGTGCCGCTATCACCGGGTAAGGGTGCCATATTATGGGTATTGGCATCCTTTGGCTCTTTGGTAACCTCAGCGGCACCACTGGCCAGGCTCCAGTACCAGCGGCCTTGCCCGTCATCTACGCCCGCGATGCGCTCCGTCACGACGCCGAGCGCACGCTTTGCCCGGTTGACGGTGCGCTTGGTCAGCCCCGCGTCTTCGCTACGCGCCCACATCTCAGCGGCAAGGTGTGGCTCACCGTCGCCGAGTTGGTCCTTCAGCCAGTCTTCGGCCTCGGCTTGTTTGGCATCGCGCCTACCCTTGCTCGGTGGTGCGAGCAGGTCTTGCGCGGTAAGCTGCGAGATGCCGCCCCACTCGATCACGCCCACGTCGGGGTCGTTCCGGCTACTGACAACCGCAAGCTCTAGGCTGTGCGGCCACTTGCCGACGTTCGACTTCACCGGAGCTAGCACGAGGCGGTCCTGATCCTCAGGATGACGCCCCAGCATGAACGCCGTGCGGGCCTGCCCAGCAATGCCGATACTGCCACTGCCTCGGTACAACGCGTTACCGCCCTGCATCTTGTTGAGGTGACGCACCACCAGCACCGCACACCGCTCGGCTTCGGCCATCTGCACGAGCGGCGTAAGCGCAGCCCGTACGTCCTGATCGCGGTAGCTGTTGACATCGCTGGAGAGGTGCGCCATCAGCGGGTCGATGATGAGCAGCGAGGCGTTCATCTGCTGCACCGCCTGCCGTATCTCTTCGGTGTGGTTCGGCAGCACGGGTACCGCATCCTTCCACTCCTTCGCGGACGAGTCGTAGACGGGCACGGTCTGCACCACCAGCACGCGGCGGGTGTCGGCGCCTGCTTCTTCGAGGCGCGGCTTGATGGTGTCGGCGATGCCGTCTTCTCCGGTGACGATCACCACGCTTCCCGGCTCACCTCTGCCCGCTCCGCCCTCACCCGGCCATGCGCGGCCCGTGGTCAGTCTTGCGGCAAGGTCGGCGTAGATGGTGCTCTTTCCGGTGCCAGGGTCGCCGTCGAGCAGTGCTAGCTTACCTAGGGCGAGGTAGCCCAGCCAGAGCCACGCAATGGCCTCACGCGCTACGTCATGCACGATCTGCCCGATGCGCGGGCGGTCGCCTTTGGGTGCGGCCTGGGGCTGCGGGCGTGGTTTGCTGGCGTGCTGGTGGCGAGGCTCGTACCGCTTGCGATCTACGCCTTCGAGCGCGTCCCGCAAGTCGTTCCAGTTCTTGCCCTGACAACTGTTGTGGTGACATCCTGCTGCTATGGCCCCGTTGGCGAACTGGACCACGTAGGCGCTACGGTCGGTGTGGCTGGGATTCCAGGGGCAGCGCTCCAGTACGTACTTCGTGCCGCCCCGCCATTCGCCCACTGACGCGATACCGACGCCGTGCTGCTGCAAGTACGCCCGTACGTCGAACGCCTCGCCTGTATGGCGCTGGTGGCGTCTCGTGGGCTGCTGCTGGGGCTCGGCCCCCTGGGGCAGCATCGCCGCTACCTGTTCGAGTAGTGCGCGATCTGCCACCTGCCACGGATCGGGCGGCGTATACATCTGAGCGAGGCGGTGGGGCCGTTCATCGGTAGAGGAGCCCTTGCGGTTGACGGTGCCCGGCACACGGATGATGCGCGCAGGGTTGAACACCGTCGTATCCACCTTGACGTGATCGGTCGAGAACAGGAAGTCGAGTGCCTTCAGTACGGCCTCAACGAGCGGGGCATCCTCTACGGGTAGGTCGATGCGGTAGAGCAGGTGCGCGCCGCTGCCCGTCTTGACGCGCACGGGATCAGGGAAGCCCAGCTGCTCGAGGTATTCGCGCACCGTGCGGGCGAGGTCGAACGCGGCCTGCATCTCCTCATCGGTGGCCATGATGCCGCTGGGGCGCTGGGCATCGAGGTCCACAATGAGGGTACGGTAGCGCTGCACGTCGGTGTCGGACGTGGTGGCGTCGCCCTTGCCCATGCGTTTGGCATCATCGGCGCACCGGGCGTGGAGGTCGGAGTTGATCTGCTGGGCCGGGATGTAGACGCCCTTCGCGTTGTACTCGTCCGAGAGCTTGGCAGCATCTTCGGCGGCTTTGTCGAGGTCGCGGTAGTACCCGCTGTAGGTGGCCGGGTACTGCCTTCCCTTGTGAGCATCGAGGGCGCGTAGCTCGACGGTCTGCCCCTCGCCCGCGTAGACGCTGAGGGCTTGGCGGATGTGTGCGACGTCGGATTGAAGCAGGCTCATCGGTGGCCTCCGCGCACGGCCTGCTGTTGGTGCGCTCTCGCCTTGCGAAACCGCATCAGCTCGCAGAAGAAGCGGGGCAGGTCGTCGCCTAGCTTCGCCTCCCATGCGTCCGTCAGGTCAACCAGTGGCCGGCCGAACCACTTGGGCAGGATGAATGCCTTCTGGCTGACGGTGACTTCACGTAGGGTCACCTCGCCAATCTGAACGGTGCATTTCATCAGGCGGCCTGGTCCGTGCTGAATGAGGCGGTACTCGGTGAGGTAGTCGGGGTGCTGGGGCGGGTGGATGTGGCGCTTGCGCTGCGCCCTGCGCGGGGTAGGCGTGCGGCGTGAGTTGTCCACGCGCCCGTATTTGCTTACCATCATGGTGTCCTCCGGCCTGTCGTTGGCCGTCTTGCGCTGCCTGCAAGAATCTTAGAACCCCCGTCCGAGTCGCTGCCGGATGGGGGTTCGTCGTTATCGGGTCTTCTTCCGCTTGGCCGGGACGTAGCCCTCAGCGAGCAGCGCTTCTAGCGAGGCCGTCTCGTAGAGGATGCTGCGGCCGTTCTGGCTGAAGGCGAGGCGGCGCGTATCGCGTAGGTTCTGGAGCACGCGGTAGGACCAGCCTGTGAGCTGCTGTACCTCCTCGGAAGTCATCCACTCCTTGCGGGTGGCCTTGCGCACGGCGTCGGGCAGCGCGGCGTCTATGCCCTTTTGAACAGCCGCCTCGATGTGCGGGCCGAGGCGTTGAGCGAGCAGCACCTCGAACGGATCAGCGCTAGGGCTTGCTGAGGCAGTGTTATCCAGCATGGCTCACCTCCGCCGCACTGGGCAAAGATGACCTGCTCCCTTAGACTGGTACCAGTCGCTATGTTAGGTGAAGTGGTCCTAGAAAACTGGACAGGCGCTTAAGTAGAACTCCACGTTTGGTTAGGCCGCCCGAAGCAGCGGCGTGCGTTCATAAAATACGGTGTCTGGCGTCTGACGATCCAGCGAACTGTGACGTCGCTCCTCGTTGA
>JBCDJT010000088.1:0-21673 GCA_038747545.1 Bacteroidota bacterium
CAGCGTACCTATACCATTGCCAACACCGGGTTGGGCTACTTGACGTTGGGCGACGCCGCGGTGACGATCACGGGGGCGCACGCCGCTGATTTCAGCGTGGTAACACCGCCTGCGGCGTTCGTGACCCCTGTGACGGGCAGCACCACGTTGACGATTGTGTTTGAACCTTCAGCCACGGGTGTGCGCACGGCCCTCGTCACTGTCGCGAACGACGATCCCGATGAAGGGTCGTACACGTTCACGATCACAGGCGAGGGGTTGCCTATCGTAAGCCGTACCACCTCTTCGCCTGCCAACGGCACCGCCGGAATAGGAGGGGGCGCCGTCGCCTCAGCCACGTTCACCGAGGCGCTATCAGCAAGCACCGTGAGCGCCGCCACGTTCACCGTGCACGGCAGCCAGTCGGGCAAGCAACTCGGCGTGGTGACGCAGCCCAGCCCTTCCGTAGTGCAGGTGACGCCTGCGCAGCCGCTCCTCCCCGGCGAGCGGGTCTACGTGACCGCCAGCGATCAGCTTACGAACACGGCCGAGACCGCCACCATACGTCCGTACCAGTGGCACTACGAGGTAGGAGGCGTTCCCGGTGGTGGCCGCTACGGCCAGCAGCGCACGATCCACACCAGCGCTGTACTGACCCGAGTGGCCGACCTCGACGGGGACCGCCACGTCGACATACTCTACTCCGGCACACGGTTCGACGTATCGTGGCGCGCAAACACAGGCGCGGGCGCGTGGGCGGCTGGGCAGACCATAGCCACGGGGGCGAACCAGATCACCGACATCCAGGTCGGCGATGTGAATGGCGACGGCGCGCTGGATGTGGTTACGTCGAGTATAGATAATAGCACCGGTGCGGGCGAGGTCGTGTGGTACGCCAACACGGGGGGCGGCGCCTTCAGTGCTGGGGTGACCATCGGCACCGTCGACCTTGTAGACGCCGTACGTACCGCTGACGTCAACGGCGACGGGTACATGGATATCATCGCAGCCGGCCGAAGGCAGCTTGTTGCGTTGCTGAGTGATGGAGACCCTGTACCCAGCTTTTCGGCGCACGTCCTATGGGCGCGGGGTAGTTCCGGGCAAAGCCTATATCCGAGCCTGGGAGGTCTTGAGGTGGTAGACTATGACGCTGACGGCGACCTCGATGTGGTGGCCGTGGGGACGACGCAAAACACGAGCACGTTCAGGGACGAGATCGAGCTGTTCTTGTTTGCCAATGACGGAGGCCGCGTGCCTGAGGCCTCGCTTGCACAGCGTCTGTTGGTCGAGCCCAATGATTCCTTCGTTCGCGAAGTAGCCTTACATGCAGCCGACATCGATCAAGACGGCGACCTGGATTTCGTGTCGTCAAGTGAGCAGCAGGACCGGGTGATCTGGTTTGAGAGCGATGGGGCAACCCCTCCAGCGTATACCACCCACGTCATCAACATCGGACTACAAGACATCGACGCCGCCCATGCTGTAGACCGAGACGGCGACGGCGACCTCGACCTCCTCGTTGGGGGGCGGGAGTTGGTTTGGTTGGTCAACGATGGTGCAGTACCGCCTACGTTCACGTCCGAAGTGATTGCAAACCGCAACGCACTCGACTCCTATGACGTCTTCGGTGTGGATGTGGCAGACGCGGATGGCGATGGCGACATTGACCTTATTGTGCAGACCAACTTTGATGCGTATTGGTTCGAGCAGGCGCTGCCCGCCCGGCAGATTGGCGGCGATGCGGGCTGGCGGATGCTCTCCGCGCCCGCCACCGGGTTCACCGCCAACGGCCTGGCCGACGACACCGCCATCCAGGGCATCGTGGGCGGAGCCAACAGCGGGGATGGCGCCAACCTGTTCGTCCGGCAGGCCTCCGGGGCGTGGCAGGCACCCTCGGATATGACGACGCCCTGGGGCGATGGCTACGGCTTCCTGCTCTACTTCTACAACAACACCGCCTCGGGGAGCCAGGAACTGCCCCTGACGCTCGATGCGCCCGGCAATGAGCCCGCTGGCGATGTCACCATCGACCTCGCGGCAGGCGGCTTCACGCTCGCCGGCAACCCCTTCGCCGACAATATCAGCTTGGATGTGCTCACACCCGTCGGCGGGACGCTCGTCTCCCCGGTGCAGGTGTGGGACGACGGCACGGGTGATCCCACTGGCAACGCCGCCTCGACGACCACGGGCACGTTCCAGACGTTCAGCCTCGGGACCAGCGCCGTCATCGCACCGTGGCAGGGCTTCCTCGTCGAGAGTGCCGTGGCCACCCAACTAACCATGCCGCAGACAGCGCGAACCACCGGAGCCCCTACCATCGAGGTCTTCCAGAAAGGCGGAGCCGTCTCCGACTCAGTACACTACCGCCAGCTCGCGCTCGTGCTCGATGGCCCTGACGGCACCGGCACCCACGACGCCTCCACCAAACTCTTCTTCCACGCCGACGCCCACGAGGCTCGCGACAACTTCGACGGTACCAAGCTGACGCCGCTCCTCAGCGAGTATGCCACTCTCGCCTTCGTGCAGCACGACGGCACCGCGGACGGCCCGGCGGAGCGGCTGCTCGTGCAAGAGGCCCGCACCTTCGATCCCGCCGACGTGCAAACCTACGACCTCGCCCTCACCATCGCAGGCATCGCAGGCACCTTCACGCTTTCGTGGCCCGAGTGGACGCACATCCCCGACGACTGGCTGCTCCGCCTCCACGACCTGCAGACTGGCGAGATGGTGGACTTGCGCGCCTCTACGCAGTATATATTTGAAGCTCAATCCACAACTGGCATAGCAGCGAGCAAGCTGGGCGCGGGACCGCGCCTCCGTCCAGCGTCGGCCACCGAGGCGCAGGTGCGCTTTCGCCTGGAGGTGGTGCCAGGCGTCGTAGCGGCATCACGTGAAGCCGCCGAGCTGCCTTCGCGCATTGAGCTGCTGCAGAACTACCCCAACCCGTTCAACCCGGTGACGCGGATCGGCTATGCGCTGCCGTCGCCCGGTGCCGTGCGGCTAGTGGTGTATGACGCACTTGGTCGCACCGTGGCCGTACTCGCTGACGCGATGCAGCAGGCCGGGCGCTACGAGGTGACATGGGACGCGACAGGCATGCCCAGCGGCACCTACCTCTACCGACTGGAGGCAGGCGGCCACAGCACCACGCGGACGATGCTGCTGCTGAAGTAAACCATTAAGAAGGACCATCGATGGCAGCCAGCGAATCGCGAGCGGCGACGGTGTCTGCGTGATCTGGTCCGAGGTCGTTGAGCATGATGGTGTAGGACTGATCAAAGTATTGGCGCGCCGCTGCCACGTCGCCCATCAGCTTGTAGGCGCTTCCCATCGAAAACACGGTGTAGCCGTAATAATAGCCGTCCTCCGGTCCTACCGATTGCCCAAACACCTCCAGCGCTTCCTCGTGAAGCTGTATGGAGTACGGGAAGTCGTTTTGCCGCATCGCTACCACGCCCATGTTTAGCAAGCTCACGCCCAGGTACGGGTGGTCGGGGGGATAGGTGAGCCGGCGGATACGGAGCGCCTCCGTATGCGTCTCCATCGCCTCGTCAAAGCGGCCAAGGCGAGAGAGTGTGATGCCAAGCGTATTCATGCCCTCGGCCACGAACACATGGTCTACGCCGCTATAGAGTGCCAACTGCTCAATGGCCAGCTCAGAATATTCGACAGACTTAGAGAGGTCTCCGGGCTGCCCACGGTGCCCAATCGCGAAGGCGAGCGCGTTATACGTGTCGCCCAGGAGTTGAGGGTCAGGGGGAAGCTCTTGCATCAAGGCGAGGCATTCCTCGGCATAGGCAAAGGCTTGTGCGTAGCTGCCCTGCCGTATCTCAAGGGCGGCTCGATGATAGGCGGCCTCAACAAGGAGCGCCTTATGGTCGCCCGCCTTTGCGGAAGCGTACGCTATCGCCAGCAGCGAATCGGCCTCCGCATAGTTGCTGACTTGCAGGGCGGACTGGCCAAGCTCGATCTGGGCGGCAAGTGCAAGAGGATGATCTTCGCCGAAGGTGCCCGCTGCAAGGCCAAGGGCTTGCTGCAAGGCGTCATACCCCGGTCGATATTGCCCGAGCCCCTGGTACGCATTCCCGATGGCGAACAGCAGCCGTGCTTTCACATGGGGTTGTTCCGCAAAGCGGCGGTTGGCTTCATCGATGCCAGCCTTCAAGAGGTCGCCCGCCCGGAGCGTGTCGCGTCGCTCCTGCAGTTCGGGGTTGGCCGTGGCGAACAGGTCCTGCATAAAGTCGCTCACCGCCACCGCCGATGCGCGCTCTTGCTCCGCGCGTTGCGCTTGCCACAGCGTGGAGCCCATCCCGCCGAGCAGCGACAGGATCACGAGGGCCGTAGCGCCGACCAGCGTGCGGTTGCGTTTCACGAACAGCCGCAGCCGGTAGCCCCACGTATCGGGCTTGGCCTGAAGCGGCTGCCCGTTGAGGTAGTTGCTGATGTCCTGCGCCAGCGCCTCGGCTGAGGCGTAGCGCCTGGACGGCTCCTTGCGCAAGCTCATCAAGGCAATGTCGTCGAGGCCAGCTTTCAGCTTCTTCTGTAAGCGGTCTGCGGGGAGCGCCATGACGAGGTCATCGCCGCTGCGCACGAGCGTGCTCGGCAGCGTCGGCGGTTCTTCGCAGATGATGCGTTCCACCTCGCGCTGCACCCGACTAGGGAGTTGGTACGGACGCCGGCCCGTCAGCAACTCCACCAGCAGGACGCCCAAGCTGTACACATCCGTACCCGTCGTGATCGCCTGGCCGCGCACCTGCTCGGGGGCGGCATACTCCGGCGTCAGCAACCGCACCGACGCGGCTGTTATCGCCATCGTCATCTGCGCTGATGACGGGTCGAGCAGCTTGGCGATGCCGAAGTCGAGCAGCTTCACCGTGCCGTCGGCAGTGACCAGGATGTTCTGCGGCTTGAGGTCGCGGTGGACGATCAGGTTCTGGTGGGCGTAGTGGACGGCGTGGCAAACGGTTTGGAAGATCGCCAAGCGGGCGTCGAGGCTGAGCTGATGGTGTTGGCAGTACGTGGTGATAGGCACCCCCTCAACGTACTCCATGACAAAGTAGAGGCGCCCATCGTCCAGGGCTCCACCATCTAAGAGGCGGGCAATATGCGGATGGTTGAGCGAGGCCAGGATCTGCCGCTCCGTGGCGAAACGCCGGAGCATGTCATCGGTGTCCAGGCCACGTCGCAATACCTTGATGGCCACGAGCTGGTCATACGCGCCATCGTCGCGCTGGGCGAGGTACACGGTGCCCATGCCGCCGCGCCCCAGCTCATGCCGCAAGGCGTACGGGCCCACGCGTGACGGAAGCGTGGCGGTGGAAGCCGTCCGGTCAGCGTCGAGGCGGTTGAGCAGGTCTGGAGGGAGTGCTTGAGGCAGCGCGGCCGTATCGACAGGGAAGTCAGCGAGAGCTTCCGCAGGGTTATCCAGCAACGTAAGCTGCTGCAGGTGCTCCTCATACATCGCCTGGAGCACGCCGCCGAGCGTTTCATCGCGCTGATGATCGGCGAGAAAGGCCTGCTGCTCTTCGACCGTGGGCAAGGTGGTGAGTTCGTGAAACAACAGCTGGAGCTGCTGCCATTGCTCGGGCGTGAGGTTAGGCATGGCGTCGGGCCGCTATGTGATTGAGAAGACGATGGGCTGCGGGGCGGCTTTGGTAGCTAAACCACTCTAACCTAGTTACGTCGCTGAGTTTCGGCCTCTCAGGTTGAGTAGGAGCGTATGCTGCCAGAAGGTCAGTTGGTAGGCGTTGCGGCATACAAAGCGGCTGCTTCACCCCGCCGCTCCATCAGTCGGAGCAGCACGGCCAGGCTGTCGCGGGTCTCTTGCGTGCGGTGGTAGGCGAGGCCTCGGGCGGCCACATACGTGTTATAGCTTTCTTCATAGGCTGCGCGTGCATCGGCATAGCGCGCTTCATCTTTGAGCATGTTGCCGAGCGTGAGCAACCCTTCGGCCACCATGAAGTGGCCTTCCGGGTACTGCGCACGACGGATGCGCATGCCATCGGCGACGAGCTGTTTGGCTTCCTCGCGCTCGCCCTTGATCCACAGGATTTCGGCAAGGGGAAACATCGGGAAGGTGGTCCGATAGTGGTCCTTGGCGTAAGCCTTTCGGTGCAAGGTCATCGACTCCCGGAAGAGCTGTTCGCCGCGTGCATAGTCCACCGGATCATACAGCTGCAAGAGCCCCAGGTTGTTGAGGCCCAGCGCGAGCATCAGGTCGCCATCGGGGATCTGCCGGCGCGTGGCCACGGAGGCCGCCGCGTAGGTTCGAGCGGCCTCGACATGACCCAAGGCCAGCTCCAGCCGACTCACGTTGTCCTGGGTCGCGCCGAGTAGACTCAGCGACGGGGCATCGAGCGATTCGTAGTAGGCAAGGTTCTGCCGATGCAGGTCGAGGGCACGTTCCAGCTTGCCCGCGTGGTAGTACAGCGTGTTCGCATATGCCTCGCGGGCTTGAGCGGTAGCTTGTGGATCGGAGTCGAGGTACTCGTATTGCTGGAGGGCCGAGGCTAATAGTGAGTCGGAGCTGGCATAGCTGCCTCGGTCGTAGTAGAGCCGGCCAAGGTGGTAGTCGGCATAGGCGCGTGCCTCGGTGTTCAGAGCGTGCATCGTCTGTGTGATGGCGTGCGCCTGTTCCTGATACGTCAAGGCCTCATCAAAACGCCCCATGGAGCGGTAGACGTCGCCCAGCGTGAGCAGCATCTCGCGGCGCAGCTCGGGCGCGTCCGTGAACGTCGTATCGACTTGGCGAGCACTCGCATCGAGCCAGGCGCCTACCGTCATTGTGTCGGATCGTGTGGCGCCGGGTTGTGAGGCGCGAAAGGAGCGAACCAGGAACGACTTCACTGCTTGCGCACGTGCTGCTTCATCCTGGGCGACTTGACGCTCGGAGGCCGCAACGCCCGCTTGCCAAAGCGCCACAGAGAGCCCGGCGACGAGCGATATCAGGACCAAGCTACCCGCCACGAGCGCCACCTTGTGCCGCCGGGCAAACAGGTGGGCGCGGTAGCGCCACGAGTCGGGTTGGGCGTGCAGCGGCAGGCCCGCTTGGTAGCTGCGCAGGTCTTGCAGCAAGGCTTCGGCCGATGGATAGCGGTCGGCCGAGGCCTTGCGCAGGGCGCATAGCGCGATGGCATCCAAGCCCGCCCGCAGCTTGCGCTGCATGTGCTCCGCTGCAACTGGCAGATCTTCCGTACCTGGGCGTACGAGCTGGCTGGGCCGCGTAGGCGGCTCTTCGCAAATGATCCGCTCCACCTCACGCCGGACTCGGCTGACAAGCTGGTACGGACGCTGACCCGTCAGCAATTCCACCAAGAGGATGCCCAGGCTGTACACGTCCGTGCTCGTGGTGATGCGCTCGCCGCGTATCTGCTCGGGGGCGGCGTACTCGGGCGTCAAGAGCTGCTGGCCCAGGCGGGCCGTGAAGTCGTGGGTATGCGCGTGCGGCTCCGCGCTGAGCATCTTGGCGATGCCAAAGTCGAGCAGCTTCACCGTGCCGTCGGCAGTGACCAGGATGTTTTGCGGCTTGAGATCGCGGTGGACGATCAGGTTCTGGTGCGCGTAGTGAACGGCTTGACACACGGTTTGGAAGAGCGCCAGGCGAGCATCGAGGCTGAGCTGGTGGTGCTGGCAGTACGTGGTAATAGGCAGCCCATCGATGTACTCCATCACAAAGTAGAGCCGCCCGTCCGGCAGCGCGCCGCCGTCGAGCAACTGCGCGATGTTGGGGTGGCTCAACGAGGCCAGGATCTGGCGCTCGGTGCCGAAGCGGCGGAGCATATCATCGGTGTCGAGGCCGCGCCGCAGCAGTTTGATGGCGACCTGCTGCTCATAGGCGCCGTCGGCTCGTTCGGCCAGGTAGACCGACCCCATGCCGCCTCGGCCGATCTCTTCGCGGATGGCGTAGGCCCCCAGTCGGTTCGGGATCGCATCGCGCCCCGCATCGGAGGCGGCAGCGATCTCGTCGATGGTTGGCCCCGTCAACGCGAGAGGTGTGGCCTCGGCGCCTGAAGCCAGCTCGGAGAGCGCATCTTGTGGGGTGTCGAGGAGGGTGTATTGGTGGCGGTGCTCCTCAAGCATGGCCCGCAGCATCGACCCCAAGACCGCATCGACGCGCACCTGGGCTTCGACGTACGCCTCTTGCTCCTCGGCATGCGGCAAGCCGATGACTTCGTGAAAGAGGGTTTGGAGGCGGTGCCACTGGGCGGGCGTGAGCTTCGGCATAGTGCATGGTGCCAAGGTGAGGCGAGGGGCACAGACTACGGTGTCGTCTGCTCGGTTACCATACTGCATCGTCCGCTCGGATGGCTCATCGGGGAACAGCTGATATTCGCTCTGAAAGATGATTGTGCGATCCAACTTGTCATCCCGAGCGGCGGCCACAGGCCAGAGCCGAGGGATCTCCCACGTTGAGGTTGTGCAAAACGCATACGGGGGAGATCCCTCGGCTTCGCTCGGGATGACAAGATTAGACGGTGTGATGCACTATAAATTGCCAGAGCTACATACCAGAAACGGCCGGTGTGGTGGCGTGTCAGAGGCGTAGGAAGACGGCCAGCCAGGCCCGCGCCGCCAGCCAGTCGCGCTTGATGGTGGCCTCAGAGACCGATAGCATCTTCGCCGTCTCTTCGATGGTGAAGCCGCAGAAGACGCGGTACTCCACGATCCGCGCCTGCCGCTCGTTCATCTTCTCTAACTCCGAAAGCCCCTCGTGCAAGGCCAGCACTTGGTCGGATGTCGTCCCCACATCGCGGTCGTTCAAGTGCGTCAGCGTGACGTGGATGGCGCCGTTGCCCCGCTTCTGGCGCCGCTGGTGCTGCGCCGCGTTGACGAGCACCTGCCGCATGGCGCGGGCGGCTACACGGTAGAAGTGGAGGCGGTCGTTCCAGGGCAGGTTCTGCGAGGGGAGGAGCTTGGCATACGCCTCGTGTACAAGTGAGACGGTACTCATCTGCACGGCGGGCCGGTCGGAGCGCACCTTCTGCGCAAGGTGTTGTAGCTCATCGTACACGAGCCCGAACAAGCGGTCGAATGCGGCGCGGTCGCCCTGGCTGGCTTGCTGGAGGTACTGGGTGAGGGGCAGTTGAGGCATTACAAGAGCGGTGCGGGTGGGCTGCAAGATACATCGCACGTCGAAAAAGTGAGCGGGTGAGCTAGTTGGACGGCAAGTGTGGTATGGGAAGGGCAGTCGCGCTGTGCGCTGTGCCTCGGAATATGCCTTTGCCTCTCATGTTGACCCGCATCACCCCTGTCCAAGACGCTCCTACGTTCAAAAAGCAAGGCGCGTGCGCCACGACTGGCGTTCGATGCGCCTGGGCGCGCAGGACAGCCCTCCGCCTCGTCGGGTTGCTCATGGCGCTCCTCCTGGTTCAGCACGCGTTGGCCAGTGGCGCCCCGTCGAGCACCGAGGGGAGCGGGGCGACGGCCACCGTGGTAAACGTGACCCCGCAGGCGGGCAGCGTGTCCGCCGCGCGTACCACATCCGTCCTCGCCAACTTCAGCAGCGCCCTCGACCCAGCCACCGTCACCGCCGCGAACGTCAAGCTCTTCGGGTCCATGTCGGGCGCGATGACAGGCACCATTACCACACCGGCGGCCTCGCAGATCTTCATCCAGCCCACCACGCCGTTTGTACGAGGCGAAACCGTGACGGTAACGCTCGGAAGCGGCATGCAAACCGCAGGCGGGCAGGCTATTACGCCGTACCAGTGGTCGTTTACTGTGGCAGCGGAGGGTAGCACGGGGACCTTTGGCAAAGAGCAGCGCATCCAGTCGGGCGCCTCTGGAGCCGCTAACATGACAACCGGTGACGTAGATGGCGACGGCGACATCGACTTGGTGGGCAGTCCGCCAGGTGGTGGCCTCGCATGGTATGCAAACGATGGAAGGGCAGGCTTCACCCTACACCCCTTGAGCAGTTCGGGGGCGGAAGATCTGAAGGTGGTCGATCTCAATGGCGATGGCCACCTTGACGTGCTCACTGCCAGTGGTGATGCCGCAACGTGGTACCGCAACAACGGTGCGGTTACGCCGTCGTTTACGCCCGTAACCGTAGCTACAGCAGGCGGAATGACATCCGTATCGGTAGCCGATATGGACGGCGATGGGGACTTGGATGTAATCTCTGGTGCGCTGAACGCCGTCACCAAAGTGGGGTGGTCCGAAAACCAAGGGGGCGTATTTGGGGCACGTCAGGCCATCGCCAACGATGGGACGGGCGATGGTGTGTTGCGGGTGGAGGCAGCCGATATGGACGGCGACGGCGATGCCGATGTGGTGGCCTCGTGGCTAGTCCGAGATGAAGTGGTCCTCTACGAGAATCGGGGCCTGGCGGGCTTTACCCCGCACGTGGTGTCCAATGATCCACGCGTGTTTGTTCTTGAGATAGCGGACATGGATCAGGACGGTGCTTTGGACATCGTGGTGGTTAATGAAAACAGCACGCTCACAGGATACCGCAACCAAGGCGGCCATGTGTTTAGCAGCGTGTTCACCTTCGCTAACGCGCCGGTGCAGGATATCCAACCAGTAGACATCGATGCGGATGGCGACTTGGATTTGGTTGCGGCACAGGGGAGCATCGGAGGCTTCAGTCTGGCTGTGTACACCAATACCCCAGGTACCGTGTTGACGCGCACGGAGGTCGGCGATGGGGCTAGCGGTAGCTCGAACGGCGTGGCTGCGGCCGACCTCGATGGCGACGGTGACCTGGACATCGCCGCCTCGTTCGGG
Organism: Bacteroidota bacterium; assembly: GCA_038747545.1. Classification (GTDB taxonomy): domain Bacteria; phylum Bacteroidota; class Rhodothermia; order Rhodothermales; family JBCCMF01; genus JBCCMF01. Next base: position 10,711 of record JBCDJT010000088.1, read on the forward strand.
TTCGGCTTTATCTCGTGGTTTGAGCACGGGGCCAGCCCCTTTACGGTACAGTCAACGGTCCCCGCCCAAGCGGCCCTTGGCGTGGCGCGCAGTACCCCCATCACGGTCACGTTCTGCGAAAACGTCGACCAAGGTACCGTGAACGAAACCACCTTCACCGTGCGCGGCAGTCATCGCGGAGCCTACGCGGGCACGTTCAGCTTTCCTGCGCCCAACCAACTCCAGTTCGACCCCGCACAGGATTTCCTCCCAGGTGAGGTCGTCACGGTGGTGGCGAGTCCGAACATCAGGAGCAGCGATGGCATTGCGCTGGGTGATTACCAGTGGTCGTTTCTGGCCGCATCTGGAGCCGCGTCGGGTGCGTTCAGCACAGGGCAAGCCGTAACGTCCGCAGCCGATGGCGCTCAGTCGGTGTACGCAGCCGACGTGGATGGCGACGGCGACCTCGACGTCCTTTCGGCTTCGGACGTAGATGACACGATTGCATGGTACGAGAACGATGGCAGCCAGGGCTTCACCAAGCACGCGATCACGACCACGGCCCCTCGGGCGCTCTCGGTGTATGCGGCTGACATAGACGGCGATGGCGACATGGATGTGCTGTCTCCGTCTGGTGCTAGCAATACGATTGCGTGGTACGAGAACGACGGGAGCCAGAACTTCACCGAGCGCGTGGTGACGAGTAGTGAAAACTTGGTCACTTCGGTATACGCAGCGGACGTGGATGGCGATGGGGATCTCGACGTGCTCTCGGCTTCTTTTGGCAATGATACGATTGCGTGGTACGAGAACGACGGCAGCCAGAACTTCACCAAGCACGCGATTACCACTACAGCCGACGGCGCGACCTCAGTGTACGCAGCGGACGTGGATGGCGATGGCGACCTCGACGTGCTCTCGGCTTCTTTTAATGATGATACCATCGCGTGGTATGAGAACGACGGCAACTATGGCTTCACCAAGCGCGTGGTCACGACCACAGCCGCCAGTGCGCAGTCGGTGTACGCAGCGGATGTGGATGGCGATGGCGACCTCGACGTGCTCTCGGCTTCTTCTGGTAATGATACGATTGCGTGGTACGAGAACGATGGCAGCCAGGGCTTCACCAAGCGCGTGATCACGACCATGGCTGTAGACGCTACTTCAGTGTACGCGGCCGATGTAGATGGCGATGGCGAACTCGATGTCCTGTCGGCTTCTTTTGGCGATGATACCATTGCATGGTTTGAGCACGCGTCCTTCGTTAGTACGACCGTTTCGCCCACCGCCAACGCCCTGGGCGCCGCACGGAGTGCCAATATCACCGCCACGTTCAGCGACAATGTCGATCAGGGCACGGTCAGCACAAGCACGTTCACCGTGCGCGGTAGCCAGCGCGGCGAGTACGCGGGCAGCTTTACGTATCCAACAGCCAACCAACTACAATTCGACCCAGCCCAAGACTTCCTACCGGGTGAGGTGATCACCGTCACGGCCAATAGTGGCCTGAAGAACAACAGCGGGGTGTCGCTCAAACCCTTCACATGGATGTTCACCGCAGCGCCCAATAGCGGGACTGGCACGTTCGCGAGTGCGCAATCCTTTCCTGCGTCGACCTCAAGCTCGCAGCAGCATATTCATGCTACTGATGTGGATGGCGATGGCGACCTCGATGCGGTTGCAGCCTCGTTCTCTGATGACAAGGTAGAATGGTACGAGAACGACGGCAGTGGCTCGTTTACCGCACACCTTATTTCAACCGCTGCCGATGGCGCCACCTCCGTGCATGCCGCCGATTTCGACGGCGATGGGGATATGGATTTGGTGTCAACCTCGCAGGGTGATGCCGAAGTGGCGTGGTACGAGAACGATGGCAACCAGACCTTCTCGCGCACCGTCATTGCCGTTGGGTTTAGTGGTTTCGCCAGCGATGCAGCGGGCGTCTTCCCGGCTGATGTGGACGGCGATGGTGACATGGATATCGTATCCGCGGGGCGTGGTGGCTTTATCGCGTGGCACGAAAACGACGGCGCCGCCGACCCCACCTTTACGCCGATCCAGATTTCAGCAACTATGAACGGGGCCAAGAACGTACACGTTGCCGATGTGGACGGTGATGGTGACCTCGACGTGGTCGTTCATGCACGCAATACGAACACCGTGGCGTGGTTTGAAAACAATGGAGACGTTGACCCCAGCTTCACCCAGCAAACGCTTACGACTACGCTGGATCAGGCAACGTCGGTCCACGCGGGCGATGTAGATGGCGACGGCGATCTCGATATCGTGGCCGGGCGCGCCTTTGGGGGCGTGACGTGGTTTGAGAACGACGGCGCCGCCGAGCCGTCCTTCACGGCTCAGACCGTGGCTGACCCCACAGGGGGCACCTTTGCCGTGTACACCACCGATGTCGACGGCGATGGCGCGTTGGATGTGCTCTCGGCCTCGTTCCAGGGCGCGTCTGCTTGGGTGCATCGCAACGACGGCGCAGCGGATCCGTCGTTTGCCACCGGGTTGATTGATGCCACCAGTTTCGCCGAGCAAATCTACGCGGCGGACATGGATGGCGACGGCGACCTCGATGTGCTGATGCCCAATGGATTCGCACTCAGTTGGTACGAGCAGCAGAATACCTTCGCCATCAGCGCCGTCTCGCCCACCGCCAACGCGCTGGACGCCACGCGTGATGCCAATATCACCACCACGTTCAGCGACAATGTCAACCAAGGCACCGTCAGCACGAGCACGTTCACCGTGCGCGGCAGCCAGCGCGGCGAGTACGCGGGCAGCTTTACGTATCCAGCAGCCAACCAACTGCAGTTCGACCCATCGCAAGACTTCTTGCCGGGTGAGATGATCACCGTAACCGCTAGCAACGCTATCCAGAGCACCGGCGGGCCCACACTTACACCGCGTTCGTGGTCATTCACCGCAGCACCTGATGTGGGACCAAGCACCTTCGGCGCGCAGCAGGTGATCAGCACCCAAGCCGATATTCCCTTTTCGATATATCCGGCAGATTTGGATGGCGACGGCGATGTAGACGTGCTGTCAGCCTCCTTCAACGATGACAAGATCGCGTGGTATGCCAATGATGGCAGTGGTGGTTTCGGCGCGCAGCAAGTGATTAGCACCCAAGCCGATGGTGCGCAGTCGGTATACGCAGCGGATGTTGACGGCGACGGTGATATGGATGTCCTCGCAACCTCCCTAACAGATCGAAAACTTGTGTGGTATGCCAACGACGGTAGCGGAAATTTCGGAAGCGAGCAGGTGATTAGCACCCAAGCCGACAATGTGTTTTCGATATATGTAGCGGATGTAGAAGGCGATGGTGATCCCGACGTACTTGCCGCAGTGTTGAACGGCGACAAGATTGTGTGGTATGCGAATGATGGTAACGGAAGTTTTGGTGCCGAGCAGGTAATCAGCACCCAGGCCGATGGTGCGCGGTTCGTGTACGCAGCAGATGTGGATGGCGACGGCGATATAGATGTGCTCTCGGCGTCAAATGTTGATGACAAGATTGCATGGTATGCCAATGATGGCAGTGGTGGTTTCGGCCCGCAGCAGGTGATTAGCACCCAAGCCGATGCGGCACAGTCGGTATACACAGCAGATGTAGATGGCGATGGCGACTTGGATGTGCTCTCTGCTTCTGCGGGAGACGACAAGATCGCGTGGTACGAGAACGACGGCAGCGGCAGCTTTGGAGCACAGCAGGTGATTAGCATGCAGGCTGACGGGGCGACTTCGGCATACCCGACGGATGTGGATGGTGACGGCGATGTAGACGTGCTTTCAGCTTCCTTCAACGATGACAAGATCGCGTGGTATGCCAATGATGGCAGTGGTGGTTTCGGCGCGCAGCAAGTGATTAGCACCCAAGCCGATGGTGCGCAGTCGGTATACGCAGCGGATGTTGACGGCGACGGCGATATGGATGTCCTCTCGGCGTCTAGGGGTGATGACAAGATCGCGTGGTACGAGCAGGTCACGCCGTCTTTCTCAGTCACCTCTACCACACCCGCCGCCAACGCCATCGGCGTAGCCCGCGATGCCAACGTAACCGCTACTTTCGACGCTGGTGTCAACCAAGGCACGGTCAGCACGAGCACGTTCACCGTGCGCGGCAGCCAGCGCGGCGAGTACGCGGGCAGCTTTACGTATCCAACAGCCAACCAACTGCAATTCGACCCGGTGCAAGACTTCCTTTCAGGTGAAGTCATCACCGTTACGGCGAGCAGTGGCATCCAGAGCACCAGCGGGGCTACACTCACGCCGCGTGCGTGGTCGTTTCGAGCCGCACCTGAACGGGGCGCTGGTGCGCACACCGAACGCATCATCTCGACCACGGCCGATGCCGCAGCCGCTGTGCGCGCCGTCGATGTGGATGGGGATGGGGATCTCGACGTGCTGGCAGCCGCGACCTTCGATAACGCGGTCCTGTGGTACGAGAACGATGGCAGCCAGGGCTTCACGCCGCGCGTAATCACAAGCAGCGCCTCGGGCGTGAGTGCAATCTACGCCGCTGATGTGGATGGCGACGGCGATATGGATGTGGTGAGCGGTGCGTTCAGTGGCTCGCAGGTAACGTGGTACGAGAACGACGGCAGCCAAGGCTTCACGACCCACGTGGTCGCCATCCGCTCCGGGGTGTTTGGCGTCTTCGCGGCCGACGTGGACAGCGATGGAGACATTGATCTGCTCTCGGCATCGCTGGGCGACGATAGCATCGTGTGGTACGAAAACGACGGCAGCCAAGGCTTCACGGCGCATGTGATCACTGACACCGCGCTGGGCGCCCGGTCCGTCTACGCCCTCGACGTCGATGGCGATGGCGACGTGGACGTGCTCTCGGCCTCTCGCACGGATAACACGATCGCGTGGTACGAGAACGACGGCAGCCAGCGCTTTACCAAGCGCACCGTCACGACCGCTGCCGATGCTGCGTTTGCCGTCTACGCCGCTGATGTGGATGGGGATGGGGATGTGGACGTACTCTCGGCCTCGTCCGACGACCACAAGGTGGCGTGGCATGAGAACGACGGCAGTCAGGGTTTCACCGAGCGCGTGCTCCCCACGACGGCGTTCAACGCCCGGTCCGTCTACGCCGCAGATGCCGATGGCGACGGTGACATGGACGTCTTGGCCGCCGCCGGAAACACCATAGCCTGGTACGAGAACGACGGCAGCCAGGGCTTCACCGAACGCATTCTCACCACCCAAGCCTTCAATGCCGCGTCCGTTCATGCTGCTGATGTGGACGGCGACGGCGACCTGGATGTGCTCTCGGCATCAGGCAATGATGACACCATTGCGTGGTACGAGCAGGCCCTGCCCACGGCCACCATCTCCGGCGATGCCGGCTGGCGCATGCTCTCCGCCCCCGCCGCCACCTTCACTCCCAACGACCTCGCCGACGACACCGCCATCCAGGGCATCACCGGCGGCGCCAACCCCGCCGACGCCCCCAACCTCTACACCCGGCCCACCACCGAAGCCTGGACCGCACCCGCCAGCGTCACCACCGCCTTCACCCCCGGCCTCGGCTTCATCCTCTACTTCTACAACAACACCAGCGCCGGATCGGCAGCGCTGCCCCTCACCCTCGACGCCCCCGGCCTGCCGCCCACCGCCGATGTCACGACGAACGTAGCTGGCGGCGGCTTCACGCTCCTCGGCAACCCCTACGCCCAAGCTATCGCCCTCGACCAGCTCGCGGGCAACGGCACCGGCGGCACGGGCACGGGCCTCGTCTCGCCCATCCAGGTCTGGGACGACGGCACTGGCACGCCCGGCGGCGGCGACCTCGCCAGCACGACGGGTAGCTTCCAAACGTTCAACCTCGGCGAGAACCAGATCATCGCGCCCTGGCAAGGCTTCATGCTCCAGTCCGCCGATGCCACCGAGGCGACCATCCCGCTGGCCGCCCGCTCAGGCAGCACGCCCACCATCGAAATACTATCGCGCCCGCTAGACGATAGCCTCGCGGTGCCAGAAGACGAGCCCGCCTTCCGCCGCATCGCCTTTGAGCTGGCCGGTCCCGAAGGCAGCGGCGCGCTCGACGCCTCGGCGCAGCTCTACTTCCACGCGGAGGCCAGCACAGGCCGCGACGGCTACGACGGCCGCAAGCTGGTGCCGCTCTTGGGGCAGTACGCCACGCTGGCCTTCGCCGCCCCGGACAGGGGCGAGGAGCTGTTGGTCCAAGACGCCCGGAGCCTGTATCCGGTAGAGGTAGAGCGCTACGAGCTGGCGGTGTCGATAGCGGGCTTGAGCGGGGCGTTCACGCTGCGCTGGCCGCAGTGGGAGGCAATCCCGGACGGCTGGCGCGTGGAGCTGCGCGACCGCGTGACGGGCGACGTGGTGGACCTGCGCGAGAGCGCGCAGTACGTGTTTGAGTCGGAGGCGACGACGGCGAGCGCGAGCAAGCTGGGCGCGGGCCCGCGCATGCGTGCGCAGACGGCGAGCGAGGCCGCGCGTCGGTTTGAGCTGGTGGTGGTGTCGGGCGCGGTGCTGACGGGCGTGGGCGACGTGTTCGAGGTGCCGGACCGCGTGACGCTGCTGCCGAGCTATCCGAACCCGTTCAACCCGTCGACGACGCTGGGCTTTGCGCTGCCGGTGGCGGGTAGGGCGGAGGTGTCGGTGTACAACGCGCTGGGTCAGCGTGTGGCGGTGGTAGCGGACGGTGTGTACGGGGCGGGCCGTCACGAGGTGGTGTGGGAGGCGATGGGCTTGCCGAGCGGGGTGTACGTGGTGCGGTTGCAGGTGGGCAAGCAGGTACAGACGCGCACAGTCACGCTGCTGAAGTAGCCATTTCCCGGCCCAGCGGCGCCCAATCGCACGTCTCCGCGACGCATGTGCCTGCCGTCCATCAGGGTGGCTACGTCACGACATGCGCAATGCGTCCCTGGCTGCCAGTTGCCCATCCCTGGGAAATCCTCGGGCCCAATGAGCAGATCGCCTTCGATTTCCTGCATAGGTCCATAGGCGACTCTGCTACCTGCCAATCCCCTGTATGATGCTCTCTATCGTTTCTGCTACCTCAGCTCTCGGCACAACGTTGACGAAGACCCTGCGCCTGGGTGGCGTGCTCTTGCTCGTATGGGCGATGGCGACGGCCCCTCGTGCGCTCGCGCAAGACCTCCCCGATGTGCCTCCGCAGGCAGGATCGGCCATCACGGTCACCAACGCCAACGACAGCGGCGCCGGCTCCCTCCGCCAAGCCATCGCCGACATCAACGCTGACGGCACCATCGACTTCGCCGCCAGCCTGTCGGGGCAGACGATCACGCTGGCGTCCGAACTGAGCATCAGCAAGGGCCTGACGATTGACGGCGCGTCGCTGGCGAACCCGATCACGGTCAGCGGTAACGACCTCGTGCGCGTGTTCAACATCAGCGGCACAGGCACGGTGAACCTGACGCATCTGGTCATTGCAGATGGAGCAGCAGATAACGGGGCGGGGATTGCCATGTCGACTGGGACGCCGAGCGTGACGCTGGAGCGCGTGACCCTACGCGAGAATGTGGCCGCATTTGATGCGGGCGCGCTCCGCGTGGCGGTAGGAACAGCGGTCGTGAATAACAGCGCCTTCGTGCAGAACGAAGCGTCCACCATAGGGGGCGCCATATACGTGATAGGAGGGAGTCTGGAGCTTAACAACTCCACTGTTTCGGGCAATACCGCAACCCAAGGGGCCGTGTTTGTTGAGACTGGGACATCCGCTACGCTGAATAACGTGACGCTGGCCAATAATACGGGAGCCGGTGTGAGTACGCTTGGCAACCGAGGAGGTACACTAACCCTCAACAACACGCTGGCTACCGGAACCGGAGCGTCCCTATGCCTGAGCGTTGACGGAGGAACCACGACGCAGACGAACAGCTTGATCTCGGACGGCACCTGTTCGCCAACGTATTCAACCGACCCCAACCTGTCCGTCCTCGCCGACAACGGCGGCGCTACGCCAACGCACCTCCTGAACTTTCCGTCGGATGCCATCGACAACGGCGATGCCGCCATATGTGCGGCGCTGCCCGGCGGCGACCAAGACCAGCGCGGCACCGCCCGCGTAGGCACCTGCGACATCGGCGCGGTCGAGTTCACCGGCGCCCGCCCTAGCAGCGTCAGCCCCACGAGCGGCCCAGCCAGCACCGCTACTGCCGTTACGCTCACCGGCACGGGCTTCACAGGCGCCACGGGCGTCACGTTCGGCGGAACGGCAGGCACCAGCTTTACGGTGGTCAGCACTACCGAGATCACCGTCACTACTCCGGCGGGGAGCGCGGGCGCCGTGGATGTGGTCGTGCAGCACCCCGGCGGTACAGGCACGCTGGCCAGCGGCTACACCTTTGTCGACAACGGCAGCATCGGCGACTTCGTGTGGAATGACCTCAACGGCGACGGCACGCAAGACGCGGGCGAGCCAGGGCTATCAGGCGTACGCGTGTACATCGACGCAAACAGCAATGGCGACTTCGATGGTGAGGAGACCAACGACGTCACTGACGGCAACGGCGCCTACGACCTGACGGGGCTTGCGCCAGGCACCTACAGCGTGCGGGTGGATCCATCGACGGTGCCCACGGGCTTCGTGCTGACGGGCGGCACGGTGCCCACGAGCGTGACGCTCGCGGCCGGGCAAGACGTCAACACTGCCGACTTCGGCTACCAGGCCCAGACCGATCTCACCATCACAAACACCAACGGCGCGACCTCCACGATACCCGGCACGCAGGTTACCTACACCATCGTGGCGACCAACACGGGTGCTGCGGCAGATCCTTCGGTGGGTGTCGCCACGACGCTACCCGCCACGCTCACGGGCGTCACGTACACCAGCGTGGCCTCTGGCGGCGCCACGGGCAACACGGCCGCTGGGACAGGCGCCCTCGCCGAGACGCTCAACCTGCCCGCTGGCGCCAGCGTCACCTACACCGTCACGGGCACCGTTGCGGCCTCGGCCACGGGTACGCTCGCTGTGACTGCCACGCTCACGCCCAGCATCGGCGACACGAACGCGGCCAACAACACCGCTACCGACACCGACACGCTCACCCCCCGCGCCGACCTGGAACCGCTGACGTTCACCGACAGCGCCGACCCCGTGATCGTAGGCGAAAACGTCACCTACACGATCACCGTCCAAAACAACGGCCCTTCGGATGCCACGGGCGTCACCTTTGACCTGACGTTGGACGGCGCGACGATCTCGGATATCGCCATCGGGGACATCGCGTCGGGCGGTACAGGACAAGGCACCGTCACGACGACCATCAACTCGGTAGCCACGCTCACGGCCAGCGCTACCGTCTCGGCCACGACCACGCTCACCAACACGGGCAACGACACCATCACCGAGACTACAACGGGTATCGCCGCGGCGCTGACCGTCGCCATCGCCGATGCCTCCATCAGCGAAGCAGGGGGCTCTACGACGGCTACCGTGACCCGCAACTCCAGCACTTCGGGAGTGCTCACGGTATCGCTCAGCAGCGACGACACGGGCGAGGCCACGGTGCCTGCATCAGTACAGATCGCCGATGGTCAAGCGAGTGCTACATTCACCATCACCGCCGTCGACGATGCCATCTACGACCTCACGCAGACGGTGACGATCACCGCCAGTGCGGCAGGCCACGCCGACGGTAGCGACACCGTCGAGATCGCCGACGACGAAGCACTGCCCGCCCTGAGCGTGGCCGATGTGACCGTAAACGAGAACGCTGGCACAGCGGCGGTCACGGTTAGCATTGACACGGAGAGCGTGCAGGATGTCACCGTTGCGTACGCGACCTCGGATGGCACCGCTGTGGCAGGGGGTGACTATACGACGGCATCGGGTACGACCACCATCGCAGCCGGGCAGACGAGCACCACGTTCAACGTGAGCATCACCGATGACACGACCGACGAGACCGACGAGACAGTCACCGTCACGCTCACCAACCCGAGCAACGCAACGATCGCTGACGCCACAGGCACGCTGACAATCACCGACGACGACGATGCACCCAGCCTAAGCATCGCCGATGTAACGGTGGGCGAGGGCGATGGCACGGCCACGCTGACAGTGAGCTTGAGCGCTGCATCGGGGCAAACGGTTTCGGTCGATTATGCGACCTCGGATGGCACGGCCACGTCGGGCTCGGACTACACGGCCACATCGGGCACGCTCACGTTCAGCGCAGGCGAGACCTCGAAGACGTTCGACGTGACGCTCACCGACGATGCCCTGATCGAAGGCAGCGAGACGGTAACGGCCACACTCTCGAATCCAACCAACGCGACGCTCGCCGATGCCAGCGGTACGGTGACGATCAACGACAACGACGGCGCGCTGCAGGTCAGCATCGCCGATGTGACGGTGGGCGAAGGCGATGGCACGGCTACGCTGACAGTGAGCCTGAACGCGGCCACGGGTAGCGACGTGACGGTGGACTACGCCACGAGCGACGCCACCGCGACTGCGCCCGGCGACTACGCGGCCACGAGTGGTACGGCGACGATCACGGCGGGTCAGACGAGCACGACGTTCACGGTGCCTCTCGTTGACGACGTCCTCGACGAAGTGGATGAGGCGTTCAGCGTCACGCTCTCGAACGCGAGTGCGGGCAGCATCAGCGACAGCGAAGCTGTAGTAACGCTCACCGACAACGATGACGCACCAGCATTGAGCATTGCCGATGTAACGGTGGGCGAGGGCGACGGCACGGCGACGCTGACAGTGAGCTTGAGCGCGGCATCGGGGCAAACGGTTGCGGTCGATTATGCGACTTCGGATGGCACGGCCACGTCGGGCTCAGACTACACCGCCACATCGGGCACGCTCACGTTCAGTGCAGGCGAGACGACCAAGACGTTCGACGTGACGCTCACCGATGACGCTGTGATTGAGCCCAGCGAAACGATAACAGCCACCATATCGAGCGCCACAAACGCCACGATCTCTAATGCGAACGGGACACTGACGATCAACGAC
>JBCDJT010000089.1:0-21580 GCA_038747545.1 Bacteroidota bacterium
CTGCGCCCGCGTATCGCCCGACATCCACGCGTAGAATGCCGCCAGCGGTTCTTCCAGCAAGATCACCTTGTCGAGCCCCGCCCTACGCGCCGCCGTCACCGTCAGCTCGCGCGCGACCTCGTCGAACGACGCCGGGACGGTGAGGATGACGATCTGGTCGCGGAAGGGCGCGGGCATGGTGTGGTCCCACGCCTCGCGCAGGTGCTGCAGGTACCGACGGCTTGCCTCCACGGGCGAGACTTGATCGACATCCTTCGACGCGCCCCACGGCAGCAGGTCGGCGGTGCGGTCTACGCCGTCATGGCTCAGCCACGACTTCGCCGACGCCACCAGCCGCCCCGGCACCTTGGCACCCTGTTCGCGGGCCAGCTCGCCCACGGCGTGCGTACGCTCCAGGTCCCACGGCAGCGCGGTACTGCCCTCGGGCAGGTCGTAGCCGCCCAGCAGGTACAGAAACGACGGCAGCCCCTCGCGCCCTTGCACCTCGCCCGGCGCCACCAGCTGCGGCACATCAAACGCCTCAATCACCCGCCGCCCCTTGACCTTCGCGCCGTTCAAGTCCACGTAGGCGACGGCCGTGTTGGTCGTGCCAAGGTCGATACCGATAACGTACTGAGCGGGCATTGCAGGGATTCGGGGTTAGGAGTTCGGACGCGCTATGCGCTTTTGGTTTTCGACGAGGGATTGCTGATGGCTCGGCGCTAATCATCGAAATACGAACAGGCCGCAGGCCGCACGAGATCCGAACCGCTAGCCCCGAAGCTCGAATTCCAGCTTCCAGCGCTGCTCCGTGTCGCGGGCGACGCACCAGAGTTCGAGCGTGCCGATCTCGGTGACCTTGCTTTCGAGCCAGACGGGCAGGATGGTGCCGCCTTCCAGGTCATCGGAGGCCGCGAGGTTGGCGTCCATCGTGGCGATCTCGTCGATCTCGCCGCCCCAGTCCTCCACGATCTCGCCGACGGTGTCGTGCTTGCGCGTGGTGGAGCCGAGCAGCTTGAACACGGCCTGATCGCCCACGACGAGGCCGAACTCTTTCTGCCGGATCTGCGCATCGCTGCCCTCCTCCATGCCGAACGGCACCACGCAGAGCGCCTTGATGGGCGTGGGGATGCCAGGCACGGCGGGCATGTTGCTCTCGACGCCGATGTAGTACGTCTGCGCCGTCCCCGCCTTGATGCGGATGCCCCGGCCCTTGCGGGCGAGGCCGTAGTACGTGGCGCCGTGCGCTACGGCGTGGTCGAGACTGATGGACGGCAGCTCGCGCACCTCGCCTTGCGACCAATGCCGAAGCACGCTGAGCACTTGCGAGCGGAGCGCGTCGGCCTTCATGACGCCGCCGTTGAACAGCACCGCCGACGGGAACGCCGCCTCGGTGCGGCTGAGGAACTGCGCGAGGTGGCGCGTGATGGCGGGGTCGGACTCATACGGCAAGCCCATCTCGCGCACGCCGACTTTGGCTTGACGCTGCGGATGCTCGTGCGCTTCCACTTTCGGAAAGAAGCCCGCCACCAGAATCGTCTCGATCTCCTGGCGCGTCAGCTCGGTCCGTATTGTCCCGCCAATCAGCGAGGAGCCGCGACCGAGGATGACGATGGGCTCGGATTCGAGGTTGGGCTCGGAGAGCAGCCGTTCTTTGGCTTTGCGGCACTGGTGCGCGAGGCCGCGAAACTGCCAGTTGTCCAGGTTGGTGCCTTGCCGCGCCAGCTTGCCGCGCAGGGCGTAGGCCAGCGTCAGGTCCATGTTGTCGCCGCCGAGCAGGATATGGTCGCCCACGGCTACACGGCGCAAGTCGAGGTTGCCCTCCTCCTCCACGACTTCGATGAGGCTGAGGTCGGTGGTGCCGCCGCCGACGTCGCAGACCAGCACCGTCTCGCCCACGCCGATGAGGTCGCGCCAGTGGTCCTGCTGCGATTCGAGCCACGCGTAGAACGCGGCCTGCGGCTCCTCCAGCAGCGTCAGGTTGTGCAGCCCAGCGGCTTGGGCGGCGCGCACGGTCAGCTCGCGCGCCACGGCGTCAAACGAGGCCGGGACGGTCAGGTAGACCACTTGCCGCTCCAAGCGCAGGGCGTCGTCCTCGCGGGCCATGTGGTGGTTCCACGCAGCGCGCAGGTGCTTCAGGTAGCGCGTGGCGGCCTCGACGGGTGAGACGCGGCGCGCATCCGACGGCGCCTCCCACGGCAGGATGGCGGCCGTGCGGTCCACGCCGGTATGACTCAGCCACGACTTCGCCGACGCCACCAGCCGCATCGGCAGCTCAGCGCCGCGCTCGCGGGCAAACTGGCCCACGGCGTAGTCGATGTCCCCCTGCCACGGCAGCCGCAGTGCGCCCTCAGGCACATCGTGCGGCCCCGGCATGAACAGGAACGACGGCAGCAGCGGCTGGGATTTGATCTCGCCCGGCGCCACCACCTGCGGCATGTTGAAGATATGGATGGCCGGGGCGTCAAACTCGGGCACGGCGTTCTCGGTGAACGCGACTACGCAGTGCGTCGTCCCCAAATCGATCCCGACGATGTATTTCGGATCAGACATCATATTTTTCGTTTGCGAGCAGAGGCCTAAAGGGTTGTCATCCCGAGTGAAGCCGAGGGACCTCCCCCCTTTTCGCTGTGCATGACCTTTGGGGAGGAGATCCTTCGGCTACGGCCTGACGGCCTCCGCTCAGGATGACACGGCGCGCACGGTAGGCGCTGGGTCACCACACAAGTTCAATCTGTAGAACTACCGCACTTCCACTTCGGCAGGGGCGACCACCATATCGGTGTCCTTGCCGGGAAGTTGCTCGGGCAGCTTGACCTCAGCTACGCGCCAGCCGCGATGCTGGACGCTGCCGCTGAACGGCGGCTCGCCCGCGACGCTGCCCGTCAGGCGGATGGCCTTCGCGTCAAAGTCGGCCGCCACGGTGATGGCACTGCCCTCGGGCACGTCATAGATGGGTTCAAGCACGACGCTCTCCGCGAGAGCTTCCTTGCAGCCCTCATGCACGTTGCGCACGGCCGCACCAATCTGTGCATCGGTGAACGGGCGGATGTCCTCCTGCAGGAAGTCGAGCAGACGCCCCTTGCGCTGCAGCACCGACAGCAGTTGGATGGCGGGTGCTGGCGAGGGCTTGGGCAGCGCCAGCGGCTCGGGCTTCGGCGGAGGCGGTGCGGGCGTGGGCTCGGCAGGGGCGGCGTTGTTGAGTGCCTTGGTAACCACTTGCGCCACCACGAGCGACGTAGCCAGCGTGAGGCCGAGTCCGATGGCGATGAAGAGCGACGTCTGGCCGCTCTCGCCCATGCCGAGTGCGAAGTAGAGCCCCACCAGCATCAGGCTGTTCATCACGAGGATGACCATGCGAACCTGCGTGACCACGAGCGTTGTGTTCTTATTCATGCGTCAACTGACCAAGCAGAGCCCCTTGATCTGGGCGCGTTGATAGGATTAAAAACAGCCGCTGCCAACCGCTGGGACGCGGTTTTGTTAACGGCGTCCTTCGAAATCTGCGCGGATTGCGGACTTCGACTGCTTCACTCTCGAAAACCAAGCGGCTCGGCAGGCCGCTCCGTTCAGGAATTGTCGACGCGGAGTTGGATGGGCGCCTCGAAGAACTCGAACAGCGTGTCGCCACGGAGGCCGAGGCGGAGGGTTTCGAGCGGGATGACTTCCTCGGGGCTGATGTTGCCGAGGTTGACGTTGGCCCCGAACTGCTTGATGAACCACACCTGCTGGCTCTTCTTGGGCGCCTCGAAGATGATGCGGTCTTGCCCCACCATGTGTACGATCTCGTCAATGAGGCCTGAGCGAATCTCGCCGTTGGGGCGGAAGATACCTGCCGTCCCGCTCTCGCGTGCCTCGCAGATGACGCGCCAGCTCCCGGCTTCTAGCTCGGCCTGAATCATCTGCACCCACTTGTACGGCGGCATGATCTTCTGCTGATCCTTCGAGCCGACCTCGCTGAGCACCGTGAAGTCCTCGGCGAGCGAGGCGATGCAGCTCAACTTCTCGTCGTGCGGAATGTTAAGCGAGCCATCCGATACCTCCACATGCGTCACCTCTAGGTCGCGTAGCAATGCGCGGTAGGTATCCAGCTGACCGCGCATGTAAAACGCCTCGAACAACGTCCCGCCAAAGTAGACGGGCAGGCCATAGCTTTTGTAGATGTCGAGCTTGCGATGGAGGCCTGGCGTAATCACCGACGTGCCCCAGCCAAACTTGACCACGTCGATGTAGGCGGCCGAGACTTCGAGGGTGTCTTCGACCTGGCGCGGGGCGAGGCCTTTGTCGAGCATCAACGTGATGCCATCGTTGCGGGGCTTTTCGGGACGTTGGGGAAGGCCGATGAGGCCAAACTGCGCTTGGTTCATGGATGGACGTCGCGGCGTAGTGAAGGAGGACACGGCCTCGGCTTGTCGCAGCAGCCGGGCCGACAGCCGTCAAAGATACGAAAACCTCAGCACCTGCCCAACGAAGCGCCGAACGTCAATCGCGCACCCGGATCTCGACGACGTGCGCCGGGTCGGCGTTGGCGTCAAGCCTGAGGGCTTCGGCCACGGCCCGCGACACGTCCATCACCTGTGCGGCATCGACGAGCGTGCGGTCGGTGACTTCGGCGAAGGTGGCGTACCCGGTCGCTACATTGGTGAGCAGCACGACGGTGCCAAACGGCAGCGTGGCATGGCTGACGGTGAGCTGAGCCGGGTCGTACGGCCGTGCGTTGGCCATAGCGCGCCCCTCGAACGGCGCCGGATACACCGACACCGCGCCTTGGTAGTCGGGCGGGGGCGGCTCGTTGGAGGGCGCCTCTTGCATGGCGTTGATGGCGCGGCCATTGGCCGGCACCTGCAGGGCTTGCCCAACGCGGATGGTGGTGCCCGAGAGGTTGCCGTTCATGGCGCGGATGGTAGCCACGTCGGTCTGGTAGGTGCGGGCGATGGCGAAGAGCGTCTGGCCGCGCTCCACCGTGTGCGTGAGCACCGCGAAGCGTTCGGGCAGCTTCAGCTCGGCGCCCAGCGGGAGTACCGTGGCGAGGTCAGGGTTGAGCAGCAGGAGCGTGTCCACCGGGACGCCCGTCTGCCGGGCGATGCGGTACATGGTGTCGCCGCGCTCTACGAGGTAGCGGCCGTAGACGGCGTTCGGATCTGGCTGCGGCGCTGTGTTGGGCGGTGGTGCCGCGTCGGCGGGCAGTGGTGCTGACCCCGGATCAATGACCGGGATGATCTGGCTCGAATCGACCGTGGCCGGCATCACCTCGGGCTCGGGCGTATGCGCCCCCTCCTCGTGCGGTGGCTCTACGATCAGCAGCTGCCCCACCTTGACGAGGTTGTTGGGCAGATCGTTGAGTTGGCGCAGCTGGGCCATTGTCAGGTTGTGCTGCTGCGCGATGCTAAAGAGCGTGTCGCCTTGCTTGACGGTGTAGACCTTGGCCTCCTGCGCAAACAGCGGCAGGGCGCACACCAGCATGAACACAGCGAGCCAAGCCGCACAACGGTTACTCATCGTCATCATCGAAGCCTATGCCTTGCAGTTGCATGAGAAGATCCCGCATCTCAGATACGGCCTTGAAGTCGCGTTGGCGCTGCCCTTCTTGAACGCCGTGGTTGAGGACTGCGATGGCGTCGTCGGTACGCCCCTGGTCGCGGTAGACCTCCGCGAGGTGGTAGTACGTGCCCACGTAGGCGGGGTGGTTGCGCACGAGCCCTTCGAAGAAGGCCACCGCCTGCTCAGGCTGCCCGGCCTTGCGGTACTCCTGCGCGAGGGCGAACTGCGTGAAGGTGTCAGTGGGGTCCTCGTCGTAAAACGCAAGCAGCATCTCGATGCGAGAAGCGGACATGGGGATGCATGGTTGTGGAGGGAGGAACAGCGCAGACCACGCGGATGCATCGGGCATTGTTTCGCGACATGCCCTACCTTCCGCCCCATAAAAGCCTCCGCCTTATCCGTCCCACGTACCATTGGCTAGCCACTCCACAACTGCTCACACACCCATCGTGTACCGCTTTCGCGTCTTACTCCTCGGCCTGCTGGGGCTGGTGGCTACCACGCCCCTCCTCGCCCAACCGACCGTCCAGGTGGACGTGGTCGAGGTCGACGCCTTGCGCCTCTCCGACTTTGACATCACACGCCCGGAGTTCGCCCCCGTCCTATTGATCGCCACGGTCACGAACGACGAGCGCGCCCGCGACCTTCGGCTGCTCATCGACGTCACCGGGCAGGCCAACGGCTACCTGGGCCAGGGCCGCATCCTCCTCGGCACGCTGACCGGTGGCGAGGTACGCATGGTCACCAACCGCGACATCACCCAGTTCGCGCTCAGCGATGTGGGCGATACCATCTTGGATCGTGCGCTAGAGACAGGCCTCCTGCCGCCCGACGTCTACAGCTACGCAGTGACGCTGGAAGACGTGGCGACCCGGCAGCCCGTCGCCGAGGAAGTCGGCGAGGTCGAGACGTCTAACCCAGGCCCGGAGCTGGACCTCATCGGCCCCGGCTTGGCCTTCGACCAGCCGCTGGAAACGTTGGCTTCGCCGTTCCCGCTGTTTCAATGGTTTACGCAGAGCGCCAGCGTAGACTTCACGCTGTACGAGGTCCGTCCGGGCCAAGTGGCGCCAGAAGACGTCGTTACCGGACAGCCCGTCTTTCGGCAGGAGGACGTCGAGGCCCAGCAGTTGCTGTACCCGAGCTTCGCCGAGCCGTTGCAACCCGGCTTGACGTATGCGTGGCAAGTGGAGGCACGCGTGCAGACAGCGGCAGGCCTGGAGCGCATCCCCAGCCCGGTGTACCGCTTCACGATCGAATCGGTAGAAGATGCGATCACCAATCCCTTTGCGGGTGGCACGGTGCCAGCACCCACGGGCTTCAACACGCCCGCAGCACCTGACCGTACTGGCCAACCACCTGCGCAACGCCTGCTCACGCTGTTGGTGGAGCCACAGGAGGCGTACGTCAGCACGGGTGAGGCCGTGGGCTTCAGCTACACGAGTCAGGTTGACGGCGTAGACACCTTGCTCGCCGATGTGCAGTGGGTCGTGGAGCCTGCAAGTGCGGGCACGGTGGATGCTACAGGGCGATTCACGGCGGGGCCGCAGCCCGGCTTTGCCGCTGTTCGTGTGCAGTGGAGCGGCGACGAGGAGGTGCAGGACTACGCCTCGGTGATCATCAGCGCACCAGAGGCAGAGCCCCAGCTGACGTTGCTTACGCCCGCCGATGCCGCAACCAACGTGCTGCCGTATCCGCTATTCACCTGGCTGGCGGAGCAGCTGCCTGCTGGCCTCAAGCCACAGTACCAAGTCAGCCTCTGGGCGGCGGCTACTGACGGCTCGGCGCCACAGGGCGAGCCGCTGTGGCAGGCCACCACGGAGCAGACCACGTTCACGTATCCCGCCAGTGCGCCCGCGCTCGAAGAGGGCGCCCGCTACGCCGCACGCGTGGACCTGCTCGGCGCCAACAACGGGCGGCTCGCCCAGTCGGCGACGGTCACCTTCACGCAGGAGCAGCAGGGCAAAGTAGCCTGGGAGTTGTTTGAGGCCTGGGACGACGCCCAGCAAACAGGCACTGACGACACGGCACTGACGCTCTTGTTGGAGATCACAGCGCCAGGCCTGAACGGCGCCACGCGGCAGCAGCTCAGCGACTCGGGCGCGCTGATCGAGTACGAGGAGGGCGTCTGGGTGCAGGTCTCGGCGCCCTTCACCGCGCTGGCTGACCTGGCCGCTTTTCCGTTCGTCCGCACGCTGTCACTGCCCGCGCCGCCGCAGCTCAACGGCGAGGTCACGGGCGACCTGGGCGCGGCAGGCCCGCCCCAACCTGCAACGGCGTTGCCCACGCAGGCTCCTGTGCGCATGGCCGTGATGGAGTTCGGCTTTGACGAAAGCATGCTTCCTACCCTGCTCGGCAACCGCACCTACACCACGCGCTCGTTCCGCCCCGACGGCCGTATCAACCCGAACCGCGCTGCGGCGAATCACGGCACGGCCACCCTCACCGCGTTGACGGAGCACCTGGATGCCGAGACGACCGTCCACCTGCTCAACTTCAGCACTGAGGTGGAGTTTTTGGCGGCACTGCGCTACGCGGTCGAGGAGCTGAACGTACAGGTCATTACATGCTCGGTCTGGTGGATGCAGGCGTTCGACGACTACGACGGCACCTCGTCCTTTGCCCAGCAGATCGACCAGATCGTGGCAGGGAAGGCGCTGTTCGTGACGGCCGCCGGTAACTTCGCCCGCAGCCACTGGGAGGCCTCGTTCTCTGATGCCGACGGTGACGCCGCGCACGAGTTTGCGGGCGGCCAGAACTACCTCTCCCTCGACCTCAGCAGCGACAAGGTCTACCAGTTCCTCGTCACATGGGACGACTGGGACACGCTGGCTCACGACCTCGACATCGTCCTGCTCGATGAAGAGGGATCGCCCATCCTACGCGCGCCGCGCCGGCCGTACGCGTCGCGCAACAAGCAAGGCCCCGGGCAATTCGAGCGGCCGCTAGAACTCATCCGCGGCTTCCGCCCGCCCTATGCGGGTGTGCGGTCGTACCGGCTCGTCGTCGAGCATCGCAAGCCCGAGCAGCTCGCAAGCAGCGTGCCCACGTTCGAGGTGTACACGTACCCGGCCCCAGAGGCCGCAGTGCCTGCACCTGAGGCCCGTAGCAGCCTGAGCTGGCTCGCCACCACGCGCTCCGTGCTCCCTGTCACCGCTGAGGACTACGCCGACGGCTCGCAGGGGCCCACCAACGACGACCGCCTCCGCCCCGACTTTGCCGCCGAGGGTCAGGTGCTCTTTGGCAACGTGGAACGCCAGGGCACGTCGTTCGCCGCGCCGCGTGTGGCCGCCGCCTTCGCGTTGATTTACGCCCGCAATCCCGACTGGAGCCAGAACGAAGCGACGCTGTTCTTGCGGCAGTTCACGTCCTCGCCCGGCGAGAAGAACCCCCGCTCGGGCTGGGGCGAAGTAGACTTCGACGCGCTGAAGTCGGCACTGAGCCAGTAGCCGCTACTCATGCCTGTTTTGGAATTTACAGTGCAGCACAACAGCTAACTTTGTCATCCCGAGCGAAGTCGAGGGATCTCCTCCGTTCGAGGATTGCACAACGACCAAGTGGGAGATCCCTCGGCTCCGGCCTACGGCCTCTGCTCGGGATGACAACTTTGATCGCACAATCATCTCCCAGAGCTGTTACCGGGCGGCGTGTACGTGGGCATAAGCGCCCACTGGTCGAACTCGAAGCCGTCCTCGCGCATCGCGAACTGGATGCTGTAGATGCCCGCCTCGGGGATGTCGAGATAGATTAACTCGGGCACACCCGTGTGGACGGCGTCGGTGCGCTGGCGGCTTTCCCAGGACCACGCCTGCTTGTTGCCGTCGAACTGCATGCGCTGGCCGCTGGCGGGCCACGTACCGTTCAGCCCGACGTGGATGCCGTTATCCTCCGTCCCCGACGTGTGCGTGCGCACCCAAACGTAGTAGCGCCCCGGCGACTTGACGTGCGCGTAGTACGTGAGCGTGGCCATGCGCCCCGGCGTGTTGGCAAAGCTGACGTCGTCCACCAACGGATCGTCGTGCGTCATGCGCGTATCCGGCAGGGCTTCGAGGTAGACACCCCCGCTGGCGCTCGCAGCGTTGTTGCCATCGGGGTCATTGCCCACGTCGTGCAAGCTGTCGGCGCCCGTCACGTACCACTGCCGCTGCGACGTGTTGGCCTGATGGACAAATGCTTCGGCCTCGGCCACGAGGTGGCCATCCGCCTCCACCAGCATCGGCGCCATGTATTCCACCGCGTAGCGGTCATGCAGCGGCACCACCACGGGCGCACCGCGCTTGAGCGCTTTGACGACGAGTTCGCTGCCTGCATCGGGATCAAACGCCACCTCCAGCTTCATCAGCGCACCAGGCGCCAGGATGTGCGGGAAGTCGATGTCCGTCATCACCTGCCCGCCACTATGGACGAGGGTGTGGACGAGTGCATGTGCGATGACGAGCGCTTGGTTGCCACCCGCGTTGGCGATGGTGACGCGCGCCTTGCCGCTGCCCATCGGCTCCACGGCTACGGCCTCCAGCATGCTGTCTTCTAGGGGAATACCAATGGGGATGCGCTCGTCCTGCGTATAGCTGGGCATCGCCAGGGCGAGGTGCTCCAGCGCTACGATCTCCGGGCTCCCCCCACGATTGGCGCAGCCGCCCGCCACGTAGAGGCCTTCCGGCGTGTTGATCACCTGCGTGCCGTGCCGCCCTTGCGCCAGGCTGGGCAGCGCCCGCCACGCCTCGGTAGATGGGTTGAGCGCTTCCACTTGCTCGTGCGCCTCCACCTGCGCTGCGCTCTCGCCACCGACTACGATAACCTCGCCGCCCACCACCGCCACACCAGTGCCTGCACGCTGCGTGGGGATATCGCCCTCAGGCGAGGGCAAGGTGCGCCATACCTGGGTGTCGATATCGTACACATCGACCTCAGCCACCGTCCCGCCAAAGCCCGAGCGGGGGTCCGAGCCCGACCGCCTGCCGCCCGCGGCGTAGAGCTTACCGTCCACTACGGCGGCCATGAAGTGATCGCGGGCACGCGGCGCATCAGGCAGCTCGGTCCACGTCCCTGTGGCGGGGTCGTACACGTCCAGCCACGGCACCCAGTGCGACTGGTGCCCGTTCACGATGCCGCAGACCACATAGAGCTTGTCATGGTATACCACCACGCCCGCCGCGCCGCGCCTGCGATGTGCTGGCACCTCGGGCCCCACCATCCAGCGGTCCTGCGTGGGGTCGTAGAGATAGATATTGGCCAGCGGCGTCTCGCTTGGCCACCCGCCCGTGAACGCGCCGACCACGTACAGCAACCCGTGGTGCGCCACCGCCTGGAAGTGATGCATCTCTACGGGCGGCTGCGCACCTTGCGACCACGTCTTCGTCGTAGGGTCGTAGATGTCGATGGGCTTCATGCCACGCCCGCCCACCAAGTAAAACTTGTCGCCCACCTGCACGAAGGCGTTCTCGTGGCGCGGCTTTCCATCCGTGTCGGTGGCGATGGGCTGCCACGCCTCGGCGATCTGGGCATGGGCCACGAGGGGCGATGCGAGGAGAAAAAACGCGAGCAGGAGACGCATGCGAGGAGTGGCCGGCAGATGGTGAGGACGCGGTAAGCTACGCCTCGGCTGCCCAAGGCGCCACTCCAGCAAAAAAGGCCCGCCGACCGAAGCCGACGGACCTTGTCCGAATCAAACGGGAGCACTGGTCAAGATTGCTCCATTGTGCCGTAGGTGATGAGCTCGACTTCGCTCCCATCGCCTGTGGTGACCTTGCGCGTTTCTTCGTCGAAGAAGAGCATCATGCCCAGGCGGTCCGACATTTCGGCCAGCGAGATGATGGTCTGCGTCTTGATGGCGACGTCGATGTTGCCGCTAGGCTGCGTGTCGGTGCGGATGGCGTCGAAGAAGTTCGAGATGTGCGCGGGGATGCTCACGCCCGGCTCGATGTTCTCGTGGATCTCCTGGTCGGCCAAGTCGGCGAACGGACGCTCAGGGCGTAGCTCCAGACGGTTGCCGCCAAAGTAGAGCGTGGCTTCGTGACCACGGATCACCTGGCCGAGGCCTTGCTCGTTCACGGTGCTGCCCAGAATAACCATCGACATGCCGCTCGGCATCTCGGCGATGAGCTGCGTGTTGTCGGGCACGTCGCGGTCGGGTGTGACCTTGCGCGTGCCGTGGCACGAGACGCGCACGGGGAACTCGGGTGCGCCCGTCGCAATGATGAGCGGGTGGATGCGGTGAGCCAGCAGGTCGCCCAGGATGCCCGCGCAATACGGGTAGTACTTGCGCCAGCGGTGGTACTCGTCGGCGCTGAACGGACGATCCGAGACCGGGCCGAGCCACGTCTTCCAGTCGAGGGTATCCATGCTCAGGTTCTGGTCGATGCCGTAGTTCCACTCGCCGTCGGGGTTGTTGCGGCAGTAGGAGTCTTGCGCCAGCACGGGGGCGCCAATCATGCCGGCCTGGATCAGCTCGGCGGCCTTGTGCCACTTGCCCTCGGTGCAGTACTGGGAGCCGACCTGAAACTTCATGCCCGTCTCCATCGCCTTGTCGTAGATGTCGAAGGCTTCGCCGAGGTAGCGCGTCATGGGCTTCTCGCAGTAGACGTGCTTGCCCGCGTCCATCGCATCGATGGCGATCTGCGCGTGCCAGTGGTCCACGGTGCCGATGAACACGGCGTCGATGTCGTCGCGGTCAATGATCTCGCGGTAGTCACTGTAGACGTCGGTGCCCCACGTGCTGAGCTCGCCCATCTTGGCAGCAGCGCGGTCGCGGCGGTCGGCAAAGAGGTCACAAGCGGCGGCGCCCACGGCGTTCATCGCGTCGGTGTTGCGATGCACCGAGCCGAGGTGCGAGTTGAAGCCTTGCCCGCCCACGCCAATGAAACCGACGACGAGGCGATCGTTGGCGCCAAGCACGCTGCCCGTGGCAGGTGCTTTTCCGTAGCGGAAGACTTTAGGACTCTTGGCCGATGCCGTTGTGCCCAGCCCAGAGGCCATCGCGGCAGCCGCCACGGCGCCTTTCTTCAGAAAACCTCGGCGCGAGGCATTGTGGTTCGTCGTTTTCTTTTTCATACGTATCCGTAGACTTATGTGGATAGAACGGGTTGGATCAAGAGGGGCAAGGCGGCCTTTCGGAGGAGCCGTTACAGGCAATATGCCGCCCTCGGAATCAAAAGGTACGGGATTTTCGATAAAGATTGGTAGCGCTTCCCAGGGGAATTCGTTGCGGAACTGTTCTTGCCGCACTCCATTACGAAGCAGCTACCCTACATGCTGGTAAGACAATACGTTAACATTAAGTTTGAAGCAAGCCATGACAACCCTTCGGCGCACGATCCTCGTTGCCTTCTCGCTCCTCCTCCTCCCCACGGCTGTGAACGCACAAGTCACACTCAGCATCCTCCCTGAGAGCCAGATCACGATAGATGGAACGTCGAACAGAGACGACTGGACCGTTACTGCGCAAGCGTTTGCAGGCTCTATCACGGTGAACGAAGCCTATGCCGAAGGTCCTGAGGTCTCAGCCGTCGCCCTCGACGTCACGGCCAAGGAGATCAAAAGTGGCAAGAGCACCATCATGGACCGCCTGATGTGGAAGACGCTCAACGTCACGCAGCACGCTAACATCACGTATGCGCTGACCGCTGCCGAAGTCGTAGCCCAGACCGACGAAGGCTACACGCTCAACACGACGGGCGAACTGACGCTGGCTGGTGAGACGAAGGAGATCCAGATGGAGGTCATCGGCTCGATGGGCGACGATGGGCAGATGCACTTCGTGGGCCAGTACCCACTGCTGCTCACCGACTACGGCATGACGCCGCCCACCGCCATGTTCGGCGCCCTGCGCACGGGCGACGAGGTGATCGTCAAGTTCGATCTGGTCGCGGCTCAGCAGTAAGCCTCAGCAGACCCTCACGCTACACGCAAAAGCCCGACCTCGGCCACTCTGCTGAGATCGGGCTTTCTGCCTGTACCCGGGGTGGGGCTCGAACCCACACTTCCGTAAAGAAACTGGATTTTGAATCCAGCGCGTCTACCAATTCCGCCACCCGGGCGGGTGTGGGCGCCCTAAACCCGACCATATGCGGCGGGTTTCCAGGCGGTGCGGCTTAAAAGTCTTGCTTCAGCGGGTGGACGGTCACCTCGTCGAGCACCACGTACGGCGGCTGCGTGAGCACGGTGTGGACCGTCTCGGCGACGGCCTCGGGGCGCAGCGCCCACGTCTCGTCGCGCGTGCCCGCTTCGCCGCCGCCGAAGTAGGTGTCGATGATGCCGGGCAGCACCACCGATACCTTCACCCTGTGCTCCTTCACCTCGCGCAGCAGCGAGCCCGAGAACCCGACGACCCCGTGCTTGGCCGCCACGTACGGCGCCATATTGGGCACCACGCGCCGCCCGACGTCGGAGGCGATGTTGACAATCTGGCCGCTTTTCTGCCGGATCATGTGCGGCACCACGGCATGGGTCATCAGCATGAGCCCGGTGAGATTGACGTTGACCACCGTCAGGATCTCGTCGCGGCTCCACTCGGGCAGCGGCTTGTACCAGCTCAGCCCAGCGTTGTTGATGAGGATGTCGATGCGGCCAAACTGGGCGAGGGCGGTCTCAACGACTTGGTCAATCTGAGCGGCGTCGGTGACGTCGAGCGGGGCGATGACGACGGGCTGATCGGAGACGGCGCGGGCAGCGGCGGCCACCTGCTCTAACTCAGCGCGGTTGCGGGCGCTCAGGATGAGACTCGCCCCAGCAGCAGCGAGGCGCAGGGCAATGGCGCGGCCCAAGCCGCGGCTGGCGCCTGTGATCAGGGCAACGTGGTGGTCTAGCGAAGCGGTCATCCGTTCATCGAAGAGGAGTGGGGATTCATCGTGTGCGGCGCAAGGTAGGAATCGCGCTTGAGCGAAGGGGCTGCACACTACCGCTTCTCATCCAATCTCAACCGTATCATGGGCCAGCAACAGCTTCTCCTCATCGTCCTTGGCAGCGTCGTCGTGATGATCGCCGTCATTAGCGCCTTCGCAGGCTTCACGGAGAAGCGCGCCCAGTGGAATGACGAAACACGCCGTCTGTCGATGCTAGAGCTGGCTGCCGAAGCCCAGGCCTGGAAGGCTCGCCCGGCGCTCACGGGTGGCGGCGATAATGGCCACCCCGCCGACTTCAGCATGCTCCGCCTGGGGCACCTCCGCCTGGACGCCGATACAACGCTCGGCGACCTGCAAGTCTACCGCACTGCAAGCGATCTCTGCCTGCTCTTCAAACCAGCGTCCAACCAGCTCCGCATCGACGCACTGGAGGCTGACTGTGCTACCCAGGCCGGGTTTGCCGTCGTCGTCACGGGCCCCCACGCGGCCGACCTCGCATGGATAGACGCGAACTGATCTGGTGTACGCCGCCCAGCGCTCACGTCGTCATCAGGTAGCCGAACTGCTCCAGGCGGCGGCGCACGGTGCCCAGGTGGTGCTCGGCGATGAGCACGTGATGGTCCTCGGCCTTCTTGGCATGCTCCTGCAGGACGGGGTCGCGGGCGAAGAGGCGGATCAGTTCCGCGTCGCCGTCGAGCTGAAACACGAGGTAGGCGGCCTGCGGCTTGAGCGGCTGCACCTTGCGCACGACCTCCTCGAAGAACGTAGCCCAGCGCTCGGGTACGTCGCGGGCGAGGTGGCGCTTGAAGCGCTCGATCTTGTCCTCCACATCCACACGGCGGCGGCAGTCGCGCAGGAAGGGGGCGTAGTCGATGCGGTAGCGGCCTGGGCTCAGGCGGTCGCCCATCTGCTCGGCGACCATGTTCTTGAGCGGGTCGTCGCCGTCGATGGTGAGGATGAGGTAGTGCGGATCGAGCGTGACGGTGGACGAGGCGCGCTCCACCACGGCCTCTTCCAAGGTGTCGGTGTGCCCCACGAGGTACGCACCCAGCGGTGTCAGGCGGACGTGGCTCACCCCGTCGAACACGGTGAGGTAGGGCTTACCTGTGAGCATGGCCTCGTCGTTGTGCGGGGTGGTGTAGGCCACCTCCGTCACGCCCAGCACGGCCAAGCGTGCCATCAGGTTTTTCAGCAGCGGGCGGTGAGCTAGCGCCACATACGCATCGCGCCCGATGGTATCGCCGTAGTAGTAATAATAGCTGCGTTTGTCGCGAAGCGCATCAGGCATTGGCTCGCTCTTAACCGACACCTTGTTCGAGACCATGTTCATCACTTCCTTGGCCGTAAACGGCACCACGTCCAGCCCCTCGTAGCGCACGTAGCGCACCAAGTCGTCAATGGCGATCCAGGTGTCGGTGCGCAATGCCGTAAGCAACCCCAGCAACTGCCGCCGCGCGGTGTGCTCTGCGCTGCGTACGTAATAATGCTCGATGTTACCCAGATGCGGCAGATGCACACGAGCCAGCGCGTAGGCGCGCTTGGCCACATACTCGATGTTCAGCACCTGTGCAACGAGGTCGGCGGGGGTGTAGCCGAGGTCGTCGGGCAGCGCCGTGTCGCGCAGGGCATCGATGGCGTGCTCGGTGGCCAGGAAGCTGAGCGGGCCTTTAGTGTCAGGGAAGAACTCGTCGATGCCACACGTCTTGTGGAGGGCGCGGACGTTGGCACGGCGCGGCTTGCCCGCCTGCGTGTAGGCCATGTGGCCTTGGTTCATGAACAGCAGCGCCCGCCCCAGCGCCTCGGTCGATCCGGTGTACAGACGATGCTCGGGCGGCGGCACCACCACCTCGGGCAAGAGCAGCGGCGGCAACAGCATGGCCTTCAGATGGTCCCGCACGGCATCGGGCAGGTAGAGCGGCGTCTGCCACAGCTGGCGCGGGTACGAGCGACTGTAGCTGTCGGCGTCTTGCATCAGCATGCCCACCTCGGTGCGCAGCCGTGCCGACGCCTGGTAGCGCTGCGCCACCACCTCCATCACGGGCTCGCCCACCTGCGCCGAAAGCTGCCGGACGCTGTGCGGGCCGTAGTGAATCACCTGCCGAATAGCCTGCTGCGCCCACTCCGGCAGCCGATCCAGCACGGCCCTGAAGAGCTGCTTCTCGAACAACACGGCGGCGAAGGCCTCCACCAGCTCGTGCTTCAACGGCTTCGGGTCATACACCGCCTTGAAGCGCCGGCCGTAATGTCGCAGCACGGGGGCGGCGTGGGCCTTGAAAAACGGTAGCAGGTCGTTCTTGTTGAAGCCGTCGTCCACCGTCACCTCCAGCTGGTCCAGCCGCAGCCGGGTGGGCCTCGTGCGGCGGACCGGGCGGACCACGTGCAGCGGATGGCGTTGGCCGTCGAACGGAGGGATCAGCGGTTCAGACATGGGAGGCGTCAGGCGAAGATGAAGTCGAGGTCATCCTCAGAGAGCTGCTTGAGCGCGCTGCTGTCGGCGGCGATGATCTGGTCGAAGAGCGCGCGTTTCTGCTCTTGCAACAGTAGCATCTTCTCCTCGATGGTGCCGCGCACGATGAGGCGGTAGCTAAACACGGTCTTGTCCTGCCCGATGCGGTGCGTGCGGTCGATGGCCTGCTGCTCGGCGGCCTGGTTCCACCACGGGTCGAAGAGGAATACGGTGTCGGCGGCGGTGAGGTTGAGGCCGAGGCTGCCCGTCTTGAGCGTCATCAGGAAGACGCTGCAGTCGGGATCGTCCTGGAACCGCTCCACGACCTGCTGGCGGTTTTTGGTGCGCCCGGTCATGGTCACGTGCCCCACCTCGGCGGTGGTCAGGTCTTCCGAGAGCCCGTCGAGCGCGGCCAGGTAGTTGGCGAAGACGAGCGCCTTGCGGCCACTCTGCGCCAGCTCGGACAGCTGCTCCACCAGCAGCGCCCGCTTCGGCGACGCCACGCGGCCTTCGGTCTGCGCCTCGGGGATGCTGGCGATCATGCGCAGCTCCGCCAAGGCCTGGAAGATGTAGAGCTGCGAGCGCTTCACGCCGTCGGCCAGCACGCGTTCGTGGACGGCATCGCGGTAGAAGCGGCGTTGCTGCTCGTAATGCCGCGCCTGCGCCTCGCTCATGTCGATGTAGAGCGTCTGGTCGATGCGCTCGGGCAGGTCCTTGGCCACATCGCGCTTGAGGCGGCGCAGCACGAACGGGTAGATCTTGCGGCGCAGCTCGTGGGCTACGTCGGCACGGCCGTCTTTCTGGATGGGCTGCGCGTAGCGGCTGCCGAACTGCTTCACCGAGCCGAACATGGCGGGGTTGAGGAAGCGGAAGAGGGCGTACAGCTCGCCCAGGTGGTTCTCGATGGGCGTGCCGCTGAGCGCGAGGCGGTGCGGGGCGTCGAGCAGCATCACCGCCTTCGACGTCTGCGTGGCGATGTTCTTGATGCGCTGCGCCTCGTCGAGCACGGCATAGCAGAACGGCACCTCGCGCAGCGCCTCCACGTCGGCGCGGACGATGTCGTAGGTGGTGAGGACGACCTGCGCCTGGAGCGCGGCGTCGAGGTCGCGGTCGGGGCCGTGGTAGACCGCATACGTCAGGTGCGGGGCGAACTTGTCCAGCTCGCGGCCCCAGTTGAAGAGCAGGCTGCGCGGCATGACCACCACTGACGGCGGCAGCGCCTCCTCGGCCTCGGCGTAGACGGCGCTGAGCAGCGCGATGGTCTGCAGCGTCTTGCCCAGGCCCATGTCGTCGGCGAGGCAGCCGCCCAGCGTGTGTTCATGCAGGTAGCGGAGCCAGCGGTAGCCGTAGACTTGGTAGGGGCGGAGCGTGGCGTCCACGCGCGGCGCGGGCACGTCGCCCTCGTGGATCGTGTTGAACCCGCGAAACACCGACCGCACGGGCGGCAGCGCGGCGGCCACCTTCTCGTCGATCAGCTCCTCCACCAGCGGCAGGTCGAAGAAGGAGATGACGGCCTGCTCGTCCTTCTTGCTGAAGATCCGGTTCAGTCGGTCGAAGTAGCCCGCATCGACTACGGCGCGGGTGCCGTCGCTGAGCTGCAGGTAGCCGTCGCGGCGGAACTGCTGGAGCGCGTCGAACAGGTTAAACGTGTCGGTCTCTACCTGGAGCGTGGCGTCGCCCGCGAGGAAGTCGATGCCGTGGTCCAGGCGCAGGTTGAGCTTGGGCGAGGCGGTGCGGACATTGTACGCCTTGAGCTTCTCGGCGCCGTAGAGGATGAAGTCGCGCAGCAGGTCGGGCAGGTGCTTCTGCAAGAACGTCTGCGCCAAGGCGCGCTCGATCACGAACAGGTCGCCCTCGCGGAAGAACCCGGCGTCTTCGTTCAGCGTGCGGCGCGCGGCCTTGAGCTGGCGGCTCAGGCGCTCCTCAGCGTCGTCGAGCGGGACGTAGGTGAGCGGGCGATGGCGGATCGTGCGGGCCTCGTCGTCCACCTCCACCACCGTGCTCAGGTCGTACTCGGCGAACCAGCCCGGCGGGTAGCCCGGCGCCGACGACGACAGCCGCAGGAACAGCGCCTTGCTGGCATCGACCTGTTCGATGAACAGCGTGGGCCGCGCCTCCACGGCAGAGCCCTCGCGCATGCGATAATCGCCGTAGCGGATGCCGATGTTTTGCGTGTACGACAACAGCAACACGAGCAAGCGCGGCAGCGCCGTGCGGTCCAGCACCGTGCTGAACCCCGGCACCAGCGCCGCCGACGGTCCCACGGGCGCCGTCTCGTACAGCACACCCCGCGCCAGCCAGTACCGCTCAGTCACCGGCTTCGGCCGACGCACCGTGCGACTCGGGTGGTGCAGCGTCACTGTGGCCTTCAGGCGCTCGGGCAAGGGCGGCGTCGGAGCAGGCGCTTCATCTGAGGTGGGCGCTTGCGTTTCGGCCTCAGCGGCGGGTTCGCCTTGCGCTTTGTCTTCGACGGGCTCTGGGTCGGCTTCGCCGGATGACTCAGGCGCGGCGTCGGGCTCGACCTCAAGCCGCAGCTCGGCCATGCCCTCGGCAAAGGTTAGGGGTCGGCCTTTGGCATCGACGAACTGCGCGCAGCGGCGCAAGGGCCACAGCAGCATCTCGTTGTCAGCCATATAAAGGCGGTCCCCCGCCTCGTCGCCCCAACCTATCGAAAACAGGTTCTCCTCCTCGAAAGCGGCCACGAGCTTGAGCACATCGTGCGCAGCGCCGTGGTAGGCGCGCGGGTCGAGGCCCGTCTGCGGCTCGCCGTCCAGATCGGTGACCAAGAGGTATGCGCCGCGCCCGTCGTAGCAGAGGCGAAACTGCACCTCGGGCGCACGCGACACCGGCGTCTGCTGGCCCGTGGAGCGCTTCAGCGTGTCGAAGATGGATGCGGGCATGATGCTCCGTCGCTAGCCGTGCCTGCCTGACTTATGCGTCGGCGCCGTAGGTCTTCAGGAAGCCGATGATGGTCTGGATGCCGAGGTGGAAGCGATCCAGGCCGAAGCGCTCGTTGGGCGAGTGCAACGCGTCGGTGTTGAGGCCGAAGCCGAGCAAGATGGTATCAAGGCCGAGGATCTGCTTGAAACTGGCCACGACAGGGATGGACCCACCTGCGCGGATGAAGACGGTTTCGCGCCCGAAGGCCTTCGCCATCGCGTCGCCGGCGGCGCGCATGGCGGGGCTGTTGCGCTCCACGACGGAGCCGTGGCCGCCGTGCAGGTCGGTGAACGTCAGCGTCATGGTCTCGGGCGTGTTGGCCTCGAAGTAAGCGCGGATCTTCTCGGTGATCTCCTCGGGCGACTGGTTGGGCACGAGCCGCATCGAGATCTTGGCGCTCGCCGCCGACGGCAGCACGGTCTTCGCGCCCGAGCCCGTGTAGCCGCTCCACATGCCGTTCACGTCCAGCGTAGGCCGCGCCGACTTGCCTTCGAGCGCCGTGTAGCCCGCCTCGGTCTTGGTCGCCTTAAGGTTGATGCTGCCCATCCAGTCCTCTTTGTCAAACGGCAGCTGGCGGTAGGCCTCGCGCTCGTCCTCATCCAGCGGCTGCACGTTGTCGTAGAAGCCGGGGATGGTGACGCGGTGGTCGTCGTCGTGCAGGTTGGCGATGAGCCGCGCCAGCGCGTTGGCCGGGTTCTCCACCGCCCCGCCGTACGCGCCCGAGTGCAGGTCGCGGTCGGGTCCCGTGAGCGTCACCTCCACATAGGCGAGGCCGCGCAATCCGTACGTGATCGTCGGGACGCCGTCGGCGAAGAGGGCGGTGTCCGAGACGAGGATGACATCGGCAGCCAGCTTTTCTACGTTCTGCTCGATGAACGCGTCGAGGTTGACCGAGCCGTTCTCCTCCTCGCCCTCGATCAGCAGCTTTACGTTGACGGGCAGCTTGCCTTCGGTGCTGAAGTACGCTTCGAGCGCCTTGGCGTACATGAACACCTGGCCCTTGTCGTCGCAGGAGCCGCGCGCGTACAGGTCGCCGTCTTTGATGACGGGCTCGAACGGCGCCGACGTCCAGAGGTCGAGCGGGTCAGGCGGCTGCACGTCGTAGTGGCCATAGATGAGCACGGTCGGCAGGCTGTCGTCCACCATGTGCTCGCCGTAGACGATGGGGTGGCCGGGCGTCTCGCAAAGCTCCACGTGCTGCACGCCGATGCGCTGGAGGTGATCGACCATCCACTGCGCGGCGCGGCGCACATCGCTGGCATGCGCCGGGTCGGTGCTGACGGACGGGATGCGGAGGAGGTCAATGAGTTCGTCGACGAAGCGGTCGGCGTGCTGCTCGGCGTACTGCTGGGGGCTGGCCATATAAATGGGGATCGTGTCGGATTTGCAAAAGGGTTGCCCTAACGCGTCACCCGATCCGAAGGTTTACGGCTATGCGTTGCGTTCGATGTGTAACGGAAGCGGGGGTAGCGGACACGCATTAGGGCTGTGATCCTACAGCAAATGCCTACTCGACGAGCTACATTTTACATCGCCTGTCGCGTGTTGTATGTTTAAAGCCCACCACGTTGAGTCTCACATTGCCCTGCCGATACCTAAAAGTGTGTCCCAGGGCCGTCCTTTTGGGGTTGGTGTGATTCTTGACGCCTTCACCCGTGCCACACGGCACTTCTTTTCCCGCCTTTTTCTAGTCGCTCGTCTTCATGGCTCGCCATAAGGAATCGTGTTGTTTCTGCCTCTGGGCTGTCGTCCTGGCCGTCGTGGCCGGGGGCGTGTTTGCCCAGACGTCGCTGCAGCAGCCGGACTTTGGCCTGCCCGAGGCGAAGCAGTCCACCAC
>JBCDJT010000090.1:0-21530 GCA_038747545.1 Bacteroidota bacterium
GCATCGGTGGAGGCGAACGTGGCAAACGTCTCGCGAATGCTGGGCACGGCAATGGGGAGCGTTGTCACCAGCGCATCGCGTTCCCCACCCAGCGCGGCATCAAACGTAAGCGCGGCATCCCCCAAGCCCTCTGCCGCCCAGGTAAAGCGGACGTTTTTCGTCTCGCCGTCCGAGAGCTCGACGGCTTGCGTGGCGCTGCCGTCCAGCGTGAGCCCCGTGGCGGTTACAGTTACGGTGGCCGTGCCCGCTGCGCCCGTGGTGTTGGTGATGAGC
Organism: Bacteroidota bacterium; assembly: GCA_038747545.1. Taxonomy (GTDB): domain Bacteria; phylum Bacteroidota; class Rhodothermia; order Rhodothermales; family JBCCMF01; genus JBCCMF01. The sequence goes on from JBCDJT010000090.1 coordinate 274, forward strand.
ACACCCGCCTCGAAGCGATCGCCCACGCGCGCGAAGCGCGGCAGCGCGGGTTGCAGCACCAGTGGCTTCGTCACGATGATGTCTTCTTGGCTCGCGCCGAACTTGCTGTCGGCCGTGAGTGCGCTGGCCATCAGGCGAAACGTGGTCAGGCTCTCGGGTACGCGGAATGTGATGGTGGCGCGCCCGCGACGGTCGGTGCGGATGGACGGATCCCAATACGCCAGCGGCCGGAAGTCGGCGCGTGGCCCGTCGTTGTAGTCGCCGCCACCGCCGCCTAGGTCTTCTTCCTTCTGTCCGAAATTGCGCTGGCGTACGAGGTTAGCGCGGGTCTCCGTGGTACGGACGTGCAGCTGGCGCGGCCCGTAAAAGGCGTCAAACGGATCGGGCAGCTGGTAGCCGATCAGGTTCAACACGCCAGCGTCCGCTGCGCTGAAGGCGACCTCCGCAGGTACACCGTTGCCCCGCGCATCGGTGACGCGCAGGTCCACCGTCACCTCGTCGCCAGGGCGGTACGTCTCGGCATTGGGCTCTACCGCCACGTTGAGGCGCCGCACACCCGCATCTACGTTGAGGTTGACGTAGCCCAGCTTGAAGCTCGGCGCCCCAGGGTCGCCCACATCCGACGGCTGCGCCGCCCGCCCGTGTACCAGCATGACGCTCACGAAGGCGTTGGGCAAATGCGCCTCGGTCAAAGGTATCTCAACCTGTGGGGTGCTACCTGTGAGGGTGACGACGCGGCTGGACAGGATGCCTTCCCGCTCGACCGTGATGAGTGCTGTGGCCTCCTCGTAAGGCGATTGCACCATGATCTTCGCGGTTTCCCCGGGCTGGTAGGTCGTACGGTCAGCCACGAGGTCGATGCGGTCGTCGTCGCGACGCTCCCACGCCACATAGCCGCTGCCTGTCGCGTAGAGGTAGGCTTCCGAGCGAATGACGTTGCCGCGCACGTCGTACCCGGTAGCGCGTACGAGGTAGCTCCCTCCCTCAGCAATGGGTAACGTGAGCCGTGTGGCGCGCCCGCGCTGGGTGCTGAGCCGCTGCTCGGCTACGACTTCTTCGGTGTACCGGCTTCGCCAGCGCAGCCGCCCGTCGGCCCCCACCTCGCGCACGCTGTTCCACTGCCGCCGCACGAGCTCGACGGTGACGTTCCCCGCCGCTACGCTCTGTCCCCCTGGCGTTACCGTAACAAGGTCCACTAGGAGGTCTTTGCCATCGGCAAGATCGAGGAAGGTGGTGGCAGGCCGTAAGCCCACATAGAACAGCCCTGGGTGAAGCGACTTGTTAGTACGCCCGGAAATTTGCTGCGCTGACGGGTCGGTGATGGTGCCTTCCCACACCAGCTCGCTCGGTCCGCCTGATGATCCGCCGTCGATCTGGAGTTGCACAGCGTATTGCCCGTTGGCATCCAGCACGGTGTCGCCCTGGGCCAGTGTGCGGTAGCCACCGCTGCTTTGTATCGGCGCGAAGCGGTAGCCGTCGAAGCCAGGCGGCGTGTACCTGCTGGGACGCCGCGAGAGGGTGTAGGCCACGGGCTGGTCTTGCATGACGGCGCCAAACAGGTAGCGGCCTTCGATGCGCCCCTCGAAAAAGTCGCCGGCCGTGTAGGCGGGTTGGCTGCTCGAAGCCGTGGCGCTGAAGGTGGCCCGGCGGAACGCGTCAATGCGGAAGCTGCCTTGTGCAATGTCCCCGCGCTCATATGTGTAGTCGCGGGTGGTGGCGAGCGTATCGCTGGCGAAGGCGACGCGCACACGATATACTCCTTGATCCGTTTGCCTGGGCGATGGCCAGTCGAAGTTAACCGTCCCGAAGTCACTGGGGAGCAGCCGCTGGTCGAGCAGTAGTTGGTCACGTGGGCTGTGGATGAGCACGCGCACGCTGTCGCGGATCGGTTGCCAGTCCGCGTCGGTACGCTGGCGGAGGATGGCTTTGCCATGGACCGTGTCGCCCTCGCGGTACAGGCCCATGTCGGTGAAGACACTGCCAGCCAGCGTGAGGGCCTCCGGCTGCCACGCATAGTCAACGTTGAAACGGTAGGGCTCCAGGCCGTCGCCGTAGAGGTTACTGGTGAAGGCCACGTCATCGCCGCGCTCCACGAAGACGAACTGCGTGGGCGGCGTCCAAGGGTCGGGGGCCTCCATCCCCAGCGCCGACCACCCCGGCGTCTGCGCGCGCCCCTCCGCATCGGTAGCGCCGCGCCAGAGCACGTTGTTGTCTGCGTCACGGAGGTGGACATCGGCTTCAGCAATCGGCTGCCCCGTCGCCAGTTCCGTGACAAAGATCAGGTTCTGGTGGGGGCTGAACTTGGCGCCAATACCCATGTGGGTCACCTGCACGAGCGCGCGGTAGTCCCAGTCATCGTCGGCGCCTTGTGGCGCTGCCCGCACCACAGCAATGCCTGTGCCGTTGGTGAGCACCGGGCTGAGTTCGAGCGGATGGACGACGCGTTCGTTGCGGGGGACGTCCAACCCCACCACCTGGTTCATGGCGATGGGCTCAGGCTCGTTGCCATCCTCGTACGGGTAGTAATGCTGCGTGTCATACACCGAGGCCAGCGGCACAACCTGCTCCGCTGTGAGCGCTTGCATACCCAAGTTCACCGCATCGATGTTGGTGACGTGCATGGGCAGGACCGTTCCCTCCGCGGCTTCAATGATCATGAGCCCGGTTGGGATGCGGAAGCTGGGGGCGTAGGCCTGCGTGCGGAAGCCACGGACGGTAGGCGCGAGTTCTTGGCCGAAGGTATCCGTCATGCCGCTGAGGCTGAGTTCATAGCGTGTCTCAGGCGCCCACGGCATGCGGATGGTGTGCTCGGTGCTCTCCACCGCATCGCGTACCTCCCAGCCAGCAGGTGCCTCCACTGCTGGCGAAAGCGTCAACCCCTGGCGCACCTCTGCAAAGCTCACAGGCGTGCTAAACCGAAGCGTCAAGCTCTGCGCCGGGTTGATTTGCTCGAGCGCATCCTCCGCCCAGTTGTATGGTTGACTCAGCTCCTCTAGTCGGAAGTCAGCATGCGTGCTGAAGGAGACGCTTGTTGTTTCACCCGCGGTGAGTAAACCATCGAGGCCAGGGAGTGCCTCGGCAAGTTCGAGGGTGTAGGCTGTTCCTTTCACCAGGGGCTGTAAAGGTGTGACCACCACGACGCTGTCGCCCGCCTGCGCTACCTCGATAGGCAGCCCCCGCGTGCCCTGTGCGCTGCGGAGTGTGAGGTGATTGGCAAGGCCACCCGCCGAGACGCGCTGGTTGAACCATAGCCGCAGCGATTGGTCGGGGCGGACGTAGCTCGCGTAGCGTTGGGGATCTGAGGCGACTAGCGCGGGACGTGGCATCTCAAAGCGCCAGCGGTACGGCTCGTTAAGTGTTTCGCCATCGATGGAGGTGAGGCCATCGCGCAGCGTGGCGGTGTAGGCTGTCGCGGGCGCGAGCGGCATGCTGGGTGTGAAGACCAGCGTTTGCGTCCCCCGCCAGGACAAGGTGCCTTCCACGGCAGGCGAGAGGCTGAGCAGCGTAGCGTCGTCCACGCGTGTCGTGCCCAGGGGCACCATCGGTTGGCTGAACGTCACACTGATGTGGAGGTCTTGGGGGCGTTGTTGCAGCGTGCCTGCTGGGGTGGCGCTCAGCAGGCGTAGCGGACCCTCAAGCACAGGCACAAAGTCCGCACTGGTTTCCGCTGATTCGTTTAAGGCGATGAACTCGCTTGCGAAGGGCACATTGGGATCCGGTTCACCACCTCCGGTGCATCCCGCCAACGCGAGGAGACAAATAGCCAGTCCCTTCACCCAAGGTGTGCGTATCCTACTGGAAAACGGCAACCCATTACTGCCAGAAGGCCTTCCTCTATGACAGGCTGGCAGCGCACACGAGGCGGATGGCGGGAGGGTCGGCATTTTTTCGTAACAAGCCGCTTCAACCATAATCATTGGCCAGTTGAGAGGTACGTAGGGGCCATCGCTGGGGCTGCGCACAGCGACGTTTGCGTGGGAATAACAAGCCCCCAGCGGGGGAAGTCAACCACCCCCTGCACATGCAAAGCGGTTACCGACACTTTATTGTGAGGTGGCCCTGCGAAAATCGAGAAAATGCGCGTACTCCCTCTGGGAGACACCCTCGTGGGTTAACGTATTCACCCCCTACCTCGTTTTTGCACTCATGGCCTTTGCAAACGCGTCATGGTTTCGTCTGGCTCTAGCTGGCATTGGCTTGGGGAGCGTGGCTATTGTGCTGCTCCTGGGGCAGCGTTCCCCTTCAGAGGCGTTCTCGGGCATGCCCGCCGAACAGCGTGTGTACTGGGAGTGGGTGACGCAAATCAGCGCGGACCCTGCTTTGGCTATTGAGGTCGGGAGCGAGTTGGTGCAGGAGTATGCCGACTTTGGTCCCTTCTACACGCGCCTCGCCCAGGTCTGCACGCAGGAATCCGCCCAAGCCCAATGCGTGCGTGCGTTTGAGCGGGCGGTTCCCCGCACGCAGGATGCCGTGCATCACCGCGCGGCAAGTCTCTTGTTGCTCCAAGCCTCAGAGGCCGCCCCAGAGCAATGGCTTGCCTTAGCTGGAGAACTTGGCCTCACCTCGCCGCTTGCCCGCCTCATCACTGACCAGCTCCGCCGCCTCGACCGTGGCGCCCACCTCGCCGACCTTCAGGCCGTGTGGGAAAACGCTGCCGCCACGGATACCGCACATGTGGCGGCCCATTTCGGCGCGGGATATGTAGCCACACTGCGCAATGACTACGAGCACGCCACGCCATTGCTGCACCGCGCCACCCGCCTCAACCCGGATGATGCAGAGGCCTATCGCGAACTGGGCAGGATCTACTACCGCCTGGGCCAAGCCGACGACTTCGACATGGCGGTACGCAACGCCATCGCCGCTGCCGAGCGAACTCACCGCCTCGATGTGGTAGCGCTCATGCAGGGCAATCTCGGGTGGACGCTTCACCAACGCGACGGCAAGACCGCTGCAGCACGCGAGCTGATCGAGTCTTCGTTGACCACCAGCGACCTGTTGAACGACGGTGCCACGCAGGGCATGAACTGGTGGCGCCTGGCCAACCTGTCGCTGGCCGACCATCGGTACGACGAAGCCCTTGCCCTGCTCGACTCGGCGGAAGCCTACCATCAGCAAGCTACCCCAACGCGCATCGCCCGGGTGACGGCCTCGCGAGGTTTCACGAACCAGGCCATGCTTCGCCTCTCCGATGCCGAGCGCCTTCTCGAGAAGGCCGTAGCGCAGTCAAAAGAGTTCACCGATTACGCCTCCCAACTCCAAGCGCTCAGCGCCCTCGCCCAGCTGCGCTACCGCATGGGCCGCTACGAGTCGGCCCGCACCATTGCGCTCGAAGCGCTGGACCTTGCCCGACGTGCCCGCCAGACCGACGCGCAAATTGGCATGCGCATTATCCTGGCCGAGTTGGAGCGTTTCTGGGGCAACTTCGACCAAGCCCGCTTCCACCTGGAAGAAGCTATTGCACAGGCTCGTGAAACGGGTAACGTCACCCGCATCCGCGAAGCCCAGCGCTTTATGAGCTTCGTTGCGCTCAATATGCAGGATCTGAATACGGCTAAGGAACTCCTAGATACGACAACGGCAGATACCGCTCTGGTATCTGCTGTGGACTACCTTCAAATGGGGCGCCTGTACTACCACTTTGGCAACTTTGAGCAAGCCCTCTCTCAATATGAACAGGCCAAAGCTCACCTGACGGGCAATCCGAAGACCCAGGTAGACTTGGCTGTTCATCAAGGATGGGCGCTGATTAAAACGGGCCGTGTGCAAGATGCTATTGATCTGATCGAAGCCACGCTGCCCGAGTCTCAAGCCTATGCCGCTGGGCACGTTCAGCTGATGGCCACGATAGCCGAAGCCTATGGGGAGCTCGGAGAGCACACGATGGCATTATCACACTTCGAGCGCGCCGAGCAGCTCGAGCTCGACCTGCGTTGGCCATCGCTACAATGGCGCATCCTGCTTGGCAAAGCAACAATGCAGTGGCGCCTCAATGAATTGGAGCAGGCTGAGGCATCCTTCCGCCAGTCCATCAGCATCGTAGAGACCCTGCGTGATAATCTAAATAGTCTAGAGCGTTCGTTCTTCGTCCAGAATAAGGGCAGGGTGTATGAGTACTTCAGCATGTTCTTGGATGAGCAAGGCCGCCACGACGAGGCGTTCCATTTTGCAGAGCGTGGTCGCAGTCGCAGCTTGGTTGACCTGTTGTACACAACCCAATACGAGCGCCAACTCGACGAGAATACGCCTCAAGACCGCATCGTGGAGTGGAATCGCCGCATGCAGGCCTTAAACGCGGCCCTCCAACCGTCCGACGTGCTGGAAGATGTCGAAACCTCTGGGACGCTTCGGGGCACGCGTGCCTCGTACTTGCGCCGAGAGTATCAGCGTGCCGACTCCATCTACAAAGACGCCGAAATTGCTTTGGCCTCGGTCAATAAGCTCTACACGTTCAATCCTATCTCTGCGGACAGCCTGCAGCGGGTGCTTCGGGCGGGAGAAGCCATGGTGATGTACAACCTTCGTGAGGTGGAAGATGCCGAGGAAACGGTGGCGTACGTCATAGATCCTGAGCAAATCACGGCAGTACCGTTGATGGTAGACCAAGACGCTTTGCAACAGTCGGTACGGTTCTTTCGCGACCGGTTGAGCGACGGCAACCAAGGGCCCGGGACTCGCTGGGAAGCCATCTCAGAGCGGTTGCACAGCGAGCTGATTGCACCAGTGCAATCACACTTGAGCAGCGAGGTAGAGCATTTGCACCTCGTTCCCGAAGGCGTGTTGCATTACTTGCCCTTCGCTGCGCTCCGCTCCGCAGAAGGACGCTTCTTAATTGAGGAGTATACCCTTTCGGTGGTCCCTTCGGCTACGGTGCTACAATTGGCGCGCGAGCGCAACCCGCAGCGGTGGCGATCCATGCTACTCCTGGCTGATCCAAACGACAAGCTGGCTGGGGCGCGCAGCGAGGTCCGTTCCATCGTAGCGCAGTCGCCAAACCGCCGCCACGAGCTAACAGACGAGCTGGCCACGCAGGCGCAGTTCGAGGATGTGGCCATGAACTACGACATCATCCACATGGCCACACATGGCGCCTTTGTGCCACGTGCGCCCTGGCTCTCTCACCTCGAGCTGTACGGCGATGAAGTCCTCAGCGTATCGGACATCGGCAGCCTGCGCCTGGATGCCTACCTCGTGACGCTGAGTGCCTGCGAGACCGCGCTCAGCGGCGGTGCCATGTCCGACATCCCGAACGGCGATGAGTGGGTCGGAATGAACCAAGCATTCCTAGCCGCTGGCACCCCCACCGTAATGGCTAGCCTGTGGGCGATTGACGATGCAGTCAGTAGCCCATTCATGGTGGGCTTTTACGACAACCTCGGTCCCGGAGGTAAAGCCCAAGCACTAGCCACCATGCAACGTCGCTTCATCCGCGATGCGTCGACTAACCACCCCTTCTACTGGTCGGCGTTTACACTGATTGGCGATCCCCTATAACCCCACCTTCACCCGCTGCGCTGCAGAAGCCACCCTGTACCTTCTGCTCCCACAACCCCCTTGATCCATGCGTTCTCGCTCACACCCTCGCCTTCGGACCCTCGCGGCCCTTGCGCTGGCTACGGTGCTGCTGCTACCAGCACCACAGGCAGAGGCACAGGTGTCCGTCCAGCAAGTCACAGGCGAACTGCTCATTACCAATGCCTCTGGAAAGACCCAGCGCCTGATCCGCGGTGCCCAAAAGAATGGCAACGGTTGGCTCATGTTCGACGAAGGTGGGTTCTCCTACACCCCTGGCGCTTTTGCGGGCACTGACGGTGGTGGCGATGGCAGTGCTCCTGACGTGATCATCATCGAAGGCTATCAGGGCACCGATGGTGGTGGCGATGGTAGCGCTCCTGACGTGATCATCATCGATGGGTATCAGGGCACTGACGGTGGTGGCGATGGCAGCGGTCCTGACGTGATCATCATCGAAGGCTATCAGGAAGTGCTTTCCATCCTCAGCGATCAGGGCGCGGTGATTTATCACGACGACGTGCTGGATGTGGATGTGTTCACCTTCCCTGGCATCAGCGAGCCACTGCTGCACTTCTTCACGCTTGTCACAACGCTCACGCACAACGACCGCCCACTGGTTGATTACCTGCGGCTGATCGAGATTCCCAGCCTTGGCGTCTTCGATATCCCAAACTATGCGCCTATCGCTCCGCCTGCACCGATGGCATTTCCGAATGATGCGCTTCATCCTCTCGACTGGGGCATGGCGGCCACGGGGCTGGACAAGGCGCAGTGGTACCCAGCTGATGCACGGCGTAGGGCGAAGGTCAGCCTCATCGATAGCGGGGTGGGGCGTAGTGAGCGGAAGCACAACGGGCTTGACGGTACCAAGAAGCAGCACATTCAGGTAGCGCCCACCTCACATCAGCCCACCGACCACGCGCTCGGGCTGATGTCCCTATTGGCCGATCATGGCAATGAGGCCGAGGGCGTCGTGGGGCTGCTCGGCAAGTGGGGCACCACAGGTTGCTTCGACCGCACGGCCCTGACCGATCAGAAAAACCACAAGGTCTTTTCACTCAACGTGGGCGATCTGGCGCCTGTGTCTTTCTACGTAGCACAAGCTATTGTGCAAAGCATCGAGAAGAACGTCGATGTGATCAACCTGAGCATGCGGCTGGCCTACTCGCCACTGGTAGAAGAGGCGATCCAGAAAGCGCTGGACGCGGGCATCGTCGTAGTTGCTGCTGCGGGTAACTATCCTGAGTCGGCAGTTGTCAAGCCAACGACCTTCCCTGCCAATGTTGACGGGGTGATAGCCGTGGGGTCGTCGCAAGCCGATGGGACGCTGGCCCCGCATTCCGCCACCTCCTTCAGCGTGATGGCGCCCGGCGTAGATATCGTAGTGGGTGGCTACGATGGCGCGTGGCGGTACGTAAACGGCACCTCGTTCGCAGCGGCCTACGTGACGGCTGCCGCCTCACTGGTCTACAGCGTCAATCCCAACTTGACGCCTGCCGAGATCAAAGCACTGCTCGAGTCTACCAGTGCCAACGGCCACCTGGACGCCGTAGCTGCCCTTAACGCGGCCACTGGACAAGCCATCGAGGCGAACGCCCTGCTGGCTCCGTACGAGTGTCTGCCTGACGACGGTGGGATTCGCATCAACACGGGCGGCGAAACGACGGCCTCCGGCTGGAGTACCGATGCGATGTACGCCGGCAACAGCCGTGCCTACACAACATCCGCTGGGGGGCGTGTAGCTGGCGCCACGGCAAGCGAGGCGGTGTACCGAAGCGAGCGGTACGGCAAGACCTTCAGCTACGAGATTCCCGTCGAGTCAGGCATGACGTATGACGTGAAGCTGCACTTCGCCGAGATCTACTGGAAGCAAAGCAACAAGCGCATCTTCAGCGTGGATGTAGAGGGGCAAGGTGGCCTGACCAACTACGATATCTTCGATGAGGTAGGCAGCATGACAGCTGTTGTCAAATCGTTTGAAGATGTGGCCGTACGAGACGGTGCCCTGACGCTTTCGTTCACGACAGGGAAGGACAACGCCAAGGTCTCGGCCATTGAAGTAGTCCCCACGGGTGAGGCTGCGCCCGACGACGTAGCTGAGGAGCGGGATCCCATCTACCTCAACGGCGGACCCGATGACATCACGGTGGCCGATGCAACGTGGCTATCCGATGCATTCCTGACAGGATCGAGCAGGACGTACAAGAAGAACGACCAAGCCATCGCGGGCACCGAGGCGCCTCTTGTATACCAAAGCGAGCGCTATGGTCAGGCGTTTGGCTATGCTGTGCCCGTAGCTGATGGAAGCTACACCGTCCGCATCCACCTCGCCGAAATCTACTTCACCGATGAGAACAAGCGCGTATTCAGCATTGATGTGGAAAATGGTGCGGCAACGTGGGATGACATTGACCTCGTGCGAGATCACGGCGCTTACACGGCCGTAATCAAGGAGGCGACAGTGGCAGTCGCCGATGGCAGCCTCGATATCGCATTCACCACGGCCAAAAACAACGCGAAGGTAGCAGGCATCGAGATCATCCCTGCGGATGAGAGCGCGGGCAAGTTTAGCGATGACGTGGCAGAGGCGCCTTCCGGCTTTGTGCTAGAGCAAAACTATCCGAACCCGTTCAACCCGTCTACGCGCATCCGCTTCACCCTCGCCGACGCCCAGCAGGTCTCGCTCAAGGTGTATGACATGTTAGGCCGCGAAGTGGCCACGCTGGTAGAAGGCCGTCTTGGCGCTGGTACGCACGCCGCGACGTGGGACGCTACCAACATGACAAGCGGCACGTACCTCTATCGCTTGGTTGGCCCACAGGGCGCACTGGTCCAGCGCATGACTCTGCTGAAGTAGCCGGGACGGCTCGCAACCAATCAATTGGGAATGGGAGCCCGACGGTAGCAATGTCGTCGGGCTTCTGCATAGGATAGAACGGGGGGGGCTCAAGGCTGCCACGAGCAAAGCAGCAGCGCGCGTCCAGTTGTACCCTGTGGGAGGGAGTCGCTTGCATGGGTCAAGAGGGCCCTCACAAAGAAGCGCTTCTGGAAGTTCGAAAGGAGGATAAACAAATTCGGCCAAACTGCGGTTGTTACAGGTGATAACCTGCTCTAACCCCATCGAGTACACGCCATGGCTGCTCCAGCGTTGAAGAAAGATCCGTTCCAGGCCCGCGATACGTTTGACACAGGTTCAGGCAACGCCTACCTCTACCGCCTTGATGTGCTAAAGGAACGCGGCTACGACATCGACCGCCTGCCGTACTCGATCAAGGTGTTGCTAGAGTGTGCCCTCCGCTCCTGCGACGGCTACCTCGTGACGGAGGTCGACGTGGAGAAGCTGGCATCGTACGACCCGCAGGACCCGGCGAAGGTTGAGATTCCGTTTCTGCCCGCCCGCGTGCTGCTGCAGGACTTCACGGGTGTGCCCGCTGTTGTGGATCTCGCCGCCATGCGCTCGGCGATGGGACGTCTGGGCGGTGACCCAGAGACGATCAACCCGCGCGTGCCCGTGCATCTCGTCATCGACCACTCGGTGATGGTGGACGCGTTCGGCTCGCCCGAGGCGCTGCAGATCAACGCCGAGATCGAATTTGAGCGCAACCGCGAGCGCTACGAGTTTCTGCGCTGGGGCAAGCAGGCGTTCGACAATTTCTCGGTGGTGCCGCCCGCCAGCGGCATCTGCCATCAGGTGAATTTGGAGTATATCGCGAAGTGTGTGTGGCGCCGCGAAGAGGAGAACGGGCTGGACGTGATCTACCCCGACTCGCTGGTGGGTACCGACAGCCACACGACCATGATCGACGGGTTGGGCGTCGTGGGATGGGGCGTGGGCGGCATCGAGGCAGAGGCCGTCATGCTGGGCCAGCCGATCTACATGCTGATGCCCGAAGTGGTGGGCTTCAAGCTGATGGGCGAACTGCCCGAAGGCGCCACCGCTACCGACATGGTGCTTACCGTCACCCAGATGCTGCGTGCGCACGGCGTGGTTGGCAAGTTCGTCGAGTTCTTCGGCCCGGGCCTCGACAACCTCACCGTGCCAGACCGCGCCACCATCGCCAACATGGCACCCGAGTATGGCGCCACCATGGGCTTCTTCCCCATCGACCAAGAAACGCTTGACTTCCTGAGCCGCACGGGTCGGCCGCCTGAACTCGTCGAGACCGTCAAGCGATATACGCAAGCGCAGGGCCTCTTCCGCAGCGAGACCTCGCCAGACCCCGAGTTTGTGGCCGTGCTTGAGCTTGACCTCTCCACGGTAGTACCGAGCCTCTCGGGACCTAAACGCCCACAAGACCGGATTGTACTGCCTGACTTGGGTAAGGCCTACCGCGAGTCGTTTGTCGCGCCCGCGGGACCACAGGGGTTTGGGCGGTCGGCCGCAGACGCCAGTGACACGGGCACGTTTGTGGACGGCGACACGACGCTGGAGATGAAGCACGGCAACGTGGCTATCGCTGCCATTACGAGCTGCACCAACACGAGCAACCCCTCGGTGATGCTGGCGGCTGGCCTAGTCGCCCGGAATGCAGTGGAGCGCGGGCTGCGCGTGAAGCCGTACGTGAAGACCAGCCTAGCGCCGGGCTCGCGTGTGGTGACGGAGTATCTCGATGAAGCCAACCTCTGGCCGTACCTCAACCAGCTCGGCTTCAACCTAGTCGGCTACGGCTGTACGACCTGCATCGGCAACTCGGGACCGTTGCCGGAGCCTGTAGCCAATGCCATCCGCGAAGGCAACCTTATTGTCTCGGGTGTGCTGTCGGGCAACCGCAACTTCGAGGGCCGCATCCACCAACTCGTGCAGGCCAACTACCTGGCCTCGCCGCCACTGGTCGTGGCGTTTGCGCTGGCGGGGACGGTGGACATCGACCTCACGAAAGACCCCATCGGGCAAGACCCGGCAGGTAACGACGTCTACCTGCGCGACATCTGGCCGACCAGCGCCGAGATCCGCCAGCTCGTGAACGAGACGGTGAAGGCGGAGATGTTCTTGCAAGAGTACGGTGGCATTGAGGAGTCGAACGAGACGTGGAACGCTATCACGATTCCCGAGGGCTCCATCTACGCGTGGAGCACCACCTCCACGTACATCCAGGAGCCGCCGTTCTTCGACGGCCTCACGCCCGAGACCCCCACTATCGCGCCCATCAACGACGCGCGCGTGCTGGTGAAGGTGGGCGACTCGACGACGACGGACCACATCTCGCCTGCGGGGGCCATCAAGCCCGACGGTCCGGCGGGCAAGTATTTGACGGATAACGGCGTGGGCTACCTCGACTTCAACTCCTTCGGCTCGCGGCGCGGCAACCACGAGGTGATGATGCGCGGTACGTTCGCCAACATCCGCATCAAGAACCAGCTCGTGCCCGGCACCGAAGGCGGCATCACGCGCGACTTCACCGACGGCGGCGCCGTCAAGCCGATCTACGACGCGGCCATGAACTACCGCGACGCTGGCATCCCGCTGGTCGTGCTCACGGGCAAAGACTACGGCATGGGCTCCAGCCGCGACTGGGCCGCCAAGGGCACCATCCTGCTCGGCGTGAAAGTAGTCATCGCGGAGAGCTTCGAGCGCATCCACCGTTCCAACCTGATCGGGATGGGCGTGCTTCCGCTGCAGTACAAGGACGGCGAAACTGCAGCCTCGCTCGGGCTGGACGGTACCGAGGCCTTCTCGGTACCTGTCACGGACAACGTGCAGCCGCTGCAGGACATCGGGGTGACCGCGACCAAGACCGATGGCACCACAGTGACCTTCATGACCACGTGCCGCCTGGATACGCCCGTGGAGGTCGATTACTACCGCCACGGCGGCATCCTGCACTACGTGCTGCGCGACTTCTCGAACCGTTCGGCAGTGGAAGCGTAGACCGCGCCCTTTGCCGAATTCCCTTGTCGGGATTGTTACTGTTGTCTACCTTCAAGGACGGCGTGCTGTGGGTGCCAAAAGCGCTCCCAAACAGGCGTCATCCTCTCTGGATATACACCCCGTGTACCCCACCGCCAAACGCCGCTAGCGTATGAGTTCGCTCGGATTCAACACAGGCTACATCGACGACCTGTACAAGCAGTACCTGGAAGACCCGAACAGCATCAGCGAGAGCTGGCGCGAGTTCTTCGCCGATTACCGCCCGACGGAGGGCTTCGTTGCTGCCGCAGAGGCCCGAGGCAGCGTCGTCGCGCAGCCTGTAGCCGCCCCTGTGGCGGCCAAGGTGCCCTCAGGCGACGGTGCGCCCGCTCCCAAGCCAGCACCAGCGATCGACGAGAACGAGGCCGACGTCAAGAAGCTGCGCGGCGCCTCAGCCCGCATCGTCGAGAACATGGAGGCGAGCATCGGCGTGCCGACGGCCACCTCGGTGCGGACGTTCCCCGTCAAGCTGATGGAGGAAAACCGCAAGCTGATCAACGACTACCAGCGGTACGTGGGCGGCAATAAGGTGTCGTTCACGCACATCATCGCGTGGGCGGTGGTCAAGGCGCTCATCGAGCAGCCGTCGATGTACTCGACCTTCCGCCGCGACGGCGACACGCTGCAGCACGTGCAGCCGCACAGCGTCAACCTGGGCTTGGCTATCGACGTGGAGAAGCGCGGCAAGCGCACGCTGGTGGTGCCCAACGTGAAGGGCGCCGACAAGATGAACTTCGCGCAGTTCCTCGGCATCTACAACGACATCGTGCGCCGCGCCCGCAACGGGAAGCTCGACCTCAGCGACTTCAAGGGCACGACGGCCTCGATCACGAACCCCGGCATGATCGGGACGGTGCTGAGCGTGCCGCGCCTGATGGAAGGGCAAGGGGTGATTGTGGGCGTGGGCGCTATCGCGTATCCGCCCGAGTACAGCGCGCTCACGCCGCTGATGGCGAGCCGCCTCGGCATCTCGAAGGTGATGACGCTGACCTCCACGTACGACCACCGCGTGATCCAAGGCGCCGAGAGTGGCGCCTTCCTGAAGTTCGCCGCCGACCTGCTGACGGGCGGTGACTTCTACAAAGAGCTCTTCGCCGACCTTGGCATCCCGTACCAGCCGTTCACCATGATGGCCGACACGACGTCGGGCATGGGCGCAAGCCTGCGGGAAGACCTGGAGCCGATCCGCAAGCAGGCGGCGGTGCTGCAGCTCATCCGCGCCTACCGCGTGCGCGGACACCTCTACGCCGACGTCAACCCGCTGGGTTACGAGTGGTCGTACCACCCCGATCTCGACCCGTCCACCTACGGCCTGACGCTGTGGGACCTGGACCGCGAGTTCATCACGGGCGACCTAGGTGGCGAGGATGTGCTGCCGCTGCGCGAGATTCTGGCCATCCTGCGCGAGACGTACACGCGCACGGTTGGCATCGAGTACATGCACCTCTCGAACATCACCGAGAAGCGCTGGCTGCAGGAGCGACTGGAGCCCGTGCGTGCGGCAGAGGAGATCGACCCAGCGGCCAAGAAGCGGATGGTGTCGGAGCTGAACGCCGCCGAGGCCTTCGAGCAGTTCTTGCACAAGAAGTACATCGGCCACAAGCGGTTCTCGCTGGAAGGCTCGGAGACCATGATCCCGATCCTCGACGCGATCCTCTCCGATGCCGCCGACCAGGAGGTGCAGGAGGCCGTGATCGGCATGGCGCACCGCGGTCGTCTGAACGTGCTGGCCAACATCATGAACAAGCCTTACGAGGCCATCTTCTCGGAGTTTGAGGGCAACATCGACCCCGCGACGACGCAGGGGTCGGGCGACGTGAAGTACCACCTCGGCGCCAAAGGCATCCATACGTCGCCCTCGGGCGCGACGATCAAGCTGGAACTCGCCTCCAACCCGAGCCACCTCGAAGCCGTCAACCCGGTTGTGGAAGGCATGGTGCGGGCCAAGCAGGAGATCAAGCGCGTGAACGACGCAGGCGCGCCCAAGGGCGACTACCTTGATGCCGTGGTGCCCATCCTCGTCCATGGCGACGCAGCGTTCGCCGGCCAAGGCGTTGTGGCCGAAACGCTCAACCTCAGCCAGCTGCGGGGCTACAAAGTGGGCGGCACCGTCCACCTCGTCGTCAACAACCAGATCGGCTTTACAACTACGCCATCGGATGCGCGCAGCACGCTCTACGCCACCGACCTGGCGCGGATGATCCAGGCGCCCATCTTCCACGTCAATGGCGACGACCCCGAGGCGTGCGTGCGCGTGGCGCGGCTCGCGTTCGACTACCGGCAGGTCTTCAACAAGGACGTCGTCATCGACATGCTGTGCTACCGCGTACACGGCCACAACGAGGGCGACGAACCGACGTACACGCAGCCGCAGCTCTACGCGAAGATTGCGGCGAAGCGGTCCGTGCGGAAGATCTATACCGAGCTGCTGCTGCGCCGCGGCGATCTCACGCCAGAGGAAGCCGAGCAGATCCTCGACGACTACCACTCCCGCTTACAGGAAGCCTTCGAGCGGACGAAGGAGATGCAGCCCGTCGAGGCGCCTGCGACCGACCTCACCGTAGAGTCGCCCGTCTCCATCCAGAGCGACGACGTATCCACGGCGGCCAGCAAGGAGGACCTCGAAGCCGTGGTGCAGGCGCTGGTGCGGATACCGGAGGACTTCAACATCCACCGGAAGCTGGAGCGGCAGTTCAAGAAGCGCGATCGCCTCTACCACGACGAGCAGAAGATCGACTGGGGCTTTGGCGAAGCGCTGGCGTTCGGTACGCTCTTGGCGGAGGGCACGCTGATCCGCATCAGCGGGCAGGACTCGCGGCGCGGCACGTTCAGCCACCGCCACGCGGTCCTCTATGACCAGGAAGACGGGACCGAGTACACGCCGCTCAACAACGTGCGCGAGGGGCAGTCGAAGCTGCTCATCTACGACAGCCTGCTCTCGGAATACGCGGCGTGCGGCTTCGAGTACGGCTATTCGGTCGCCAACCCCGACGCGCTGGTGCTGTGGGAGGCGCAGTTCGGCGACTTCTCGAATGGCGCCCAAATCGTGTACGACCAGTTCCTCTCCGCCGCCGAGGAGAAGTGGGGCCAGACGAGCAGCCTCGTGTTGCTGCTGCCGCACGGCTACGAGGGGCAAGGCCCGGAGCACTCGTCGGCACGCCTGGAGCGCTTCCTGCAGCTCTGCGCCGAGAACAACATGATCGTGGCCAACATCACCACACCAGCCAACTACTTCCACGCGTTGCGCCGTCAGGTGAAGCGCGACGTGAAGAAGCCGCTGGTGGTCATGGCGCCCAAGAGCCTGCTGCGCCACCCGATGGCGATCTCAACGCCCGACGAATTCTACGAAGGCGGCTTCCAGAAGCTCATCCCCGCCACCGCCGACCCCTCTACGGCTAAGCGGCTCGTCTTCTGCAGCGGCAAGGTCTACTACGACCTCGCGCAGCAGCTCGCCGACGCGGGCAAGCAGGACGAGGTGGCCGTGGCGCGTATGGAGCAGATGTACCCGTTCCCCGAAGCCGAGGTGCGCGCCGAACTGGAGCGCTACCGCGGTGCCGAAGCAGTGCTGTGGATGCAGGAAGAGCCCGCCAACATGGGCGCGTGGCAGCACGTCCGCTACCAGATCGACGACCTCCTGGAGGCACTGCACGGCGACTGTACCCACCGTGTGGGCTACGCCGGACGTGCGGCGGCCGCTAGCCCATCGGCTGGGCACTCGAAGGTACACAAGATCCAGCAGCAAGCCTTGCTCGACGAGGCGATGGGCGTCTAGGCCCGCAGCCATGTAATCGAGCATACACATCCGCCCGAGGTCAACATGCTTGGCTTCGGGCGTTTGCATTCATGCCATCACGGGTCGCCGATTCGGGCTTCGAGCTGCGAGGCAGCGGGCGGCGTGCGCGCCACGTGCTCCTCGGCGGCCGCGGTCAACTTGGCAAGGATCTCGGGATGTGCCTCGGCGAGGTTGTACTGCTCGCCGGGGTCGTGGTCGAGGTTGAAGAGCAGCGGCGTGGCATGTTCGGTGTAGTTGCCGCTGTTCTGATAGCTGCCCTGGGTGATGAAGTGCGCCTTCCATTCCCCCTGCCGGATGGCGAAGAGCGTTTGCTTGCGGTAGTAGTACACGGTCTCGCGGATGCTGTCAGTCTCGCCCGAGAACAGCGGCAGCAAGCTTGCGCCGTCGTAGGTGCGGTCATCGGGGAGGGCGGCGCCCGACATGGCAGCCGCCGTCGGGAAGAGGTCCATCGTGGTCGCTAGCGCCTTCTCAACCGTAGGCGTGATGGTGCCGGGCCACCAGGCCAGCGTGGGCACGCGCATGCCGCCCTCCCACGTCGACTGCTTGCCCTCGTGCAGCAGCCCCGCCGAGCCGCCCTGCTCGCGGAACGTCAGCCACGGGCCATTGTCGCTGGTGAAGACGACGAGCGTGTTGTCATCCAGATCCATCCGTTCCAGGGCCTGCATGATCTGCCCCGTGCTCCAGTCGATCTCCTCGATCACATCGCCGTAGAGCCCGCGCGCGCTGTGCCCCTTGAAAGTTGGATCGGTGAAGAGCGGGACGTGCGGCAGGCTGTGGGCCAGATAGACGAAGAACGGCGCGTCCTGGTTGGCCTCCATGAAGGCAATGGTCTCCTCCGTGTAGCGCCTCGTAATGGTGTGCTGGTTGGCAGGGCGCTCCACCTCGGTCACGTCGCGCAGGATGGGCACGTTCCACGACTCGATCTTCGGCTCATTCCAGACCTTGGGGTCGAGCCAGGGGCCGCCCACGGTGCGGTCCATGTCGTTGCTGTACGGGATGCCGAAGTACGTGTCGAAGCCCTGCGTGGTGGGCAGGAATTCGGGGAGGTGCCCCAGGTGCCACTTGCCCACGGCCGCCGTCGCGTAGCCCTGGTCCTTGAGCAGTTCTGCAATCGTAATCTCTTCGGCAGGGAGGCCGAGTTTGGAGTCGGGGAAGAGTACCTGTCGGCTGGAGCCCGCCATGCCGCTGCGCACGGGCAGCCGCCCGGTCAGCAGGGCGGCCCGGCTAGGCGTGCAGACCGCGGCGCCCACGTAGAACTGCGTGAACTTCATGCCCTCGGCCGCCATGCGGTCCAGGTGCGGCGTCTGGATCGTCGGGTGGCCGTACGTGCCCAGGTCCCCATAGCCGAGGTCGTCGGTGAAGATGATGACGAGGTTGGGCGGTCGGTCGGCCGTGTTGGAGGCTGGCTGGCACGCCGTGAGGCCGACGAGCAGCAGGAAAACGAGGAAGCGCATGGGAAGCAGCGTTCGATGGACGTTGCCCGCAAGCTAACCGCCGCACCGCATACTTGCCACGCTGTGCAGAGCCTCATCTCCCAAAAACCCAAAGCGCGCAGCGCGTCCGAACCCCCAACATCGAATCTCAGTCTTGCCGGATCATGCGGATAAGACCGATGCGGCTGGGCGTGGCCCGCGCGATGATGAACCGGTAGCCGTCCAACTCCGCCTCGGCACGCTGTGCTGGGATGGTGCCGAGGTGTTCTAGGAGATAGCCCGCGATAGTCTCGTAGTCGCCCTCAGGCAGGTCAATGCCGAAGCGCTCCTTCAGGTCATCAAGCTCTACGCGACCGCTGACGAGGTAGCTGCGTGCATCAAGCTGCCGCAGGATGTCACCGTCCGTGTCGTACTCATCTTGGATGTCGCCGAACAGTTCTTCCAGCAGGTCCTCTCGCGTGACGATGCCTGCCGTGCCGCCGTACTCGTCGATCACGATGGCGATAGAGGCGCCCTCGCGCAAGAAGTCGCGCAGCAGGTGCTTCGAGTGCTTCGTCTCGGGCACAAACATAGCGGGGCGCGTGATCTCCTCCAGCGTCGTGGGTTGGTTGAAGAGGTCGTAGGCGAACGCGACGCCAATGATCTGGTCGATGTGCTCGCGGTAGACAGGCAGGCGCGAGAGGCCCGTCTCGATAAAGCGGTCGCGCACCACGTCGAGCGGCGTCGTGTCTTCGATGGCCTCCATGTCCATGCGTGGCACCATCGATGCCTTCACAAGGATGCTGTTCATCGAGAACACGTTGGCGATGAGCGTGCTTTCTCCTTCGTCCAGCTCGAGTGCGCCGCTGGCTTTGCTCTCCTCCAAGATGTTCACGAAGTCGCGGCGGATGAAGCGGGTCAGCGTGTCGGGCTCAACGCCGAAGAGGCGGACCATCCCTGCCGCCGTCCACTCGGCCAACTTGATGAGAACGATGAACAGGCGGTTGAAGACCCAGAGGGGCCAGGCGATCACGAACACCGCTTGCGACGATAGCTCGCGCATCACCGACTTGGGCAGGATCTCGCCCAGCATCAAGACGACCACCGACGCGATGAGCGTTTGCGCCACAAACACGGGAAACCCAACGGACACTTCAGGGAAGCCGATGCCGAGAAACGCAACTTCGAGCGGGGCCTCCAAAAAGCGGGCGATGAGAATCGAGTAGATGACCAGCGCAAGGTTGTTGCCGACCAGCGTGGTGGTGAGCAGCGTCTCTGGGCGCTCTAGAAAGCGCTTGACGACACCGCCAACAGCCTCGGCCCGCCGCGCCTGTACCTCCACCCGCAAGCGGTTAGCCGTGACGAACGCAATCTCAGCGCCTGAGAAGAAGGCGCTTAGGGCGAGCATCAGCAGGATAATCAGTAGGTCAACCACAGCCGGGGAGCCTAGCGAAGCGGGGCAGCCGCAATCTACGCCATACAGACGACAGCGTACAGGTCAGCCGTCAGCGCCCCGTGAACGTAGCTTGCCTGCGTTCGAGGAAGGCCGCCGCGCCCTCGGCAAAATCCTCCGTAGCACACGCTTGGCCGAACAGCGCGGCCTCGTACTTGAGCCCCTCGTGCAGCGGCAGCGACGCCGCCTGGAGCGCGTCCAACGACAGCGCCACCGCCAGCGGTGCCTTAGCGACGATGCTCATCATCAGCGCCTTCGCCTTGTCCAGCAGCTCATCGGCGGGCACGACGTGGTTGACGAGCCCAATCTCGTAGGCCCGCTGCGCACCGATGTGCTCGCCCGTCAGCACCAGCTCGGTCGCCAGCCCGTGGCCCACGAGGCGCGGCAGCCGCTGCGTGCCGCCGTAGCCGGGGATAATGCCGAGCTTGACCTCGGGCTGCCCGAAGATGGCGTTCTCCGATGCGACGCGCAGGTGGCACGCGATGGCCAGCTCGCAGCCGCCGCCCAGCGCATACCCGTTGACGGCGGCCACTACAGGCTTAGTCATGCCCTCGATGCGGCCGAAGATGGCTTGTCCGCGTGTGGCGAAGTGGTGTCCGTCGAGCGCGTTCAGGCTGGTGAACTGCTTGATGTCGGCGCCGGCGACGAAGCTCTTGGGGCCGGCGCCTGTGAGGATGACGCCCTTCACAGCCGCGTCGGTGCGGGCCTCGCCGAACGCAGCGTCGAGGTCGTCCATGACCTGGTGGCTGAGCGCGTTCAGCTTGTCCGGGCGGTTGATGGTGATCGTGGCGATGCCGTCGGCGTCGACGGCGTAGAGGAGGGTCTCGAAGGTGGACACAGAGGTGTGTTGGGTTGGTCTCTGGAAGCGGTTTTGGCGGCGCGCTACGCTTGGGTGGGCGGGAGGTTCAAGGCACGTGGTGCAATCCGTTGAGGCTTTACCCACCTGCCGTAGCGTCGTCTGGCAGGATAATGCGGTTTTGTGCCTTCGGCTGCCTTGTGCTACGAAGGTCGCAGGTGGCTTCGGTTGTCTGGACGTTCATTATTATTGATTGAGGTTGAAACCCCCGCCTTCAGGCGGGTAGCTTCCAGCTAGCGGTTTGCCCTATGTTCTCAGCATGAACTACCGCAAAGGCCCACACACGACCTACCGCATCGAGTACCACTTTGTCTTCGTGA
>JBCDJT010000091.1:0-21244 GCA_038747545.1 Bacteroidota bacterium
CAACAGCGGCTTCGGCGGCTTCACACGCGCTCTCGATGCACTACCGGAGCTCGCCACGACCGGCGCGGTGGTGACAGGCGATGATTGGGACGGCGACGGCGACACCGACCTGTTCGTCGGCGGCCACGTGCATCCTGGCCGCTACCCGCTGCCCGAGCGCAGCTACCTGCTCGAAAACGTGGGCGGCACCTTCGCCGATGCCACCGAGCGTGCCGCGCCTGACCTGATGGCGCCCGGCCTCGTCGGCGATGCGCTTTGGGCCGACCTCGACGGCGACAGCTCGGCTGAGCTAGTCGTGGCGGGCGAGTGGATGCCGATCCGCGTCTTCCAACCAACGGATGGCGGCAGCTTCGCGGAGGTCACATCGGCGTTCGGCTTCGACGGCACTACGGGCTGGTGGCGCAGCCTGCTGGCCCACGACCTCGACGGCGATGGCGACCTCGACCTGCTGGCGGGTAATCGCGGCCTGAACACGCAGATGCCCGCCCCCGCCACCCTCCACGCTGCCGACTTCGACGCCAACGGGCAGATGGAGTCCGTCATGAGCTACGTATGGGACGGCGCCGCCTACCCCGTGCCCAACCGCGACGAGCTGCTTCGCGCCATTCCGTTCCTCGGCAACCGCTTCCCGACGTACGCCTCCTACGCTATCGCCACCAGCGACAGCCTGCTGCCCGCTGCCATCTGGAACGACGCGCTCGTCCTCGACGCCCAAACGTTCGCCACCACCGTGTTCGCGAACAACAGCGATGGCACCTTTGCTGCCCGTCCGCTGCCCTCCAAAGCCCAGCTCGCGCCTGTCTTCGCTACCCTCGCCCTCGACGCCGACCGCGACGGCACCACCGACCTCCTGCTCGCAGGCAACGACAGCAGCGTGCGTGCCCAGTGGGGCCGCGAGCAAGCTGGCCAAGGCCTCTGGCTACGCGGTCAGGACGCCCTCAGCTTCACGCCAAAACCGAGCCCCGAAAGCGGCCTCTTCCTCCCCGACGACGTGCGCGACATGCAGCTCGTGCGCACCTCAAACGGCACTGTAGTGGTAGCTGCCACCAACGATGCGGCCCTTCAGGTATTCGGCATACGCTAGACGCTTCGCATCGTCTTGCTCACCATCCACTTGTTGAGTATCACGAGGATGATGAGGACGACGCTCCACTGCACGAGGCACGTCATCACGCTGTAGGGATCGAGCGGGTTGTACCAGGAGTCGGGGGCGTACTCGGTGGCGGAGCGCCAGAGCCACCACCCGAGCAGCACGACGGCTTGCAGCGGCACGAGGTACTGAATCAGCACTTCCCAGCCGCGCCCAGCATGCCAGTCGCCATCGTTGGTAAGCTCTTCCTTGCGGAACGCACTGACACCGTAGCGCATCACGGCGAAGGCGACGAAGCCGCCTGATATCATCAGCGCCACACCCCAAACGAAGTCCTGGTTGCCGAAGAAGTTGAGGTTGATCGCCGAGGGGATGCCGAGCACGAAGCCGATGCCCGCGACCGCGCCAATCGCCGTCTGGCGCGAGAGGCCGCCGTCCACGAAAAGCCGCGTGGCGAGTTCGATCATCGAGATCAGCGAGCTGAAGGCGGCGAACGAGAGGCCGAGGAAGAAGAGCACCGCCAGCACGTTGCCGAACGGCATCTGTGCGAAGAGCTGCGGCATCCAGATGAACGTGAGCCCCGTGGAGGCCGGGCCGCTCTGCTGCATCACATCCAGCACCTCCGCCGATGACATCTGCGCGCCCAGGACGGCGAACACGGTGCCGAAGATGGTGATGGCGGCGGCCAGCGAGACGAGGTTGTTGCCGAAGCCCGTGATGACGGCGTTCTGGATGACGCCGTGGCGCGCCTGCATGTAGGCGCCATAGGTCAGGATCAGGCCCCACCCGGCACCCGTGTCCCACGCGTTCTGTGTGAGGGCTTCGAGCCAAATTTGGGGATTGGAGAGCTGCGACCACTGCGGCGTGAAGAGGAACGCGATGCCCTCGCCCGAGCCAGGCAGGGTCACGGCGCGCACGAGCGCAATCAGGACGATCACCAGCAGCGACGGCACCAGGATCTTGTTCGCCCGCTCGATGCTCTTGATGCCGCGCCACACCACGAGCCCGCCTGCCGTCATGGCGATGGCGTGGAAGATGACCGGTGTGCCGCCGGACTGGAAGCCATCCCACACCGCCTGCGCCGACTCTGTCGAGAGCGGCAGCGGCGCCGTCAGCATTTGCACGAAGTAGTAGATACACCATCCCGCCACCACGGAATAGTAGAACATGATGGCCGTCGCCACGAACCCGACGAAGGCGCCCATCCAGCCGTAGCGCTCGCCCGCGATCTTGGCGAAGGTGCCCACGAGCCCCATCCGACCCTTGCGGCCCAGCGCATACTCGGCGATGATGAGCGGCAAGCTCCAAATCAGCAGAAAGATGAACCACGCGAAGAGGAACGCGCCCGCGCCATCCTCACCGCCGTTCTGCGCCGCGATGCGCGGGAAGCGCCAGATGTTGCCCGTGCCCACAGCAATCCCGAGGACGCTGAGCAACAGCCCGATGCGAGAGGAGAAACGTTGTTCGGAGGCTTGAGCCATAGTGGTCGATTGATCTAGCCTGCTCCGCTGTTAGCGGCATCAGATGAAGCCCGCAGCACGGGCAGAATGCAGTGGCATAGCATGCTAAGCACCGTGGCTGTGTAAAAACATGATGTCTTTTGCCACTAAATGGGCTTCCTCACGTTCGTCAGCTTCACTTGGTGAGTTGATAAGCCGCACTATCTCGCTCATCACGCCTTCGCGCGCCTCTCTGGATAGATGCTCAACCACCTCAGAGATAACCCATCCTTTCCAGATCGCATCGTCCGAACGAAGTATCGAGTTTAGTGGCTCCACGATCTCTGAGCCGCATTTGGAAAGCCTTCTGGAAATCGGCTCTGCCACAGGCCAATTGTAGTCCTTGAGCCATGTCAATAAATCCTTGAGATACGGCTCTAGCTGCCGATTCGAGAATGCATCAAGATCGGCCACAGATTCCAGGTCTGCTTTGTGCTTGGGCAGGAAACTCTGCGACATGCAACTCAATCTTCGGCGGTGGTGGTATCGGGCGGCGTGTAGTCTTCGGGCATGAAGCGCAGCGTCGAGGTGCGGCGCTCGGTGGGAATGGCGTCCGCGGTGGCTGGCTTAGACAGCGTGTAGTGGTCGAAGTCCAGGTACATCGGGATGAAGTCGGCATAGTGCCGGCTGAACGGGTTGCCCGACTGCCCGCCGGGGTACACGCCGTAGCCCACGGGCGGCGTCTGCGAGAGATCGACGACCATGCGCCAGCTCGCGCTGAACGTGGTGGTGCGCGCCGAGGCGGGCGATAGCGTCTCGGAGAAGCCCGGGTACTCGTATGGCCCGCGCCACAGCGGCCGCAGCGCGCCCGACTGCGTCAGGTGACGGAAGAGGACCTTATGGTGATCGCCCCAGCGCCAGCCAGTCGGGTCGCGGCCGTACTCGGCGTGCATCGTCTCAGCCGTCTGGTTGAGCGCCTTCGCGGCCAGCATGGGCCCATCCTCAATCGGTATGGTAAGCTGGATGTCGAACCACTTGGCGGAGGGCTCATTCAGGAGAAGGCTCAAGAAACGAACCTGGGCAGGATCGAAGCCCTCCTCGAAGACGGGCTCATCCCACGTCATCTCCTGCATCGCATCCATCCACTCGTCCATGAGCAGCGCCGCGTTCGACTCCACATCCGTCTCGCCATCCCACGCGAGCAGCATCAGCCGCATGGAGTCAGCGGCGGGGGTGAGGACGTCGAGGCGAGATAGGTCGCGCAAGAGCGGACGCAGCAGGGCGTGTTGGATGGATCGTACATCGCCGTGGTAGGCTTTGAGATCGTCGACGGTGTGCTGATCCTTGCCGCGGAAGAGGCTGTCGGCGCGGAGCGAGCGGAGGCCGGTGCTCCAGTCGTGGTTCTGGTAGTGCGGGTACGAGCGGTCGGCGGGCTGCTGGTTGGTCGAGGTGAGGAAGCCTTGCTCCGGGTTGAGCGAACTCGGCATCTGGTCGAGCGGCAGGCGCCCTACCCACGCGCTGGAATCGGTGGCGCCGTCGAGCAAGCCAGCGCCCGTGCCGCTCTGGCGGATGGGCCAGTAGCCGGTGGAGCGGATGCCGAGGTTGCCGTGGACGTCGGCGGCGAGGATGTTCTGCATCGGGTTGCCCCAGTGAACCAACGCCTCGGTCATCTCGCCGTAGCTCGTGGCCTCGTTGATGCCCCAGAGCGCCCGCAGCGTGTGCGTCGGCTTATGCCCCACCCACTGGATGGCCACGGCGCCGCTGTCGTTCTTGAGCGTCGGCCCCCAGTGGCTGTAGTACAATGTGTCTGCCACGGCCTCGCCGCCGTTCACGTTGATGGGTACGATGACTTCTTCGAGCGGCTTGTACTGGCCGTTGTGCAGGTACCGGGTGCCGCTGTCATCCAGCGTGAGCGCGTAGTGGTCGATCTGGTCGGCACCCGTGTTGGTGACGCCCCACGCGATGTGATCGTTGTAGCCCACCACAATGGCGGGCGCCCCAGGAAGGGTGACGCCGTAGACGTCGCGCGTAGGCGTGACGAGGTGTACCTCGTACCAGATGGCGGGCAGCGACAGCGCCAAGTGCATGTCATCGGCCAGGATGGGCATGCCCGTGGCGGAGCGGCTGCCGTTGACGCCCCAGTTGTTCGACCCCTTCCCAAAGACGTAGCCCTCGGCGGCCGTGCCCTTGAGGGCTTGCCGCGCGTCGTGGTGCGCGGCCAGCAGATCGCGCGCATGCTGCCACGCCGCCGAGGCGGTGGTCGTGGCATCTGGCGCTGGACGCCGCAGCCGGAGCGAATCGGTCACCATACCGCCCGTCTCAGGGATGATGGGCACGTAGAGATCGGCGTATTCGGGGAAGAGCTGGTTGTACTCCTCATCCGTCAGCGCCTGCCGCATCGCAGCATACTCGGCGTCGTCGCTGTTGTACGTCAAGTCGAAGGTCATGTACTGGAGCAGCCGGATCATCTGCAGGGGGCTGTACCGATCCGGCGTGTAGCCGAGCAGCCGGAACTCCAGCGGCAGGTCCGAGGGGTCGAGCGTGTCGAGGTACGCGTTGACGCCCATGCTGTACCACTCCATGATGTCGTACTCGATGTCGTTCCGCGCCTCGATGGCCTCCAGGATGCGCGGCGCGGCCCAGTCCATGCCCGTGCGGCGCAGGAACCGATCGGTGCCCACCGAGCCCGCCCCAAACGCCTCGGCCAAGCGGCCGGACGCTACGCGGGGGATGAAGTCGAGCTGAAACAGCCGATCCTGTGCCACGACGTAGCCCATCGCCTTGAGCGCATCGGCGTCGTTCTGCGCGTAGATGTGTGGCACGCCGCGTTCGTCGCGAATGACCTCTACGGGCGCCGCGAGGCCGTCGATCTCCAGCGTCGTGGTGGCCTCGTGGTGGGCCAGGCGCGCGGTCTTGAACACGCCGTCTACGGGATCGAGCAACGTCCCGATGGGCGGCACACTGCCAAAGCGCGTCTGCAGCGCCCACAGCAGCACCCCAGCCAGCACGGTACACGCGATCAGTTGAGTCCAGCGCTTCATACAGAGAGACGGTCGATGCTACGCCATGGGGCCTCTCCCTCACGCGGCGCAGCGGCTTCGTCGGACGGCGGCAACAGGTCAGGCGTCTGCGCGCGCACGCGGCGGATGACCTCCTCCACCACGTTGGCGTAGTCGACAGCGCCACGCGCCCCGGGGTCGGTGTCAAACGTGGTGCTGTGGTCGGGGTGGGAGACGGCGAGTGACGCGCAGGTGCGCACGATGCTCTGCAGCACCAGGTCCTCGTACTTTGTGCGCAGGTAGTGGCGGTACTTGTGATGGCTCCGCACGCGACCATCCACCTTCGTCAGCAGCATCCACGGGTCCTGCAGCGAAGGGTTGAGTTTCTTCTGCACCGTCTTGATGGTCTGGAACGTCTGCTCCGATCCGTAGACGGGCTGATACTCTGGGGTGACCGGGATGATGGCGTACTGACTGGCGACCATCGCACTCAGACTGTACACGGTGACTGCGGCCGCCGTGTCGAAGAGTAGCACATCGTAGGCGATCGGTTGCTCCAGCGATTCTTTGATCCAGAGCACATCGATGGGCTTGTTGAGCTTGCGCTGCCGGGCCGTGAGCAGCCCGGAAGCGGGCAGAATGTCGAACCCACTCACGGGGACGACGGGCAGCTGGCTCATGTCCACGTCCTCGTGGAACAGGACGAGCGACGAGCGCTTCTCGCCGGGCTCGGGGATGCCCATCATCTGGGTCAGGAAGCCCTGGGGGTCCAGGTCGACGACGAGCACGCGGTAGCCGCTGAGGCCCAACGCGGCGGCGAGGTGGATGGTTGACGTCGTCTTTCCCGTCCCACCCTTGTGATTACAAACAGTTAGCCTAAGCATGGCGGTGGTGTCGGTATTGTGCGTCGCAAGGTAGCTTTCCGCTCGGGAGGAGTCAACGCGATACGGCCAATCACATTAAGGCTCTACGGATTGTGGCCGAGTGTTCCGGCAGGCTGGGATCCGATGCCCGCTGCCACGTATCAACGCGGCTACACTACCCCTTCTCGCCGATGACCTTCTCCCTACCCTTCGTCCTCGCCTCGCAGTCACCGCGCCGCAAGCGGCTGCTCGAACAGGTCGGCATCGCCTTCACCGTCCACGCCGCAGACCTCGACGAGACGTTCGACCCCGACGCGGGCCCTGCCGATATCGTCCAGGCGCTCGCGCTCGACAAGGCGGTGGCCGTAGCTGAGCATTATCCCAATGCGCTTGTCCTGGGTGCCGATACCGTGGTGGTCTTCGAAGGCGATATCCTCGGCAAGCCTGTGGATGCTGACGATGCGGCAGCTATGCTTCGGCGGCTGAGCGGACAGACGCACACGGTGTACACCGGCATCGCGCTCGTCCACAGCGCTGCCCAGCGTGCGGCTACGCGCGTAGAAGCCACCGACGTGACCTTCGGCGAACTCACCGACAACGAGATTGACGCCTACGTCGCCTCCGGCTCGCCGATGGACAAGGCGGGCGCGTATGGCATCCAAGACGACCTGGGCGCCTGCTTTGTCTCCCGCATCGACGGCGACTATTACAACGTCGTCGGGCTACCGTTGCATCGCCTGTACCGCCTGCTCCACGACCGCTTCGGCGACCTCCTGCGCTGATGGCGAAGCGCATGAAAACGGCACCGCTGGACTTGGAGCAGGCGCACTGGCAGGCTGGGCGCCAATATGTGGCGGGCGTCGACGAAGTAGGGCGCGGGTGCTTGGCAGGTCCAGTCGTAGCTGCAGCCGTGGTGCTGCCGTGGGGGCACAGCATCGAAGGCGTGCGGGACAGCAAGACGCTCAGCGAAGCCCGCCGCCTCGCCCTCGTGGAGCGCATCCAGACGGAGGCGCTGGCTACGGGGGTCGGGATGTGCTCGCCAGCAGAGATCGACGAGCTCAACATCCTGTGGGCTTCGATGGAGGCGATGCGCCGCGCCGTGCTCAACCTCAGCATCACGCCAGATGCGCTACTCATCGACGGCAACCGCGCCATCCCTACCGCGCCGTGGCCGCAGCAGACCGTCGTCAAGGGCGACGCCAAGAGCCAATCCATTGCCGCAGCGTCTATCGTCGCCAAGACCATCCGCGACGCGCTCATGGCCGACCTCGACACCGCGCACCCCGGCTACGGATGGGCTCGCAACGTGGGCTACCCAACGGCAGAGCACTACGCAGGGCTCGCCGCACACGGCCCCACCGTCCACCACCGCCAGTCGTTCAAGCTACGCCGTTGATGCCAGCGCGTCACGATCTGGCGCGGATGGCGGCGACGAACGCATCGACCGTTTGGCCGAGCGAGAGCCCATCTGTGTTGATGGTGACGTGAGCGCGGCTGTAGAAGTGCTCCCGTGCCTCCAGCAGGCTCGTGATCCGCTCGCGAAGGGGCTCCATCGGCAACGGCACGCCGTGTTCGTCTTGCAGCATGGGTCGCCGCACACGCCCGCGCCACAGCCGTTTCATGAGCGACTCCACGGAGGCCTTCAGGTATACCACCGTGCCGAGCCGCCGGGTAAGCTGAAGGTTGTACTCCGACGTCAGCGCGCCGCCGCCGAGCGCGATCACGTGGCGCGCCCGTGCCGACGTTTCCGCCAGCTGCTCGCGCTCGAGCTGCCGGAAGGCCGCCTCGCCGTGCGTCTGGAAGTAAACGGAGATTGACACTTCGGCGGCGGCCTCGATCAGGTTGTCCAGGTCGGCGAACTCGTAGCCCAACACGTTCGCCCCGATGGCGCCAATGGTGCTCTTGCCGCTACCCATAAAACCCGTCAGATAAATGCGCGTTGGGGCGGCCATGCTCGCGTGCGGTGGATGTGAACAGCAACGCCGCAAGCTACGACCGAACCCACTGCCCGTCCACCACGCCCGATGCCCACCTACCGCTTGCTCATCGAATACGATGGCCAGCCGTTCCATGGCTGGCAGATACAGCCCGATCAGCCGTCGGTGCAAGGCGCGATCGAAACGGCGCTGGCAACCGTGACGCGGCAGGCTATCAACGTCGTCGGCTCTGGGCGCACTGATGCCGGTGTACACGCCCGTGGCCAGGTGGCGCACTTCGTCAGCGATGCTCCGCTCGACCTGTTTCGCGTGCAGCGGGCGCTCAACGGCCTTCTGCGCCCGCACATCGGCATCCTAGACATCGCCCCCACCCACGCCACCTTCCACGCCCGGTATGACGCACGCCGTCGGCGTTATCACTACGGGATCACCACATTGCCGCGCCCGCTAGAGCGCCACAGGCGCTGGCTTGTCCGTCCTGCCCCCGCCATCGACCGCATGAACGAGGCGGCGCACGCCCTCTTGGGCGAGCACGACTACGATGCCTTCTGTCGGATCCAGTCTGCGACGAAGAACCGCGTCTGCACGGTTCACCACGCGGCGTGGCAGCCAGACGAGCAGGATGGCACATGGCGCTTCGTCATCGAAGCCGACCGGTTTCTGCATGGCATGGTACGCGCCATCGTGGGCACGCTCGTGCAGATCGGCCACGGCAAACGCCCCGTTGACGATGTGCCGCGCCTCCTCGCCAGCAAAGACCGCCGGCGGGCTGGGCCCGCTGCACCCGCGCACGGGCTGGCGCTTGTCTACGTGGGATATGACGAACTGGCAACTGCGAACCCGATAGCACCTTGATCACGTTGGAAGGCTTCGTCTACCGCCACCGCACCATGTCAGCATACGTCTCCCGGGCCTCCTCCTTCCTGCTCCTCGCGCTCGTTGCCGTCGGTTGCGACCGCACCTTCGTTGACGAGACGCCGCCTACGTTGGAGGTGGTCGCGCCCGCCTTCGACACCGTCTTTGCCACCCGGCAAACAGACCTGGAGATTCGAGCCTCGTCGTTCCGCGACATTGCGAGTGTGACAGTAAACAGCGAGGCTATGCAGTACCAGCCCGCAGAGGACGTGTGGCAGGCCTCCTTGTCTTTGGATGAAGGCATCAACACCCTCATCGTCACGGCTACTGATGCCGGAGACCTTGCCACCTCGGATACGCTCATTGCGCTGCGCACCGCTCTTTCCCTCTCCCCCCCTCCGTTTGCACTCCCCGAGCCGCGCTACGGCCACACGGCCACACGGCTGCTGTCTGGCGATGTGCTCGTCACAGGCGGTGCCACCGACGAGTCGGAGGGCGGCACAACGACGGCCTTTCTCGTGAACGGAGTCAATGGGCGCATCACCCTGTTGGACGCCCGCCTCAACGAGCCGCGCATCGGCCACACGGCCACGCTCGTACCCGACGGCCGCGTGTTCATCCTGGGCGGCAGCCGTCGCACAGCCGACACCCTGCAGGAAGGCGAAGGCCCGCTTGAAGCCAGTGAGGAGGCCCTCGTAGAGACGGTGGAGGTCTACGACCCGACCACGCAGACCTTCAGGGTCGTTCCTTTCAACGGCCAGCCCATACGCCGCACCGAGCACACGGCCACCCTCTACGCCCCCACCGATGGGCTGTTCATAGATGTATATGGAGGCCGCGGGGACGTTGACTACTTCACCGATAACACCATCGCTACGCGCGACGATGCCCGGCGCTTCGAGTGGGTCGACGGGACGGTTGTTGCCCGCTCGCCGAGCATCGGCCTGGACATCGAGCCCATATCTGGTCACGCTACCGCGCCGCTCGCTGACCCTACAGCATTGCCCTATCAGAACTTGGTCACGGGCACGTATTTCTTGGACGGCTCTGAAGACAACACCCACTGGTTCTTCACCTACACCCAGAACGAGGGCTTCCGCGAGCGGCCAGCCCCTCCGCCTCAGCTGAGCCGTACCCAGCATACCGCGACTGCCGTTGCCGACGGCGTCGTGCTGCTGTTTGGCGGTGACCGCGGGCGGCCCGACCAGCCCGCGTTCCCCAGCGAGGTCTACGTAGACGCCGTGCAGGCCTACTATCAATTTTTGCCCGAGGCCGTGCCTCCCATCACACTCAGCCAACACACTGCAACTTTTGTGGGCAACGGCCGAATACTGGTGCTAGGTGGCCTCACGACAACAGGCCAACCCTCAGCAGCTGGCTACTTCTTCCAACTTCCCCTCTAGCGCGCCATGGACCTGCAGCAGATTCTCCGCTGGATCGTAATCGCCATCGTCTTGATGGTGATGTTCTCGCTGCTCGGCGTGATCCTCAAGGTGGGCGGCGTCTTGCTGAGCATTGCCCTGAAGGTGCTCGTAGTGCTCTTCCTCGTTGCTGTGGTGCTGCGGCTCTTCGGCGCCGCCTTCCGGCGCTCGCGCACGTAACCGGAGGCCACTCACAGGCTACGGCTTCCTGCACATAGCACCACGCGAACAAGACTGGCGGCATCCGCATTCAGGGCGTCCTCTCCACCGACGCCACCTGCCATGCTGTCCACCTTGCCCTCCGTCGCCTTTAACGTCACCTCAGAGACGGGCTGGCTTCAGCAAGTCCTCGTCCATACCCCTGGCGACGAGATGGGCCATGTAGCGCCTGAGCGACGAGAGGAGTTGCTGTTCGAGGACATCCTCTACATCGATACCGCGCAGAAAGAACACGCGCTGATGTGCGCTGTGTTTGACAAGGTGACGGGCCGCCCCGATGGCGTGCTGCAGATGCGGACCTTACTCTATCAAGCGTTCGAGGCCGAAGCGGCGCGGCATCAGTTCGTGGAACACCTCGCCACCGTAATGCCTGCCCGCAACTTGCAAGCCTTTGAGGAAAACCTGAAGGCGTTTTCCCCCGACGAACTTGCGCGCTTTGCCCTCACTGGCGACGCACCGATGCAGATCAACGCGGCGCCGCTGCCCAACCTGATGTTCACCCGCGACGTGTCCTGCGTGGTGGGCCAGCACTTTATCCTGAGCCATCCGGCCACGGCAGCTCGTGCCCGCGAGAACCTCATCATGCAAACCGTGCTCGCCCATCACCCAAGCTTTGCCGAGCACCAAGACCACATCATCCGCCTGCCGCAAGGCGTCACCTTCGAAGGAGGCGACCTGCTGGTGGTCAACGAGCGCATCGTACTGATCGGGTGCTCCGAGCGCACGTCATTCGGCGGCGTCACGCACGTCGCCCGAGCCCTGTTGGAGCGGACCGCTGTGGAGCATGTGGTGATGGTGGACCTCCCGAAGCAGCGTTCCTGCATGCACCTCGATACCATCTTCACCTTTGCTGCGCCCGATACCTGCGTGGTTTACCCTCCCATCATTGCCTCAGCGGGGCAGGGCAACGTCGCCTCGTTCTCGCGCTCCGAGGAAGACGATACTCGGCTCCAGTGCGACATCCACGTGTCGCTGCAGGCGGCCCTCGAACACCTGCTCGGCCATGACGTGACCTTCATTCCCTGTGGCGGCAGCCGTCTGCTCGACCAGCAGCGCGAGCAGTGGACCGATGGCGCCAACTTCTTCGCCGTGGCGCCCGGCGTGGTGATTGGCTACGAACGCAACAGCCTCACCTTTGGCCAGATGCAAGCGCATGGCTTCCGCGTGATGACAGCCGAGGGCTTCCTCGGTTATTATGCCGCCAGCCCCTTCACGCCCGGCGAACGCGTGGCTATTAAGCTGGAGGGCCATGAGCTTTCGCGTGGCCGCGGCGGCCCGCGCTGCATGACCATGCCGCTTGCCCGCCTTCCGCTGGAGGCACAGGCATGAGTAGTCTGAATGGCCTGCTGACCCCGCATCGGCGCTGGATGAAGGTGGCCTTCCGCGAGGCCGAGCGCGCGTTTGAGCGGGGCGAGGTGCCCGTGGGCGCCGTCGTAGTACGGGGGGAGGAGGTCGTGGGACGCGGACACAACATGGTGGAACAGCTGCGCGACCCCACAGCACACGCCGAGATCATCGCCATCACGGCAGCGTGCGAAACGCTGAAGTCGAAGTTCTTGAACGGTTGTACGCTGTACGTCACGCTGGAGCC
Organism: Bacteroidota bacterium; assembly: GCA_038747545.1. Lineage (GTDB taxonomy): Bacteria > Bacteroidota > Rhodothermia > Rhodothermales > JBCCMF01 > JBCCMF01. Next base: position 12,415 of record JBCDJT010000091.1, read on the forward strand.
TTGCATGATGTGCGCAGGCGCGATGGTCTGGGCGCGCTTGGACCGGCTGGTGTTCGGTGCCTACGACGAGAAGGCAGGCAGTGCCTCTACCCTGTACAACATCCCACAGGACCCGCGGCTCAACCACCAGCTGGAGGTCATCGCAGGCGTAGAGGCAGAACGCGCGGCTCACCTCTTGCGTGCGTTTTTCGCCCAACGGCGGTAGAAACCGCTTCCGCCGCGGCGTGCTGGCGTCGAGCCCTCGAAACTGGCTCAAGTGGTGAGCCGTTGGATACGCATGACGACGCAAGAGACTGTTTCCATGTACGACGTAGTGGTTATCGGCGCGGGGCCTGTGGGGCTAGCCTGTGCCATTGCTGCGCAACGCCAGGGCCTCCGCACGCTCACCGTCGACAAGGGCACGCTGGTCAACTCCCTCGTGGGCTACCCAACAGGTATGGAGTTCTTCTCCACGCCTGATCTGCTTGAAATCGGCGGTCACCCCTTCCCTACACAGCGCTACAAGCCCATCCGCGAAGAAGCACTTGACTACTACCGCCGTGTGGCAAGCAGCGAACGGCTGGATGTGCGCCTGTACGAAGGCGTTCAGCGTGTGGATGGGATGGACGGTGCCTTCACGGTCGTCACCGACGGCGGCTACTATCCGACCCGCAAGGTCGTTGTGGCTATAGGCTTCTTCGATACGCCCAACCGCCTGCATATTCCCGGCGAGGACTTGCCGAAGGTCTCCCACTACTACAAGGAGCCCTATGGCTATACTGGCTGCGACGTCGCCGTGATCGGCGCCAAGAACTCAGCGGCTAAGGCGGCGCTCGCCTGTTACAGGCATGGCGCTCGGGTCTCGCTCATCGTGCGCGGCGCTGAACTCAGCTCAAGCATCAAGTACTGGATCCGCCCCGACCTCGCCAACCGGATCAGCGAGGGCAGCATCACCGCATACTTCAACACCACCAGTACCGAGATCACGCCCACCGCCTTACGCCTACAGACCCCTGAGGGTATCCGCACTATTCCGAACGACTTCGTCCTAGCGATGACTGGCTACCGCCCCGACTATCGCTTCCTGGAGAACATCGGCATTGCGCTCGGCGATGATGATGCCCGCACCCCTGTCTACGACGGCGAAACGTTTGAGACCAACCGAGAAGGCGTCTATCTGGCCGGGACTGTATGCGGTGGGCTACGGACTAGCCGCTGGTTCATCGAAAACGGGCGCTTTCACGCTGAGGTCATTGCCAAACATATTGCGCAGCCTAAGCCGGTAGCCGTCTAAGCTACAGCGCGCCCATGATCTGCTGGCTCAGCGCATGGGTGGCATCCTCTGCAAGGGCGCGCTGCGCGTAGGTGCGTGCATTGGCCTCATCGCCTGCTCTAAAGTAGGCCAGGGCCAAGTTGCCCAGGGCATCTACGAATGTGGGGTTGGCTTCCACCGCTCGCTCCAGCAGCGGGATGGCCTCTTGGTGCTGGTCTTGGTTGAGGTAAAACGTAGCGAGGTTGTTCAACGACGGTGCATGCATTGGCCCCACCTCTACCGCCCGCTTGAACAAGGTCTCCGCACCAGCCAAGTCGCCGCGCATCGCGCTCAGCAACCCTAAGTTCGTGAGCGCATCGGGGTACTTGGGGTTCAGCCCCAGTGCCGCCCGCAGGCTCGCTTCACCCGCCTCCAGCTGTTCTTTTTGGAGCAGTGCAGTGCCCAGGTTGTAGTGCGCTTCCACCAGCCACGGCTGCTCCTCGATCGCTTGCCGATAGGTTGAAATCGCCTCATCGAGCCGTCCACGCGCCTCCAAGAAACGCCCGAGGTTCACGCGGATGTTGGCTAGCGCAGGCTGAATCTGGAGGGCGCGGCGGTACAGCCGTTCTGTCCGCGTGGCGTCACGTTGCCCAGCCTCATAGGCCTGTGCCAAGGTGTTTAGGCGCTCCGGTATCTCGGGGTTGGCGCGCAGTGCAGCCTCCAACTCAGGAATAGCACGTTCCACCTCACCTACCTGCAAGAGCGTGAAGCCCAGCAAGTAGCGCGCCTCATCGAACGCTTCCGAAGTCCCGAGCGCCTGTTGCAGAGCGTTCGCCTTTTCCAGCAGGGCGTCAGCATCCCCTTTCTGGAGGGCGTAGACCACCTCAGCACGCGCTTTGTAAATCGCCCCTGACGCAGACCCTCGGTCCTCTGCGAAATAGGCCTTCAGGTCCTCTACCTCTTGCGGCTCTACATCCGCTGGCGCCTCCTCGACAACGCGTACCCAATGATCCGTGAAGCTCGAGTGCGGCGCATCATCGGCCTCCACCTTGGGCATATGGCAATCGATACAGTTCGCTGTTGGCAAATGGTTTTCGAGCAGACTTGGCGTACTCCACTCGACCTCAGATAGGGTCTGATGACATCCCTGACACGTCGAATTGAAGTAGTCCGGCCCGGAATCGCGGAACCCTTCGTGCGGATTATGACACGTGGTACACTCCATGACGCCGCCCTTGGCAATTGTCTCTACGAAGCAGGCACTGGCCTTCATTCGGTCGGCGTGCGAAATCACACTCACCACCGTCTCTTTCGGGTCAACCTCTTCGGCAAACAACGCCACATGGTCGGAGAGCGCCTGTGACGGTCGATAACCCAGTGCCGTTCGGCCTTCCCGAAGCATGGAGACCGTGGTGTGCAAGTGGCACTGTTGGCACACGTCCAGGCGGCGGTCTAAATCCAGATGCTTGGGGTTGACGATGGTGTAATCGATGTCCCCTCCTGCTTCTTCGTCGGCCAGGCGCGCTTCCACATGGAGTTCACCGGGACCGTGGCACCGCTCACACCCAATCCCTTGCGGTACCTCCACATATTTGCCCGTTACGTGAGGCGTGGATTGAGGATAGCTGTTGTGACACGCCATGCACCGGTCGGGAATCAGGCGGTTGAAGCGGTCATTGGCCTGATCGTAGCCTGGGCTAAAATCCCACTTCTCCACCTGCGTGTACCACGTTAGCGGGAGCTGGTGATAGCGCCCACCGACTTCTGTGAGGTACGTACGGGCTGCGCTCCCGCTGCCTACGACGACCTCCATGCGTCGGGCAAGCTCATGAATTACATCGCCTGAAGCATCGCGCAACTGTTCCACTTGGTAGAAGCCACTGTCGCGCCGGACTACGGTGTAGCTGAAGTTGCCCGCCTCGTCGTAGACCGGTGTGCCCGTCTCGGGCTCCACCTCGCGGTCTTCGGTGAGCAGGTACATGGACTGCGCCATGCCGTGCGCTTGGTAACTCGCATAGAGGTCCTCGTGGCATGTGGCACAGACGGCATCGCCTACGAACGCTGTCTCGGCATTGGCAACGTTCTTGAACGGTGAAGCCGAAGTACTTGCCGCAGCGGTGGGCGGTGCCGCGGCAGACGTAGTCTCCGGCGCAGCGGACCCACACCCGGCTATGACCATACCCATCAAGAGCCCAAGGCACAGCGCTTGTGCAGCACTCCACATCTTCCTCTCCTGCATAGGACCTGTAGACTGGTTTAGACCTAACGACGTGGCATCGAAAGCCAGTAGCCTCAAAATAAGAAAGCGGGGTATCCCAGGTTGAGGATACCCCGCTTTACTACGCACAGGGCGCAGATTTCCTTGTAACGCTTACAGCGAGACGGACGCGGTGATCAACTGCACGCCGTCGAAGACGTCAGTAGCACGGTAGGCGTAGTCGATCTGGATCGCGTTGCCGCCCAGGTCGAGGTTCAAGCCTGCACCAAAGTTGGCGCCCGTGTAGAACGTCTGGTCCATGTTCTCCTGCATCTGGAAGCCACCACGTAGGTAGAGGACGTCCAGCAGACCCACTTCCAGCGCACCGATGTAGTTGTCTTGCGTGAAGGAGTTCGAGCGGAAGTTACCCAACACGCTCACCGATGTGCTGGCGTTCAGCTCGCGCGTGTACGCAACGCCGAAGTTCAGCAAGGCCGGGGATTCGTAGTCAGCGCCTTCCAAGCTCAGCGCCTGGGCCTGGGCCTCAGGAATCTGATCGGAGAGCTGCTCGAAGCGCACGAGGCCCGTTCCGCTGAAGGTTTTCGACGGGCCGATGTTCTTCAAGCTCACGCCAAAGCGAAGGCCCGACTCACCGACAATGTACGTCATCCCAGCATCAAACAGCACGCCCGTTGAGGCGACGTCGTCGATGCGTTCGTTGAGGAACTTGGCCGTGACACCAGCGGCGATACGGTCGGTGAACTCACGGCTGAAGGCCGCGCCAACGGTGATGAAGTTGGCGGTCCATGTCACATCAGACTCTGGGTTCACTTCCGTGGAGAGCGCGATGTCGCCGAAGTCCCACGAGCTGAGCGTGAAGGCCACGTTGTTGTTGCCCAAGCGCTGAGCGAAACCGAAGTAGTTCGTACCGATGTCGGCTACATACTCCAGGCGGCTGTAAATGACGCCTGTACCTTGGTTCATGGAAAGCCCAGCGGGGTTGCTGTAGAGCAGCTCAAGGCCGCTCGCACGGGCAACGCCACTGGTTAGTGCGGTCCCTAGCGCTGCGGTTTGGGCCGTCAAGGGGATAAGCTCTTGTGTAGAGCCTGCGGTGCCTCGGCGTTCCTGCGCCACTACTTCAGGCAAGCTGATGAGTAGCAGGAGCAAGAAGCAGCCGGCATACTTTAAGAAAAGCTTTGCATTCATTTGCATTAACCTCTCGGATATGTTCGTTCTGATTAGACCCTTTGGCTTGCGCTGACACATTGGTGGCCAGCGCAAGCCATGTTCTGCTTAGAACAGGTCCAGCTGCGTACGGCCAATGACGGCCCCGAACTTAATGATCTTCTCGCCAACGCCAGGCGCGTCGATGTGGATGATGTACATGCCACTTGCGATGGGTAGCGCCTCTTGGTTGGTCAGATCCCAATCCAGCGTGGTGCCCGCGCTCGACTTCTGAAGCGAGCGGATGAGCGTACCATCAAGCGTGTAGATGCTGATGTTGGCCTCGGTGGGCAGGTTGATGAAGCGCACCTTGTCTGAGCGGAGATCCGTCTCGTAGCTCGACACCGCTTTGTACGGGTTGGGTACCACGCGGATGGACTCGAGCGCTTCCTGTGCGGCATCGGCCTGCTGCGTCAGCGGTGCAGATTCAGCAGAGGTGATGCTGAACACATCGCCATTGGCGAGCGGCTTGGTGGTAGTCATCTGGAAGATGGTCCCGGCTTCTGGATACTCGGCATTGTACGTAGCATCTTCAGCTACCTCGCCACCGTTCCAGTTGAAGAGCACGAGGCGCCCAATGATTTCAGGCCCGTGCCCTAACACCGTTCCAATATCAGCCTGGGCTGCAGAGAGCCATGCATTGTAGCCCGCCTCACCCGGTGAAGCATCGTTGGGGATGTACCAGTACAACCAGTCCGTGTGCGGATCGTTGTTGGCGCCCGAGCCGGTATGGTCAATATCTTGCAGACCCCAGCCATCGTCGTCCCAGTCAATAACAGCCGGAATGAGGCGATAATCGTCCGAAGGGTCGTCAATGGTGCCAATACCAATATTCCATACCTCGAACGGGACGGGGATGAGACCACGATCAGTCGTAGAGACGGCGAAGCGGTCGTAGCCGAAGCACTCGGGCGTGCCTGCGAGGAAGGAGTCCAGGCAGCGCGCGGTGAAGCGCCACTCGAAATCGTTTGGCACCAGATTGCTCCATCCTTGTGCACGGCCTAGCACAGAGCGGGCGAGGAAGGCCTCATAGCTTGCGCGCGTGCCGTTGTCACCAGTGTGGATGTGCCAGAGGCCGTCGCCCGTCTGCTGAGGACCGCCGCGGCTCGACCGCCCGATACCCGGGAAGCCCTGCCAATCCGAGGATGCACCAGCAGGGTCAGCCAGCGGGCCGCTCGCGTTGGCCACCACGCGGAAGTCACTGAAGTCAGGTGGTGCGCCGCCAACGCTGAAGGACAATCCGTCAGCGACCAGAATATCGTCGCCGAGGGGTACGTTCCGTCCGTTCGCAGCGATGTATGCAGCACCGTCAATCAGTCTATCGCCTGTTGTGGCGTTGATGATGTCGTATGTCTGCACCTCAGTGCTATCTGGGAGCATGGCTCCGTAGATGCGCACTTCGTAGCTATCGCCTGTGACAGCCAGCGGGTTAGAAACGGTAGCGAACACGCCAAACGAGTCACCCACACCAGTTGTACGCGCAGAGGAAATGCGATCAGCGGTGGTGGACTGAACAACTGTCCCGCCTTCTCTACTTGTCGGAGCAGTCGGGATTACCGACACGCGCTCAATAGGACTCGCGTAGATCTGAGGCGAGGAGTTGTTGTTGTAGGCATAGGCCTGGATACCGAAGTGGTACTCGGTACCGTTGATCAGGTTAGCAACTTCAAGGTAGTTCCTAACGCCGCTGTCACTACCGTTGGCAACAACCCGCGTGATCACACCACCCGTTGCGAGGTCGATGGCATCATCTACAATTGTGGTCACGTTGTTCGGCACGTCAAACGTGGCGATCACCGTCCCTGAGTTAGCATCCTGGATTGCCGAGTCATACTGGAAGACGCGGTAGCCTTCGAACGTGTACGTCGTGTTTCCGTCCGCTGGGTTGGTGTCTACCAGGAAGGCACTTGGCTCGTCGTAGGCGTTCAGGAAGTTGTTCGACGTGGGGCTGTAGCTCCATTCGAGAATGACACCACTGTCCGCAGATTCTGCCGTGAAGTCAGGCGCGTCTGGCGGAGCAGGGATATCGAAGTTACTGTTGAACGCCCCCTGTGCTAGGATGTCATCAAAGCGCATCTGGGCCACTGAAGCGAGGCGGTTGGTGCTGCGTGCCCACACAATCCCGTACACAATCTCTTGCTCGTCACCGGGCGTCAGATCAAACGGGCCCGTCGACATCAAGAAGCGGCGGTCAGCTGGCGTGTTGCGTGCGCCCGCGCCGTCGGTGTTCTCTTCGCTCCAGAACTCACCTGAGACAGGGTCGCCAGGGAACATGAAGTTTGTTTCCTGGGTGCCGCCATAGCCTGTACCGCCGAAGGTAATCGGCTGGCCATCGCGCCAGATACCGCGCAAGTAGTTGTACGGCTCTTCTGTGGTACCACTCGGGTTACCCAGAGGCGTGCTGTCGTTGTTGTAGTAGACGAAGCGCGTCATGTTGAGACGACGCGAGTTCTCGTAGACCGTACCGTCGGGGTCCGTGTGCGTCTGGCCTTCTGCAGGAACGAGGGGTCCCTGGAAGAAGTCATAGGCAAGGGCTGGTGGCGTATCGCCGTATCCATCTAGGCCAGCATCCACGCTTTCACCGTTGTACACGTACCCGAGGCCGAGGGTAGAGTCACTACCTACGTAGTCGTCCGCCGCGTTGCCGAGGTCGGGGTCACTCCAGATACCGAAGTACACATCATTGAGCGGCGTATTCCCTTTCTGGATGAGCCTGTACTTGTAGAACGTAGTGTTGTTGAGGGCGTCCGAGGTACGGAAGGCAAAGGCTGTAACCTGCACTTCAAGACCAATAGGAGCTGTGCCGGACCAAGCCTTGGTCCCCCCCACATCGTTCATGACCCACCAAGCCGTCTGCTCACCCGTCACTTCAGGACGGTCGCCGCCAGCGAGGTTGTAGTTGTTCGGGTCACCATCGCCATCCTCAACGGGAGCACCGAGGGTCCAAGGCCACGTCTGCATGTCCGAGGTGGCCTCACCGGTCTCGTCGTAGCGAGCCAGATCGTCCTGCGTCACTTTCCAGACGTTGTCGAACTGGGAGCAGTCGGCAGGTGGGTTTCCGTTTTCGTCGAGCGGACCCGGCCAGAATTCCCACGGGCCATAGGCGGTCCCTGCAAAGCGCAGTTCACCGTTGGCATCGATGCCGCCGATCCAGATACCGGAGGCGAAGACGGAGTTGGCGTTACCGTTCTTGGGAATCGTGTACACGTTGCCCGAGCCGCGCCAGAAAAGCCCGCCGTTGTTGTAGAGGCGTGCTTGAACGTTGTTCGCGTCCAAGTCTTTCGTCGCCGAGCCTAACGCACAGTTACCAACGGTCTGTGCGGTAGCGGGGGACCCACCTAGCACAGCCGCCAGAGCCATGAGCAGGCTCAAGATTGTAAGCTTTCGCATAGCTATCGAATTTGGTTATCTAGTAGAGATCAAGGTGCGGAGCACTGGGGGCAAAGCGCTTGAGGCCTTGCCCCCAGTTATCTAGCTCACGCTGATGAGGAGCGATCTCACCTTAGAAATCAAAGCGTAGCCCCAAACGCACCGTTCGAGGGATGCTGTAGTTGAATGGGGAACGCTGACCGAGGCCGTAGTGGGTCACAAAGCTGTCTGCCACCAAGTCGCCCTGCGTAGTGCGGAGGTTGTTGACAGCATCTATACCCGTGCCCTGTGAGAGGTAACCGTCGTTATCCGGCAGGCCCGTTGTAGACCATACGTTCTCGACGTTCTCTGTACCGAGCAGGTTCTGGACCCACAGGTAGACGACCAGATTTGAGCGATCGCTCACGCGGAAGCGCCGGTCCAGGCGGAGGTTGATCAGCGACGTCGACGGACGGCGCTCACCGTTCAGCTCGCCTTGCAGGAAGCCGTTGAAGCCCGTGTAGAGGGGGCTGTTGTCTTCACGACGCGTGTACGGAAGACCAGTACCCACCTTGGCAACCAAGTTGACCCCGAAGTTGCTCAGCGGGTAGGCATCGCCAATCCGCGGGCCTTCGTTCTGCCCCAGACGGTAGTCGAGATTGACGCAGCAGATCACGTGGCGCCAGGAAGGTGCTGAGTTCTACCCGAACTTCCTCAACTTCCTCGACTTCGACCAGCGCCACAAGGTCAACGTCAACCTCGACTACCGTCTGGGGCAGAACGAAGGCCCGCGGATTGGCGATGCCTACCCGCTGAGCAACTTCGGGGTC
>JBCDJT010000092.1:0-20258 GCA_038747545.1 Bacteroidota bacterium
AGCACCATGCCGAACAGGCCGTAGAACTGCGTGCCCTCCATGCACTGCCCGAAGACGAACAGGTTGCTGGCCAGGAGCTGCAGGTTCTCGATCGTGGTCAGGTCGAGGTCGCGGCGCAGCGCCTGCGAGGTGCGGGTCACGAACGCGTTCTTCGCACGGATCGTGGGGATGTCCTCGAACATGGCCTCGCACTCGTGCGGGTTGAGGCCCAGCGACGAGATCATGTACAGCAGCGAGTCGGCGTGGATGTTCTCCTCGTGTGCGTGCCGCCCCAAGACCAGCTTCAGCTCGCTGGCGGTGACCATCTCGCGCACGACGTGCAAGATGTTGTCGCCTACGATGCCCTCAGCAGCCGAGAAGTAGCCGACGGCCATGCGGATGATCCAGCGGTCGATATCGGGTAGGCTGTCACTGCGCCACAGCGCGACGTCCTTCTGCATCGGGATGTCTTCTGGCTCCCAGTGGTTGGCCTTCATGGTCCGGTAGAGATCGTACGCCCACTTATACCGGAGCGGTAAGAGGTTGAAGGCCATCGTCTCTCGGCCGTTGACCACGCGCTTGGCCGCGAGAGCGGCTTCGGCGCGGTCGGCGTCCAGGAGGAAGGTGCGGTTTCCGAGCGTGTACGTCGTCTGCATGCGTCGTCTGGTTTGGTGCCCGAGACGGCGGAAGAAGAGCAGACACTACAGGCTATCCATGCCAGAGCGGCACAGCATAAGCTAGACGTGTTCTCTTGCTACCTCTGGTCCCGGAGGTGTGAGAAGAAAAACACAGCTAGCAGGTCTCCTGGCTCGCGGAGTGGCAGGCGCGTCTTGACGACGCACCCTGCGTGCATGCTTCTCAGGTCAGCGCCTTCCCAAGCCAGTTACGAGCTCAGTGACACACCATCATCAAAGCGTGCAAACTCCGCATACAGTTGCGGGCACAGCCCCGGATTCTCAGCACTGCTTTCCAGCGCGCAGGATTACCGGGTTCCCTCTTAGCTCAGGTGTATCCACCCGAGACTGGCTGCGACGACACGAGTATAAGGCCCTTCAGAATTGCGTAGATCACAATTTATCCACAATTGCCGCCCCGGGGAATGGGTGGGCGTTTTTCGTACCCGAATGTCTGGTCACGAACAAGATTGTGACTTTTACTGCGCTGTTCAGGCAGTCCCTTGTCCTATTCAAGCACTCGAACGCGGAGGTGCGACGGGTGCTGCAACGATACGAACACACGGTGCGTCGCTTTGCGGTAGTCGTCCGCCGTCGCGTTGGCGATCTCCATAAACTGCTGTGGGTTGCGGTCCACCATGGGGAACCACGAGCTCTGCACCTGCACCATCATCCGATGCCCGCGCTTGAAGGTGTGGGCCACGTCCTGCATGTCGAACGTGACCTCGGTGACCTCGCCGGGCGTGAACGGCTCGGGGTCGGCGAAGCTGTTCCTAAACTTGCCGCGCATGACTTCGCCACGGACGAGCTGCTGGAAACCGCCCATCGGGACGGAGCACTCGCCGTCGGGCAGGCGGCATTCGTAGTCGCCGGGGTAGACGTCGATGAGCTTGACGACGAAGTCGGCGTCGGTGCCGGTCGTCGTCACGAAGAGCGAGGCGAAGAGGTCGCCGGCCAGCGTCACGTCCTCCTCCAGCACGGGCGACTCGAAGACGAGCACATCGGGGCGGGTGCTGGCAAAGCGCTGGTCCTGCACAATGAACGCGTCGTCGCGGCGGATGACGATCTTATCGGTATGCGGCACGGGCTTGGCAGGGTCGGAGACGTACTCTTCGAAGGCGCCGTCTGTGGTGGGCGCCTCGAACCCGAGCCCACCGCCGGGCTGCAGGTAGAGCTTCGCCTCGCGGGCTGCATGTGGTGGCCACGCGTCGAAGAAGCGCCAGCGGTTGGCGCCAGTCATGAAGATGGACGCCTTGTGCAAGTCGGGTTCGCCGTTGCCCTTGAGGTGGGCATCGAAGAACGGCGCCTCAATATTCTCGCGGTACCACACGGCGGTCTGCTGGCCGAAGTACAGGTCGCTGTAGCGCTCGCCGCTGGCGCGTGCCCAGCCGCCGTGCCACCACGGCCCCATGGCGAGGTAGGACGGCGTTGCGTTGTGCGCCTCGACGGTCGCGTAGGTCTTGAGTGGCCCGTACAAATCCTGCGCATCGAACCAGCCGCCCGTCACCAAGACGGCGGGCTGGACGTCGCGGAGGTGTGGCAGCGGCGTCCGCGCCTGCCAGTAGGCGTTGTAGGTGTCATTCTCCACGACCTCCTGCCACAGGGCGTTCTTCCCCCCGAAGAAGCGCTCGTTGACCGTGGCCAGCGGGCCGAGGTCGAGGTACCACTGGTAGCCATCGGGGGTGCCGTAGTCCGAGAAGCCGCGCACCCGCTGCGGGCTGGGCTGCGGGCGCGGCGTGCCGTAGTACGAGAGGAAGCTAAACGTGGCCTGGAGCTGGAACGCGCCGTTGTGGCGGCGGTCGTCGCCGATCCACCAGTCGGTTACAGGCGCCTGCGGCGAGACGGCCACGACGGCGGGGTGCGCGTCGATCAACGCATGGGTGGCGTAGAACCCCGGTGCTGAGATGCCCCACACGCCGACGCGCCCGTTGGTCGGGAGGTTGTCGAGCAGCCACTCGACGGTGTCGTAGGTATCCGTGCTCTCATCTACATCGCCCGGCTTCTTGTCGGCAATGTGTGGGCGGACGGCCACGAACTCGCCCTCCGACATCAGGCGCCCGCGCACGTCTTGGTAGACGAACACGTAGCCGTCGCGCATGAGCGAAGCCGACGGCCCGAGCGACGACTTGACGCCGTCGCCGTAGGGCCCAACACCGTACGGCGTGCGCTGCAAGAGGACCGGGTAGGTCTTTGAGGCATCCTTGGGCACGTAGATGGACGTAAACAGCCGCGTGCCGTCGCGCATGGGCACCATGTGCTCCGACTTCGTGTAGTGTTGGCGGACCCAGTCAGCTTGGGCGTGGACGGCAGGAGTCATGAGGATGAGGGCAAGGAAAACAAGGACGACGGTGCGCATGCGAGGATTGGTTTAGCGAGGTACGAACGGTCAAGGCGTAGCAGGACCAATATCGGGACCCCACCGCTGGCCGTCATGGGCCATCACGTTTTTCTGACCGTGCCCTGCGGGGCGATCACGACGACGCTCCTGCCCAATACCGTGCGGCGGCGTCTCCCAGACGGCCATGCCCACTGTAGGCCCACGCTCCAGCGGGCGAAGGTAGCTATCCTGCACACCGCTTGCGGATTGGCCGCGTAGGCCTAGGCGAGGTCGGTGTGTGAAGGTCCACGTAGAGGCGGAGGCTGTGGTAGACCGAGGCCGCGCTACATCAACATGCAATTCTGATGAATCGAGCTTGATGGTTGACACAGATGGTTAGGGAGGCGAGCCACTCACATAGGACGCGGTACGAGGGCGCCGCATCACATCGCAAGTTGTCGTGAGCGTAGGGCTCTGTAGATTGGCGGCATGAGCAGTTTGCGTCAGGTTTTTGCTAGCGTCCTGCTGGCCGTCTCCCTCCTTGGTCTGGTAGGCGCCCCTGCTTTGCATTGGGCTTCGCATGCAGACCATGGGCATGAGGCCCACGAGGCGGGCCATGAAGGTGAGCCGCACGACCACGGGCACGCAGACGAGTGCCCAGACTGCGCCTACCTCCAAACGTTCTCCGGCTTCGCGCCCGTACCGCCCGCGCTCCACGCGGCAGGCGTTCTGCCTGTACCGCCGTATGCGCTGCCGCGTACACTGATGAGCCAAGCCGCGGTCCAGGCGCCTCATCAGCGTGGCCCGCCAGCGGTCGTCTAACGTTGCACGTCCGAGACGACCTCCCCTCGCATTGGCCCTGTTTGTCCTGCACGCAGCACCTCGCCTAACCATACCCGGGCGGGACATGCGCTGTATGGCATGGCCCGACTGATCGTGGCACGCATGCCCCGGTCGTGTACGTGCTGGCTTAAACCACTCCATATGCCCCTGGACGTACTGCACTGGCAGCCCGTTCAGCCATCCCCTTGCTTACACCTTCTACATAGATACGTATACCATGCGCATACTCTTGACTATCGTAGCAGCCTTCCTATGGGCTGCCCCTGCTCTGGCGCAGACCGGTGCCATTGAAGGCACGGTCCGCATTGCTGACGGCAGTACCCTCCCCGGCGCGACCGTTCAGGTGACCGCCGCCGCGCTCGGCACGACGACCGACGCCGACGGCCGCTTCCGCCTTACCGGCGTACCCGCCGGGCCGCAGACCGTGACCGTTCGCTTCGTCGGCTACACGCCTGCCGAGCAGGCCGTTACCGTCGTGGCTGGCCAGACCGCACAGCTCGACGTCACCCTCGCCGACGCACCGCTTGGCCTCGACCAAGTGGTCGTCACGGCCAGCCGCAGCGCCGAGCGCAGCGTGGCCACCGCGGCCGCCGTGAGTGTGCGGCCTGCCGAAGTCCTTCGCCAGCGCGGCGCCGTGACCGCCGCCGATGCAGTGCGCGGCATCACGGGCGTCTACGTCCAGGAATACACCGAGGGCGCCTTCCCCATCGTGCGCATCCGGGGTGCGGGCGACGCGGGCATCCTGCAAAACACCGACGTCCTCGTGCTCATCGACGGCATCCCGCAGGTCAACATCAACGGCCAGAGCTACTACGACCAGGTGCCGCTCGAAGGCGTCGAACGGGTCGAGGTGGTGCGTGGGCCAACGTCCGCGCTCTACGGGCGCAACGGCATCGGCGGCGCCATCAACATCATCACACGCGAGGCGCCCGCCGTCTTCGGCGCCACGGCCAACATCGCTGGGGGCTCGTTCGCCACGGGGCGCTCGCGGCTCACGTTCGGGGGCCCCATCGCGGGGTCATCGGTCCGTGCCTTCGGCGCCTTCACGGCTGAGCGGTCGGACGGCTGGCGCGACGGCGGCGAGCGCCTGCTCCTCGACGGCTTCGGCCGCATCGACGCCACCCTCAGCGAACGCGCCGACCTCGCTATAACCGCCCAGAGCGTCCGGGTGGATCAGAGCTCGGTCTCGGTCCTCCCCATCGACGCCACGGGCGAGCTGCTTGCGGGCATCGAGCGCACCGACAACCTCGGCATTCCCGGCGCCGAGACGCAGAACCGGGCCTCCCAGCTGGGTGCTCGGCTCACCTTCCGCGCCGCCCCCACGCTGACGTTCACCACGCTCGGCTACGGCCGCCTCACCGACCGCCGCCTCACCGATGACGCCACGTTTATCGACGAGGTGGATGCCGACGCAGGCATCGCCATCCGCTACCCCTTCCAGCCCGAGCTGCGGGAGCGTATCATCGGCGTGGAGCCTCGCGCGCTCTGGTCGCCGCTGGGCGAGGACGGCGCTGTACTCGTGACCGTAGGCGCACTCGTCGAGGACAACACAGGCGAGGCCGACTCCTACTCGGTCACGACCGACGGCACGGGCAGCTTCGGCGCGCTCCCCATCGACTTCCGCACGGGCGAGCAGACGCTCACTGGTCTCACACGGACCCAGACGCGCGACGGCGACGTGGGCTCGACGACGCTGGCCGGGTACACACAGGTCACCGTCCGCCCCGTTGACCGCCTGACGGTGATGGGAAGCGTGCGCTACGACCGGACGACGCGCTCCATCGAAGACCCGCTGCGCACCAACCGGCCCGAGATCGAAGGCACGTATGAGCGGCTGAGCCCGCAGTTCAGCCTGAGCTACGGCCTCACCGAGGACCTGTATGCGTTTGCCAGCTACGGCGAGGGGTTCAACCCGCCGTGGGGCATCGCCTTCTCGTTCGAGCGCGAGGGCGCGGATGCGCTTGAGCCGGAGGTGGCGCGCAGCGGTGAGATCGGCGTCAAGGCACGCGTCCTCGACGGACGCCTCTCCATCCAGGCCTCGGCGTACCGGATGGCGCGGCGCGACCTCGTGCAGAGCGTACGCGGTGAGGACGGTGTGACACGGCAGGTCAACGCAGGCGCGCTCGACGTGACCGGCGCCGAGTTGGAGATCGAGGCCTCCCTCGCCAGCGGCCTGCGCATCCGAGGCAGCTACGCCTACACCGACACCGAGTGGAAGGACTTCGTCATACGGGGCACGGACCTGGCGGGCACCTCCGTCGTCGGCACGCCCGGCGACCTCGCTTCGCTGGATGTTACCTGGCGGCGGCCAAATGCCGTGGCGAGCCTCTCGGTGGACTACGTGGGCAGCTGGTTCATCGACCGCGTGAACAGCGTAGAGAGCGAGGCCTACGCCGTGGTCAGCCTCTTCGCCGAAGCCGCCATCCCCGGTGTGCCCGCGCTGCGCGTTCGCGGCCAGCTCTTCAACGCGCTCGACGCAGCCTACCTGGAGCGGACCGAGTTCGACTTCGGCGGCAACCCGATTGCGGCCTCGCCCGGGCGCCCGCGCTGGGCGCTACTCGGCCTGACCTACCAGCTCGACGCCGGGCTGATCGGCCGCTAGATCGTCACCTCCACACCGCGTCCAGCCGCTCGCTCTGCATTCGATGTTTGATGCGAGCGGCTGGCGCCCAATGTGCTGTGCTTATGCTCTTGACCCTCGATGACGTCACCAAGCGCTACGGCGCCACGGTCGCGGTTAGGCACTTGTCCCTCATGCTTGCGGCGGGCGAAGTCCTCTGCCTGCTTGGCCCCAACGGCGCCGGAAAGACGACCACGCTGAAGATGATCCTGGGCTTGGAGACGCCGAGCGAGGGCGCCGTCCGCGTGGCAGGCCTCGACGTGTCGCAAAACGTGAAGGCGGTGCGGCGGCGCATGGCCTACATCCCCGAGATGGTGGCGCTACACGAGGCGTTCACGGGGCGCGAGAACCTGCGGTACTTCGCATCGCTGGTCGGGGGTGCCCACCTCTCGGCGGCTCATCTGGAGCACTGCCTGCGGCGTGTGGGCCTTCAGGAGGACGCCTGGGATCGCAGGCTCAGCGGATACTCCAAGGGCATGCGGCAGAAGGTCGGCGTGGCGATTGCGCTGGCCAAGGGCGCCGAGCTCCTGGTGCTCGACGAGCCCACGTCGGGCCTGGACCCCAAGTCGGCGGTTGACTTTGCGCGCTTGGTGCAAGATGTGGCAGCGGAGGGGGCGGGCGTCATCATGGCCACCCACGACCTCTTCCGCGCCAAGGACATGGGCACGCGCATCGTCATCCTCAAGGACGGCGTGGCTGTGGAAACCCTCGACCCGAAGGAGCGCTCTTACAACGACGTCGAGAACGTGTATCTGGGCGTGTTCGAGGCGGAGGCATGAGCAAGGTACTGACGGTCTTTCGACATGAGTGGGCGTACTTCACGCGGAGCGGCGCACTTGCGCTGACCGTGCTCATCGTCGGCATCGTAGGAGCGGGCGTTGCGGTCGTGGAGCATCGGGCGTGGCAGACGGAGCAGCGCGCACGCGCTGCGCTCCAGGCTCAGGAAGCCGAGCAGTGGCTTGCGCTAGGCCGTGCCCACATCCACAAGGCGGCTCATCGCGGCTACTTCGTCGTGCGCGACCTGCCGCCGGGCGTGATTCTGGACCGGGGCGTGTGGGACTTTGCCGGATCGTCGATCTGGCTCGAAGCGCACCGCCGCAACGCGCCCCAGCTGCGCGGCGCCGATGCGGCGGCCGTGATCGCACGGGGGGCGCCGCGTGGCGTTGGCCCGGTGCTGCTCTGGCTGGTGCCCCTGCTCCTGGCCGTCCTCTTGCACGGCGTGGTGGCACGCGATCGCGCCAGCGGGTCGCTCGCCTTCGCCATCAGCTCGGGCGCGGCGCCCGGTGCCCTGGTCTTCGGCAAGGCGTTGGCGGCTGTCCTGCTCGCTTGGGCGGCGGCGGGTGTCCCTGTCGTACTCGGCGCCGGGCTGGCCGTGCGCAGCGGGATGCCTAGCGTCGATGCGCTCGCTTGGGCGGGCGGCGTGCTGGCCGCGCTTGGCGTCTTTGCCAGCATCGTGGTGGTGGTGTCTGCGCTGGCGCGGCGCCCCCTCGGCGCACTCGTTGCCCTGCTGCTCATCTGGTTTGCGATGGCCGTGCTCTGGCCCCGCCTCGCGCCGGGACTCGTCGAGCAAGTCAGCCCCATCCCCTCGTCCCAGACCGTCCGCAGCGAGGCCGAGGTGGCCGCTGAAGAGCTCGTGACCGACGCGACCCGAGAGCAGGTCCGCAGCCGCCTCGTCCAGGCAGGCGTAGACGCCCCCAACCCGGCAGGCGTCTCGGCGATGGCGGCCGAGATCGACGCTGCCGACGCGTTTGCGCGGATCTTTGCGCCGCTCGAAGCGGGGATGGCGCGGCAGGCCGCCTTGCTCGACCTCGCCAGCTGGCTCTCGCCCCTCGCTGCCGCCGACCGCGCCGCCGATGCCGCCGTGGGGCTGAGCGACCGCGACCAGTTCGCCTTCGAGGCGCAAGCAGAGGCGATGCGCCTCGCCACGCAGACGGCCCTCAATGAAGGCTGGGCGCGCGCTGGCGAGGACGACTTCGGGCATCCCGCCCTCTGGCAAGACGTCGTGGACGCCGCCGCTGCGACACCCGCACCGCAGCGCACCCCCGGGCGCGCCCACTGGGGCCTCCTCCTGTGGATAGGCGTCGCCATACTCGGGCTGCTCGGTGCAAGTCGCGCCGTGCGGACGTCCACATGAACTCAACACATCAGTGACCGATGGGCAACCACTTTGGGCTTGAGATGCGCCTGCTGCTTCGCACCCGCCTCTTCGCGGTACTGGCCGGCGTCGTTGTCGTCTTGGCCGCCTTGTCGGGGATGCAGGGCGGGCAGCTGGCGCGGGCGCAGGCCGACGCCATCGAGGCGGCGCGTGCCCTGGAGGCGCGCCAGGACGCCGAGGCCGTCGCACGGGCCGAGCAGATACGGTCGGGCGAGATCGACCCGCCGTGGTGGCTGAGCCCGCTCAACGTGCAGGCGTGGTCCTACGCGATGATCCGCCACGTGGCGCTGCCGCCCACAGACCTGGCGGGCGTAGCCATCGCCGACGCCGACATCCAGCCCTTCCTCTTCCGCATCAACCCACACCCGCCCGACCGTTGGTCGAACCAAGCGTCTGAGCGGACGCCCTCCGTCGCGGCCTACGGCGGGTTCGACCTCGCCGACATCCTGCTGTTGCTGACGCCGCTGCTCGTCATCGTGGCCTTCGCTGGCGTCATCCGCGACCGCAACGGCTCGGCGCGGCAGCGGCTGGCTATCGTGCAAGCGGCCTCCGAGCCCGCCCTTCTGCTTCGGCGCCTGCTCCCCCGCGCCGCCATCGTGCTAGCGGTCGTGGTGCTGGCTGGCTTGGTTGGCATCGGCGCCACGCGGCCTCCGCTGGGGACGGACACGTTCACCGGCGCGCTCATGGTGCTCGTGGCGTTCGGCGCGCATGCGCTCTTTTGGATCGCCGTAGCGGCGGCGCTCATCGTCTGGTTGCGGCCTGCCGTGGCCACGTTCGCCGCCTTTGTCTCGCTCTGGTTCGTCCTGGGCGTGCTGGCCCCTGTCATCGTGGAAGGCACGGCGCGTCTGACCAGCCCGCCCCCCTCGCAACTCGCCGTCTTTGCAAGCGAGCGTGCCGAGATCGTCCGGGCGCGCATGCTGGAAGACGACCTTACGCGCGCCTATGCCGAAACCGATTCGCTCGCGCGCGACATGCTGCTAGAAGCACTC
The DNA here is from genome assembly GCA_038747545.1 of Bacteroidota bacterium. Taxonomy (GTDB): domain Bacteria; phylum Bacteroidota; class Rhodothermia; order Rhodothermales; family JBCCMF01; genus JBCCMF01. The sequence goes on from JBCDJT010000092.1 coordinate 9,578, forward strand.
GCCACCGACCGCCTGCTCATCACGCCCACTAACCTGCTGATCCAGCAGGAGGTAGACCGCAGGCGCACCGCCGACCGCGCTACCGAGCACCGCGTGCGTAGCCAGTTTGCAGCACGCGCGCACGCCCTGTCGTCGCTGTCGCCTACGCTGCTGGCACGGCGGGCCGTCTATGCACAGGCAGGCCGCGGCGAGGCGCGCCGGGATGCGTTCGAGGCGCAGGTCAGTGCGTACTACAATGGCTTGCAAGAGACCTTCGTGCCGCTGCTGATGCGCCGGGCCACGCTGGACGCAGTGGTTTTTCCCGAGCCGTTCGTCTTCGTTGAGCCGTGACCCTATCGCCCCTGCTGCTCAAAAAAGTGACAGCTTACGTTGGGAAATTACGGGGCCTCTCCTGACTCAATAAGTGTAGCTGAGGAAGTGGAAAAACCGCTACAGCCTACTTGAACGCGTTGAGCCCGGTTACGTCCTGGCCGATGACGAGCGTGTGGACCTCGTGCGTGCCCTCGTAGGTGACGACCGATTCGAGGTTCATCATGTGGCGCATGACGGGGTACATGCCGAGCACGCCGTTGCCCCCCAGGATCTGCCGAGCGCTGCGCGCCACCTTGAGCGCCATCTCGCAGTTAGCGCGCTTGGCCATCGACACCTGCTGCGGACGCATCGTTCCGGCATCTTTGAGCTGTGCGAGGCGCGTCACGAGCAGTTGCGCCTTCGTGATCTCGGTCACCATCTCCGCCAACCGTTCCTGGATGAGTTGGAAGCCACCGATGGGGCGCCCGAACTGCTCGCGGTTCTTGGCGTGCTGCAATGCCGCATCGTAGCAGCCCATCGCCGCCCCGATGACACCCCATGCGATGCCGTAGCGCGCTTGCGTCAGGCACGAGAGCGGGCCGCGCAGGCCCTTAACGCCGGGCAGCTGGTTGGAAGCCGGGATGCGGACGTTGTCGAAGATCACTTCCGACGTGATCGCCGCACGCAGCGACCACTTGTCCATGATGCGCGGTGCCGAGACGCCGGGGCGATCTAGCTCCACGAGGTAACCGCGCACGTCGCCGTCGTCGTCGCGTGCCCAGACCACGCACACGTCGCCTTCGGAGGCGTTGGTGCTCCAGCGCTTGTGGCCGCTGATGATGAGGTCGTCGCCATCGCGGACGGCGCGGGTCTCCATGCCCGACGGGTTAGAGCCATGCCGGGGTTCGGTGAGGGCGAAGCACCCGAGCGCATCGCCTGAGGCCAAGCGGGGCAGCCAGTAGCGCTTCTGTGCCTCGCTGCCGTACCGCCAGATCGGGTACATCACGAGCGAGCTTTGCACGGAGCAGAACGAGCGCAGGCCGGAGTCGGCGCGCTCCACTTCTTGCATCAGCAAGCCGTAGACGAACGCGTCGTGCCCGCCGCCGCCGTACGCTGTAGGAATGCTGGAGCCCAACATGCCGAGGCGCGCAAACTCCTTTACCAGATGACGCGGAAACGTCATAGCCTGCGCGTGCTCCTCAATGATAGGCAAGACCTCACGGTTGATGAAGCCGCGCACGGTATCGCGGATGTGCTTCTGCTCGTCGGTGAGCAGGTCGTCTAGCGCGTAGTAGTCGGGGGCATCGAAAGCCGCGGGGTCATAAGTCTCAGAGCCGAGTTGGGTCTCGACGGTCGGGGTCGCAAACATGGCAGCAGTGTCCTTGTGCTTTGGGCAGAAAGCGAGGGCCGGGGAATATACGCGCCTCCGGCTACGGTTGGTAGATATTGTGTACTGGCCTTGGCAATCTACCTCAGATCCCCTGCTTTTTCATGCGTGGCGGGCGTTGCCAGCATAGTGCTGCTTTCTCAGCATCGCTTCTGTTGTTATACTGATGCCCCCCAGGCCCCCTTCTGGACCGTTTCTTTTACTTCGGACTCCCGATGCGTGCTGTACTACTCGCTCTGGTCTGCCTGATGGGGTGGACGGCCTCGGCACAGGCCCAAAATCAGCCCACGCCGCTCCGCTACGGCATAGGCTTCAACATCGTCCTCAGCGGGCAAGAAGGCCTCGGCCTCGGCTTCGTGGGGCGGGCGTCATATCCCATCAACGCCGACCTCTCCTTCGCAGGCGAGATTGGCTTCTCGGGCTTCGTGCTGGATGGACGCGACGATGCCGCGTACGCGCTTCAGCCGCAGGCCATGGCGATCATCACGCTGCCGTTCACCAACGCACGGGCTCCGTATCTCATCACGGGCGTCGGCGGCTTCATCGTCACCAACACCAACGACGACTCCATCTCCGGCCCAACCATCCACCTCGGCCTCGGCTGGGTGCGCCCATTGACCGACACCACGCTGTTCTACGAGATCAACCCAGCGCTTGTCCTGGGCGACAGCGCAGTAGGTGTGGCCATCCCGTTCCGCGTCGGCTTCATTTTTTAGCGCCACGCTAGCGCTGCACGCGGCGCAGGATCGACTGCAAGCGCTCGTGGTCGTCGTTCATCAGCCGGCTGAGGCTGCGGCCAGCCGCCACAAGTAGCGCGTCGGCCGCTGGTGGGTGCAACTGCGCAGCCATGAGCTGCGAGAGTACGGCCACCACGAGGTCGTCGACGGGGACGGCGGGGTCGGGGTTGCGGACGAGCGTGCGGAGGAAATCGAACGGCGCGCCAAGCTGTTGGATGACGTCGGATACGGCTATCGAGACGAAGCCGTGGACGGGTGCGGGCTGCGGCGGCAAGGTTTGGCGGAGGCCGCCTGTGGCTGGCTGATACGCGAGCACCTGGGCGCGGAAGCTGGTGCGCAACAACTCAAGCACGTGCGGCATCTCGCGGCGCAGCTCGTCGGTGGTGCGGCCCATCGCCACGGCGCGGCGGTTGGGCTCCAGGCTACCGATCTCAACGTGGCTGACCAAGCCGAACAGCGTGGTGCCGTTCGGATGCGGGACCGTCACCCAGCACCCGAAGTCGGGCGGGGTTGCCGTGCGGTATACCTCGGCGGTGAACGAGCGCGTGTTGGTCTCGATAATTTCGGCGATGGGCTCCACGGGCGACGGCATGTTTGGCTGACCGACTAAACCTACGACCTTTTCGCCCCGTCGTCACCCGCAACACGCCCTAGCGCGTGTGATCCATGAAAAACGCGGTCACCAGCGCGCGAACCTCGCGAGCCAGGTCTTCCGTCGCAACCAGCCGCGTGGTGATCTGCTCCACCGTGCCGACATCGCGCAGGTAGTCCTCCGTCACCTTTTGCCGAATGAATGTGCCATCAGGAGGCAATGTGATCGGGTCGCGATTGGCGTAAAACAACTCGGCCTCTGCACCCGCCTCAACCATCGCCTCTGGCAGATTGGCGATCTGCACCACGGTGAACGCAATCATGTCTTCGGCTGCCGTTGCCGAGACATAGAAGCGCCACGATCCGCCTGGTTCGATCACCGCACCTTGGGCTTTCAATGCGCGCTCTAACTCGTTCGCCACGGATAGACTAGCTGCGGTATCGTTGGCGTCCGCAGGCTGCCGGACTGTGACGTCTATGATGACTCCCTGTTGCGCAAAGGCGAACGCAGGCGCGGCGAGGAGTAACACAAACAGAATGGCGGTACGGCGAGCAGAACCCGTCATGGGGCGACCTCATGGGTTGAAGGAAAGGGGTGGTCGCTGTTGTGCAGAGGCCATCTGTGTTCGCTGGAGAGGCTGTGACGACGGTACACCATCTTGCAGGCCGGCACCCAATGCGTCACACGTCGTCGAGGACGACCGCAGGGGCTAATGGCGCCACACGGACGCGGTCGCCTGTCTTAAACACGGGCGTGCTAGGCATATGCACGAGCACGTCGCCACCCGCCGTGCGCACGTGGTAGGTGATATCGTGGCCCTTGAACTCGCGCTCCATCACCTCACCTGCACAGCCTGTCGCTCCGGCTTCGGCGCCCGGCGGACGCAGCGTGAGGTGTTCGGGACGGACGGAGAGCAGGACGCTGCCGTGGGCCGTGCGGTTCAGCTCAACCGCACAGATCGGCGTGGTGGCCGTCGCCCCGTGCGCCTCAGCGTCTAGCAGGTTGGTGCGGCCGAGAAACTGCGCCACGAAACGCGTGCGCGGCTCCGCATAGATGGCTTCTGGGCGCCCCACCTGTTCGATGGCTCCATCGCGCATGACGGCGACACGGTCGGCGAACGACAGCGCCTCCTCCTGGTCGTGCGTGACGAGGATGGTGGTAATGCCTTCTTGCTTGAGCATCGCGCGCAGCTCGCGGCGCGTCTGCTGCCGCAGCAACGCATCTAGGTTGGAGAACGGCTCGTCGAGCAGCATCAGGCGCGGATGCGGCGCTATCGTCCGGGCGATGGCCACGCGCTGCTGCTGGCCGCCAGAGAGGCGGCTGGGTTTGATGTTGGCATACTCGGCCAGCCCCACCATGCGCAGCGTCTGCTCGACCGTTTGCTCACGTACCTGCGCCGGCTGCTTCCGCAACCCGAACGCTACGTTCTGCTTCACCGTGAGGTGCGGAAACAGCGCATAGTCTTGAAACACCACGCCGATACCGCGCCGCTCCGTCGGCACGTGGCGCTCTGGCCCGGCGATGTGCTCGCCTTCGAGTGTGATGGTCCCCTTCGCGGTGCGCTCGAACCCGGCAAGCGCGCGCAGGGTGGTCGTCTTGCCGCACCCACTCGGCCCCAGAAGCGCAAAGATCTCCCCCTTGCGCACGTCAAACGACAGATTACGCACCACAAAGGGCGCGTCTGGCGTGTAGCGCACGGATATGTCTTCGACGGTCAGCAACATGCGGGTCTGGTACTCTGGGTAGCGTTGTCTAAACGACCTAACAGGCAACGGGGCTCCCCACGCTTCACGCCTTATCGCCACGGGTCAGCAGCAGCAGCCCCACAAAGCAGGCCGAGAACAGCAGCAGCAGCAAGGCAAACGGCGCGGCGCGGTCGAAGAGGGCTTCCGTCGAGAAGCTCCACACGCGCAGGGCCAGCGACTGGAAACCCGCAGGCGCCAGCAGGAACGTCAGCGGTAGCTCTTTCATGACGGCCAAGAAGATAAACGCGGTGCTCACCACCAGCCCACGCTGCAATAACGGAAGGGTCACCTTGACGAAGGCTCCGAACGGCCGATGCCCCAGCGTGCGCGCGGCTTCTTCAAGCCGGGGCGGCGCCTGGTAGAGCGCACTGCGGACGGGCCCGATAGCCTCGGCCAGGTAGTGCATGATGTAGGCGATGAGTAGGATGCCGATGGACTGGTACCATGCCGGCACCAGTAGCAGCGAGAGGAAGATCATGGCCAGCGCGAAGGCGAGTGGCGGCATCGCGTAGCCCAGGTAGGCGACGCGCTCTGTCGTCTGCGTCAGCGGTGAGGGATGGCGGACGCTGTAGTACGCCAACGGCATAGCCAGCAGACTGGCCCCCAGGGCCGCTGGAAGGGCCACCGATGTGGAGCCCAGCAAGGCCTCCGCCAGATTAGCCAGCGACGGCGTGCTGCGCACCAGCCAGTACAGCAGCGTGCCCACGGGGAGCACAAACGACAGCAGGGCCAAGCCCCCGACGAAACCAACTGCCGGGATACGCCACCGGCCAAGCGGACGGGGCCGAGGAGCGCGGTGATGCCCAGCCTTGTTGCCGTGAAGCGTGACCCCGCGCAGCACCCATGCCTCTACGACGAGCACAGCCACGGTGAGCGCAATGAGCATGAGGGCAAGCCACGCGGCGTATACCCGGTCGAAGGCGGCACTGTACTGCAGGTAGATGGCGTAGCTGAACGTCTCGAACCGCATCAGCGACACCACGCCGAAGTCACCGAGGACGTGCAACGCCACAATCAGGCTGCCCGCCGCCAGCGCAGGGCGCAGTTGCGGCATGACCACCCGCCCAAACACCGACCATGTGCCATACCCCAACGTCTGCGCCGACTCCTCCAGGGAGGCGTCGAGCCCCAGCAGGGCCGCACGCAGGTTGAGAAACATGTAGGGGAAGGTGTAGAAACTCAGTGCCAGCCAAGCGCCCGTAAAACCCGACGGACGCGGCACGGGCAGACCAAAGGCTTGGGTCAGCAGGCCGTAGTTTCCCGTGGCCGCCAGCAGCGTGTAGGCCAGCACGTAGCTCGGGATAGCCAGCGGCAGCACGCCCACCAGCGTGATCCAGCGGTGCTGTGCTAGCGTGGTCCGGGTCGTCAGCCATGCCAGCGGCAACGATAGTGCGATGACCAGGGCGAGCACCGCCGCTGTCAACCCCACCGTGCGGCCTAGCAACGTGAGGTTGCGGGGGCGGAGCACCAGTGCTTGAACGCTGGCCCAGTCGCCTTCGAAGGCGCGCAGCACAAGGTAAGCTAATGGGCCGAGGACGCCCGCGCCCACAATGAGGATGGTCACCCCCAGCGGCCACAGGGTCACAGGTCGAGGCCCGGCCAGCTTTGCCTTGAGGGTGCGCAGCACAGGTATGATCGCTAGGCTTAGATCAGCCCTACGTCACGCAGCAACGCCAGCGTACCGTCGAGGTCATCCAGCTGCTCTAGGTCGATAGCAGGCTGTAGCGTGGAGAGGCTATCCATCGGGATGAGACGCTCGTTGGTCGTCACGCCATTGGTCACAGGATACTCGAAGATCTGATTGCCGAAGTACTCCTGCGCCGTGTTCGAGAGCATAAACGACACGAACCGCAGTGCAGCCGGCTTCGCCTCAGAGGTGTTCAGCACCCCCATCCCCGCCACGTTGACGAGGTTGCCTGTGTTGCCTGCCTCGAAGAAGACCTGCTCAACGGGGAACGCGGCGTCGCCATCCTTAAACCGAATCAGGTAGTAGTGGTTGGTGATGCCCATGTCGGCTTCACCGTCAGCAAGCCCCTGGATAATGGCGCTGTTGTTCGTGAAGGCCACAGCGTCGTTGGCCGCCATGCCCTCCAGCCACGCTTTCGTGCGCTCTTCGCCCTCGATCATGCGCATGGCGGTGACGAACGACTGGAAGGAACCATTGGTCGGTGCCCAGCCCACACGGCCCTGGTAGCGTGCGTCGGTGAGGTCGAAGATGCTGGCGGGGAGTTCGCTGGCATCCACGCGATCGGGCGCGTAGGCCAACACGCGGGCCCGGCCGCTCGTGGCCACCCAGGTCTGGGCGTCGTTGCGCATGCCCGCGGGAACCTTGTTGGCGATGGAGTCGGGCATGGCCATGAACAGCCCTGCTTTGTGGACCGCGCCAAGTGCGCCCCCGTCCTGCGCCCAGAACACATCGGCAGGCGAGGCCTCGCCTTCCTCCAGCAGCGCCACGGCCAATGCCGAGGTACCGCCCTGGCGAACGTTTACCGTGATGCCTGTCGCAGCTTCAAACTGCTCCACGATGGGTTCTACCAATGAGGCGCTACGTCCAGCATAGAGCGTGATCTCTGAAGCTTCTGGGGCGGGGTCAGCCGGCTGACAGGCCGAAGCGATGAGCAGCAGCGCTAGTGCGACGAGGGGCGTAAATCGCGACATGGATGATCGGGTAGTTTGTCTATGTGAACAGCAGCTCTGTGCATCAGGAAGCTACTTGGATTGAATCCAAAATACCGTTTCACGACAGTATTGAACAAGGACAGGCCCTGTTCTTCGCCAGATGTCTACATCCTCGTTACGCGGCAGATGACGCCCCAAACCCGCCCATCCATGTAACGCAGTGATTTTCTCCGATTCTCTCGTACTCGGATTGTGTGCGGCTGCGTGCGGCTGTGCTGCCCTCTGCTACGCTCCATGCGTCTGACCCACGAGGGAATGCTCCGTTTTGTGGAAAATCGGGCGCATTCGCTTGCGTCTTTGCTCCTTTTGTTTGTATCGTGCGCATTTTCTTGTAAGACATGCTACACTTGCAAGGTTACCCCATACCCACGATAGGTCAGCCACTGCACAGCGACGGCGCGTTTTTCCACACTCTCCGACGTGCCCGCACCTGCTTCACCAAAACCCCATAGCACAGGCTCACCCCCTCCTATCAACATGAAATTGTTACGACTCCCACTCTGGGCAATCCTGTTGCTCACGACCTTTGGGTACGCGTCCCCAGCGCTCGCCCAAACAGCCAACCTTACCATCTCAATCACGGCGACCCCGACGAACGTTAATCCAACCGATGTCGTCAGCTCAACCGTTACGATTGAGAACACAGGGCCCGATGCGGCCAGTGGCGTTGCTGTCACCGTCACGTTGCCGCCAGATCTCACGATCACTGGTGTGCCCGTTGCATCCCGAGGTACATTTGTAGGCAACCTATGGACCGTGACTGGAGGTGTGTCTAACCTCAACAATACCGCCTCAGCTACGCTTACGTTTAACGCAACCGTGTCAGCAACAGCCACGCCTGGCCCGCTAACGCTGACCGCTGAGGTCACGGCAGCGACGCCTGCCCAGGCCATGACTGTTTCCGATGATGCCACCGTGATGGTCAACGGGGCTATCGACTTCCCGGCGAACGCACACGCCAACGCTGGTCTGCTTACAACGACGCCGAGAGGCACAGTGGCGATTGTTGGCCTGGCCAACGGAGCACCAGGCCAAACGTCGTCGGTATTCTGCAGCGTCCCAAGCACGCCTGGCATCACCGATGCCGCTAACCTGTGGTGGTCTTGTGGCACGGGCCTTCCCTACCCGCTGTACGTCATGGATTTCCACGAGGACAGCAACGGACGCATCTGGCTGATGAGTTGGGGCAACGAAGGCCTCTATTACTCTGATGACGATGGCCGTACATGGAACAGCGATCGCTCGCTCCTCGACAGTGGCATCCAGCAAGGTTCTATCGTCTATGCCATGACCGAGGACGCAGCAGGCACGCTGTTCGTCTCGGCGGTTCGTGGGCGCATCTGGCAAAGCGCCGACAACGGCGCCACATGGACGCTGGCAGGCACCATGCCTCGGGAGTCGGCGGACACACCGTGGGGCCTCGAAGCCCATCCGGCCACACCGGGCCAGCTTTTCGCAGGCACTTTCGGCCGTGGCGTACTCGTGAGCAACGACAGCGGCGCGAACTGGGCACCACTGTTCAACACCGGTCTACCGAACAACGGCAACCTTCACGTCTTTGATGTCGAGTTTGACGAGACCGTCATTAACGTTGGTGGGACTCCAGCCTACCTGCTCACCATTGCTACTGGCGACGGGATCTATGCCACCACGCCTGACCTAGTCAACTTTTGGCAAGATGCCTCGTTGGGCCTGACACGAGATGGGATCGACTACCGCGAGGTGCGCTCCCTCTTCTCGGCACCCGGCGACCTCCGCTTTGCGATAGTCTGGGGCGGCGGCGTGTTTGCCTTCCAACGTGGAGCAGGCATGGCGTTTACCGGAGACTGGGCGCCCATCGAGTACAAGGGCGAAGTCACCTTCATCACGTATGATGACGCTAACAGTCGTATACTCGTGGGCACGCGCGATGGCGGCGCCTTCTTCGTTGACTACGACGGGAATGCCCGCGCCACTGACACACAAGCCGAGGCTGAACTGCCCAAAGCTTATGCCTTGGGCGCCTACCCGAACCCATTCAACCCAACTGCGACCATCACGTACGCGTTGCCCGAAGCCGCACAAACCACCGTTTCGGTGTACGACCTCACGGGCCGTCAGGTAGCTGTCCTGGTCGATGAGATGCGCACGGCTGGCCAACACGAAGTCACCTTTGATGCTGCAGGGCTTCCCAGCGGGGTCTACCTCTACCGGATGCAGGCAGGGGCGCACTCCTCCATGAAGTCTATCGTACTCATGAAATAGGCGGGTATCAAACCACACAATGCTGTACTAGCCCCCTGGGTCTCCCACGCCCAGGGGGCTTTTTTATCCCTGGCATATTTCTCCCAGGTTGGTATCGTGGCGCATCAGGTGCGCCTGTTGGTCGAAGTATAGCAGGCGTTCGTCTACTTCTGCTCAAGGTCGCTCTCCACTGGTGGTACTATTGTAGCACGAGCAGTCCTCTCTCTCACCCTTACCTCAAGAACTGGTGCGTCTGCTGCTGCGCCACATCGTGCATCTCCTCACCTGGAGTGGGCTCCTCGCTGCTGGGCTCGGTGGGGTGTGGCATGCCCATGCGCAGGAGTACAGCGTAGAGCCGCCACGCTTCATCTTCGACGATGTGGATAAGGGCTACGACCTGCTCTTCCGTCCAGATCACATCATCCGGGTCCAGTGGCCCACGGAATACAACCTCTCCAACGCGACACTGCGCTGGGCGCGCAGCCCCGCCGCGCTGGCAACATCCGAGCGGGCGGCATCGGCCACGGGCGGAGACGCCTTCATCGACGTCACAGCCGAAGCGCTGGATATGGCTGTCGGGCAATGGTACGGCCAGATCTTTGCCGACCAGGGCGTCTCGAATGTGTTCTTCATCTATGTAGAGTCTGAGACGCCACCTACAGCCGCCGTACTCAACCCTGAGTCGGAAGTACCCACCTTCGAGGTCACACCAGTCCCGGGCGTACCCGCCTACGGCATTGGCGTCTCAGATACTCCGTTCACGGTCAGGCTCGACCCCGATGGCGACTTGGCCGTGGAAGGCTTGTCGTTGATCTGGCGGTATGTGGGTGCCACAGGCGAGACCTCTATTCCCTACGCCAGAGACGCCGTAAACCCGGTCCCCTTGGAGCGAGGACGGACGTACTACTACATCGTTTTCAACGCCTACGAGCCCTCGGACGTACGCTTCCTGAGCAGTGTCAACGCGGGCGTGTTCACGTTCAAGAACGGCATTGACCCCTCGCAGCTCGCAGCACCTACCCTCGGC
>JBCDJT010000093.1:0-19995 GCA_038747545.1 Bacteroidota bacterium
CGTACAACGACGTCAAGATCAACATCGTGGATACGCCGGGCCACGCCGACTTCGGGGGCGAGGTGGAGCGTACGCTCCGCATGGTGGACGGCGTGCTGCTGCTGGTAGACGCCGCCGAGGGGCCGCTGCCGCAGACGCGCTTCGTGCTGCAGAAGGCGCTGGCGCTGGGGCTGCCGCCCATCGTGGTCATCAACAAGATCGACCGCTCGGATGCGCGCCCCGCCGAGGTGCTCGACGCCGTCTACGACCTGTTCATCGACCTGGACGCCACCGAGGACCAGCTGGACTTCCCCGTGATGTACGCCGTGGCGCGCGACGGCCAGTGTGCCCCTGAGCCCGACGCACCGCTGACCGACCTGCGGCCGCTCTTCGAGATGATCCTCGAACATACGCCGCAGCCCACACAAGACGCCGAGGCGCCGCTTCAGGTGCTCGTCACGCACGTGCAGCCCGACAACTACCTCGGCCCGCTCGCCATCGGACGCGTCATGCAAGGCACGCTCCGCAAGCAGCAGCGCGTGGCGCTGTGCCACCGCGACGGGACCCAGACGCTCAAGACGGTGAACGGCGTCTACGAGTACGAAGGGCTGAATCGTGTGGAGGCCGACGAGGTGGGGCCGGGCGACATCATCGCCGTGGCGGGTGTGCCGGGCATCGGGCTGGGCGAGAGCATCGCCGACGCCGAGGACCCGCAGCCGCTGCCACCGCTCCACGTGGACGAGCCGACGATGTCGATGCAGTTTCGCATCAACGACGGGCCGTTCAGCGGGCGCGAGGGCAAGTACGTCACCTCGCGCAACCTGCGCGACCGGCTGATGAAGGAGGCCGAGACAAACCTGGCCATGCGCATCGAGATCACAGACAGCGCCGACCGCTACCTCGTCTACGGCCGGGGCGAGCTGCAGATGGCGATCCTGATCGAGCAGATGCGGCGCGAAGGCTTTGAGTTTTGCGTAGGCATGCCGCAAGTGCTGACTAAGCAGATCGACGGCAAGACGCACGAGCCGTACGAGCGCGTGTTGATCGACGTGGACGAGGCGTTCATGGGCGTCGTCGTGCAGAAGCTCGGCATGCGCAAGGGCCAGATGACGAAGATGGTCAACCACGGCAGCGGGCGCGTGCGGCTGGAGTTCGAGATGCCGAGCCGCGGCCTCATCGGCTACCGCAACGAGTTCCTCACCGACACCAAGGGCTCGGGGCTGCTCACTCACCTCTTCGCCGACTACCGCCCGTGGGCGGGCGAGATCATCCACCGCACCACCGGCGCCCTCGTGGCCGACCGCAACGGCAAGGCCACGGGCTACGCCATCATCAACCTGCAGGAGCGGGGCGAGCTGTTCGTAGGGCCGACGGAAGAAGTCTACGGCGGCATGCTCGTGGGCGAAAACAGCCGCGACGCCGACCTAGACGTCAACATCACCAAGGAGAAGAAGCTCACCAACATGCGCGCCGCCTCCGCCGACTCGTTCGAGAAGCTGACGCCGCCCAAGCGCATGTCGCTAGAGGAAGCCATCGAGTTCATCCGCGAGGACGAGCAGATCGAAATCACGCCGTCCAGCATCCGCCTGCGCAAGCGCTACCTCGACCCGCATGAGCGCAAACGCTACATGATGAAGAAGAACCAGGCGTCCTGATCAGCTAGCCGTCGAGTTGCCCGAGGCGCCACTCGGAGAGGTCGAGGTTGACCTTAGAGGCGAGATTGGCGGCGGCGTTGCGGTCTTTGCGCTTCACGCGCAGCACGAGCGCGTCGGTGTGGGCGCCGGGGATGCCGTCGAGGAGGCTCATGCGGCGGGGCTGGATGCCCAGCGTGCTGTTGCTCCACTTCTTGCTGAATTGCACCTCGAACAGGTCGGCCAGCTGGAACTCAACGGTGCTCAGCTTACCAGGCAAGATGTACGACTCGGGCTTACACTCCAGGCGCAACGTGCCATGCTCGTAGGTAAGCATGCCGACGATGTCGGTGATGCCCTTCATGTAGTCGGTGGTGGTGGGCGTGATGCGCACGGGGACGCGGTACATCGGGTCGAGCATGGGCCTCAGCGGATGCGTTTGACGAAGCCGTCCACGCCACGGGCGGCCAAGGCCCGGCGGCGCTCGGCAGCATCGGCGGCGTTGTCGAAGGTACCGCTGAAGACGCGGAAGACGTTCTTGCCGTCTACGCTCACGGCGTAGACCCAGCCACCGTCTACCGCCTGCGCGCTGCGGTCGGCGGCGGCTTTGGTGGAGTACGAGCCCAGTTGCACGGCGAACAGCGCCTGGTTTTGCTGCGGGGTCGGCGGCGGCTCGGGGTCGTCTTCTTGGATGAGGCGCGGCCGCACCTCCAACCGCCCGCCCGCTTTGATCTGCCGCTTGCCCTCGGAGCGGTCCACCACGCGCACGCGGTCGCACTCGGGGCACTGCGGGTCGAGGTGGACGAGGGGTGGCCCCACGACATCGAGGCGGACGGGCACCACACCACGCTGCAGCATGTCCAATCGCTGGGCCGCTATGCGCGAGACGTCGATGATCCGCCCACGGCTGAACGGGCCGCGGTCGTTGATACGCACCAGCGTGGCGCTGCCGTCGAGCGTGTTGGTGACGCGCACGACGGTGCCGAATGCCAGCGTGCGGTGTGCTGCGGTGAACATGCCTTCCCGGTAGCGCTCACCATTGGCCGTGCGCCGCCCTTCGAACTTCGACGCGTAGTAGCTCGCCTTGCCGCGCAGGCTGATCGTGCCATCGGCCGCTGTCCACGCCGCCGCATCGGCAGGCGGCGCTACGAGCAGCAGGATGACGATGATGGAGAAGCAGGCGCGCATCGGAGGCATCCGAGTCGGATTAGAACGAGCTTTCGTACGACCGCGGCAACGAGGCATCGGTCAGGATGACGAAATCGCCCACGCCCGTGAATGCATCCTTGTCGAAGTCGTCGATGTCACTGTGCGGGCGCATGGTGATGATGAGCGTGCGCGTGCCGGGGCGGTAGCGTTCCAGGTGGTCGGGGATGCCGCTGCCCTTGTCGACGTGGAACGACCCCGTGACGTGTAGCACGAGCGCGTCGGGCTGGCGGAGCAGGTGCTCGGTGATGGAATAGGCCATGCCCGCATCCCACAGCGACTGCGCATGCAACATGTTGTTCATGAGCCGCTGCCGCCGTGCGTTGGGAGGCTGTGACGTCTGTCCGTGCGCATCGCCGCCGCCCATCTGCGCCACCATGACGGCGTTGAGCGAGTCCCACTTGGCGGTGTAGGCTTCGCTGGCGGGGGCGTATGGCAGCGGCGGCAGCGTGGCTTTGGCCTGCGCTGAGAGCGCCATCAGCCCCTCTGGACCGGCCCGCGACACCCGGTTGACGTACCGCCGAGGTGCATTCGCTGCGATCACCGCGAGGCCGTTCTCCTTCGCAAACTCCACCATCGGCCGGTAGTCGGGGTCGTAATTGCCCCATGGACGGCTGCTCTTGCGGAAGTGGCTCTCGCTGATGAGTCCTTCCAGGTACTCATCCACCACGTACTGGATGTCGCGCTCGAACATCTCCAGCGAGACGGCGATGGGGCGTCCTTCGGTAGAGTCGGTGCTGCCGTAGCGCTGGTGCGCCTCGCGCAGGACGATCTCTTCGAGGTGATGCGCCACGGGGTCGTCGTGCGTCTCGCCGAGGAAGACCACATCGGTACCGCGCAGGCTGAGGAGCAGGGCGTTGAGGGTGGTGGGCTGGCCGTCGCGCGTGTAGACACGGTAGGTCTCGCCTTCGAGCGAGTCAGCAGGGGCAGGCATGGCGGGGGGCGGTGACGCCCAGAGGGTGAGCGAGAGTAGGACGGCGAGCATATCTATAGCGCGGTGGCGCAGGTCAGGCAACGTTAGGGGCCTAAAGATACACCGCAAACGCGGGCGTTACCGCACGGCCCCCTGCGCATCAACGGTGAGGGTGCCGAGGACGCTGTCGCCGTCCACGAGGTAGAGGTGCGGCTGCGTATTGACGACGACGCACGCATGGTTGGGCACGATCCGAACGCGGTTGCCCACCTCCATCGTGGCGCCGCCGCGCACGCGCACCCAGCCATGCTCTTCCGAAAGCGCCACCACGTCGGCGTGGGGCAGTGGCGTCATCACGCGGGCGTTGTAGAGCAGCTGGCCATAGCCCGCCAAGCCGTAGCCGCGGTCCGAGGTCAGCACCTTCTTTCCGGCATCCACGAACAGCCGCTCGAAGCTGTTGGCGTCGCGGCGCTTGCTGATGATGGACGTGAGGACGGTGAGGGCACAGTCGGTGAGCTTGGCGGCGCCGAGGGCCACCTGGATGCCGTCGAAATAAACGTAGTTGCCCGGGCGGATCTCGGTGATGCGAAAGCCGTCGCGCTCGGCGTTCTCGAAGTAGCGTATCGACGGGGTAGACCCGATGCTGACCTCGAACGCGCCCGGGGCGGCATGGCCTGCTGCGTGCAGCACCGTGGCGACCTCCAGCATCCGGTCCCGCTCCGCCGCGCCGACACGCCGCAACGCCTCGGCAGGCGTCTCGCCTTCTTGCGGTCCCCGGTAGCCCTGCCCTGCGTGCGTCAGGATGCCGACGAGCTGCAGGCCGGGCAGCGCGACCACGTGCTCAGCCAGCGCTACGATCTCATCGGGAAGATCCCACGGCACGCCGCAGCGCCCGTACTCCACATCAATCTCCATCAGTACCTCAGCCACGAGCCCGTGCGCCGCATAGATGGCGCTGGCGGCGCTGGCGCCTTCGAGCGTGTCCACACAGAACGTCACTCGCACGCCGCGCTTGAGCAAAGCGGCTAGCCGCTCGTGCTTGTCGGCGCCGACGGTGGTGTAAGCGAGCCGGATGTCGGTGAAGCCGTGCTCGGCGAACACCTCGGCCTCACCTACCTTCGCCACGGTTATCCCTACGGCCCCCGTCTCCATCTGGCGCTGTGCGACCGCTACCGACTTGTGGGTCTTCGTGTGCGGGCGCAGCGCCACGTGGTTCACATCGGCTTTCGCCTGCATCTGCTCCAGGTTGGCCATCAATCGGCGCTCTTCCACGAGCACGCACGGCGTGGGCAGGTCTTCTAGGTATTTCGGCATGGCGAAGGGTCTCGGGTCGGCAAGTAGCGGGGCAGCAGGGAAGCTAGGCGGGATTCCGCGCCCTCACAACCCGCCGGACGTGACTTAACCGCCACCGCCTCCCGCCGATACTGAGGCCATCCACACTATCCACCCGCCTACCCCACCTACCCATGGCCTGGATCAAAAACGTCCTCGTCGACCTCATCGTTGCGGTGCTCATCGTCATCACCGCGCTGGGCGCTACGCCCTGGCTGATCATCCCGCTGTACATCTACACGGGCCTGATGCTTGTGCTCAAGGGTGCCGCCCTGGGCATGGACGGCCTGCTCAACGTGGCCAAGCGCCAGGAGGCCGAGACACCCGTCTGGTTCATGCACGGGCTCTACATCGTATGCATGGGCGCTTGGCTGTTCACCGGGTACACCATCTTGGGCATCGGCTGGGCGGCCATCTGGCTCCTCTCTGCCGCCGCCGAGCGCCGCTTTACCTTCAAGATCGCGGAATAACGCAGGTCCGCTCGGCATCGAAGCCGCCTAGGCATTGCGAGGCGCTAGCCCGTGTGTTGCCGCTAGCCGTCGCGGCCCGTTCAATAGGCTGGCAGCGAGGACGCCTCCTTGACCAGGGTCAGTTCAACCGTCTCGAAGTATTGCTTGTGGCCAGCGGAGCGTTTGTACGAGACCAAGCCTTCGCCGGGCACCATCCGTACGCGGTAGTCATACCCTGTGATGTGCTGGCTTTCATCCACGCGAACAGTATCTGTACGGGGTGAGGTGTAGCGCTGCATCCGGTCCGGCATGTGGAGCTCGTAGGGGTAGTAGTCCGATCCGTTGGGCTCGTCCGTGAAGGCCAGCACGTTGTCGCGCTCGATGACGAGGAGCCTGCTCTCCCACGCTACAGGCTCGGGGTCGATGTCTACATACTCCCAAAAATCGTTGGGGCGCCGCCCTGTGCGTATGCCCTCGAAGCGCTCTTGGATGATGTACAGGATAGCATCGGTGCCAAACCGGGGCTCTGCAGGGCCAATGTCTACCACTTCCCACGTCAACTGCCCCTCCGTCCTCCCACCGAACAGGAAGTAGCCCTGCTCGAAGGAGTAATCGTAGACCCAGGTCTGATTGAGCGTCATGGGGAATACGTCGCCGTATTCGGCCTCCGCGCCGGTTAGGCTGTCGCATGCCAGCATACTGAGCGCCAGTATTGAGAGGATAAGCAGCCGCATGGTCTCACCATCGAAGGAGGGGACGTGTCACGTACGTACACGGCAACGCAGACCTATGATGAAGACCTAGTCCATAGAGACGGATTGTAGCGGCGCATACCGCTCCTACTCCGCTTGCGCTCAGCGTTACCGGCCGAACAGCAGCGACTGGGCCTCGGTGATCCACCGATCGCGCAGGAAGTTAGGGTCGATGTTGAGCGCTTGCGAGACGCGGCGCACATCGGTGGCGTTCCAACGGGCGATGCGGTCGAACGAGTCATAGCCCATGCGGCGCAGCTCGTGCTCGATGCGTGCATCCACGCCCGAGAGCTTCTGCAGCGCGTCGCCCGCAGGTGGTGGCGCCTGGCCTGCGCTGGCGAGCGGCTGGTACGGCCGTGAAAACTTCGGTGCCGGCTGCGGCGGGGTAGGTGCCGGACGCGAGCTGGCTGGCTGGCGTTGGGGTTGGGGGGCGCGCTTCATGCCCCCGTCGCCGTTGGGTAGCTTGGTAGGCGGTGGCGCAACGGGCGCCCGCATGTGTTTTTCGAGCTGCCGTAGCCGGGCCGTCAGGGTCTGCACGCGCTGCTCGGCTTGGGTGGCGCGCATCAACAGCTGGCGCTGCTGCGCGCTCTGCTCCTGCGGCGACGGGTTGGCCAGCCGTTCCGCTTCCAGTGCTTCGCGCGCTTGCACGAGGGCCTCGCGTTCACTTTCGAGGGCGCGGAGTTTTTCATCGAGACTGTCGTGCTGGGCGCGGATCTGGTTCTCGCGCTGCTCCAGGTGCTGCTGCTGCCGGGCAATCCAGTCGCGCTGCTGCGTCATCGAGTCGGCGGTGCTGCGCAGGCCCAGCTTCTCTTCGCGGAACGCCCCAATCGCCTCGTTGAGCTTCCCTTCTGCCTTCGCGAGCCGCTGGCGCTCGTGGTCGAGCTCGTCGCGTTGAGCGCGCAAGTCGGCTTGCTGGGCGCGGAGGTGCTCTTGCGCGGTATGCAGGCGGTGTTCCTCTTGGGCAAAGCCTTTGCGGCGCTGCTCCAATTGCTCCTCGCGGGCGCGCACCACACTCAACTTGTCGTTGTACTCGTGCTCCAGGGCTTTACGGCTGGCTTTGATGGCCTCGGCGCGCTCGCTGAGGTCGGCTTCCAGGCGTTCGCGCAGTGACACCTCGCGCTGCTCCAGCTCCTTATCAATGCGGAGCGCACGCATGGTGATGGCATCGTCGCGCGCATCCAGTTCGCGTACGCGGCGGTCGAGCGCGCCTTGCTCGGCGTCGAGCTGCGCCTGCTGCTTGAGCAACGCGTCAGACTCACGCTGGGCGGCGGCACGTTGCTGCATCAGCGCAGCCCGCTCTTCGCGCAGGCTGTGCTGCTGGTCGTTGAGGGCGTGCTGCTGATCGGCTAGGGCCTGGCGCTCGGCAGCGAGTTGATCGCGTTCCTCTTTGAGCTGGTCGGCTGCCTGATCGCGCTCCTGCTGAATCTGGGCGCGGTTCTTCTCGAGAGCCGCCTGCGCCTCTTCGCGCTGCTGTTGGATCTGCTCGCGCTCGCGCTGCAAGGCCGCCATCTTGGTCTGCACCACCTGCTGCTGCCGCGTCATCGACTCGATCTCGTACGCGGCGTTGCGCAGGTCGGCCTGCGCCTTGTGCTTTTGGGTCTCCAGCGCCTGACGCTCCTGTTGTACTTCGGCGCGCTCTTCGGCAATGCGGTCGGCTTTTTTCTGAAGGCGGCTGTGGTCGTTCTCTACCCGTTGGCGTTCGGCTTTGACTTCGACCCACTGTTCGTCAAGCTGGCTACGTTCGGCGTCGAGGGCTTGAGCACGGGCGTCGAGCGCGTCACGCTCGGCGGCGAGTCCATCGCGCGCGGTCTGGGTGTCCTCGGCGCGCTGCTGGAGCTGCTCCTCGTGGATGATGCGATCATAGCGCTCTTGCTCCAGCGCCTCGCGGTCTTGCGCCAGCTGGGCGGCGCGCTGCTGCAGGTTCTGCTGGTGTGCCTCGATGCGGGCCTTGGCTTCTGCCAGCTGGTCACGCTCGGCCTGCAGGGCCTCACGCGCTTGTTGGGCGGCGGCTTGCGCCTGCTGCACCTGAAGTTTCTCCTCCGCCAAGGCTTGGTGCATCTGCGCCCAGTCGGTGTCGTTCACATCACGGAAGGCAGCGGGCTGTGCCTGACGCAGCGTCATCACCTCATCGCGCAGGCGCATGATCTCGCCGTCGCGCTCGGTAATGGTCTGCCGCAGGTAGTTCAGCTCAGCGGAATCTTTTTCAGTGGCCGGGGCATGGACGCGAGCCGTGGAGAGCTGATAGCTCACACGGTTGAGGTCTTGC
Organism: Bacteroidota bacterium; assembly: GCA_038747545.1. Taxonomy (GTDB): domain Bacteria; phylum Bacteroidota; class Rhodothermia; order Rhodothermales; family JBCCMF01; genus JBCCMF01. Next base: position 8,529 of record JBCDJT010000093.1, read on the forward strand.
TCCTTCTGGCGCAGGTCCTGCTCCAGCTGCTTCATGCCTGCCAGCAGTTCACGGCTGCGGCGCTGGAAGAAAACGTAGCCACCGCCTAGCCCCAGCAGGAAGGTCAGAAGGCCGACGGCCGGGATGACAATGTTAGGATCGAACATGGATACGGCGGGTCAGGGGGTAACAAAGACGCCGGGGGTGCCGGCCTCACCTTGCACAAACATGACGTAGGCGGGGAGGCCTGCCTGCACGAAGGCGTTCTGGACCTGCTCGGCGCGCTGTTGCGCCAAGGCATAGTCCGTAGCAAATACCGAAACGGTCAGCGAAGCGTGGTGGTGAGGCGCCATAGCATCGGAAATCTGTGCAATATAGGGCCGCATAGCTTCTGTAATTTCAACGTTTTGGCCCTTGTACGCTCGCCACATCGCCATCAGGGGCGCCTGCAAGGCATCGGCGATGGCACGCTCGGTAGCGTCCGGTGCAATGCGGATACCCTGCTCCAACGGGTCGGGCGGCGGGGCGTACCGTTCTTCGTTCGGCTCGCCAGCCGCGGTCGGGTCAACCATCAGCTGACCACCCATGATGATGCCAACGAGCGCAAACAGTGTAGCAAAAAGGACGGCCCAGCTTGACATGGGAAGGCTGTGGGGTTGGTCCCGCTTTGGGAACGGGGGTGGAATTTTCAGTGTGGGTTGTGGTGCGCATCGCTTCCTCAAGGACTGTGCCAGCCCGCCCAAGCAGGGAACCCGACACTGTGTGAAGGATTCGCGGCGTCCATTACGCTTCCCACTATCTTCATGCGCTGCTCGCTGCTGTTCGGTCTTCTGATGTTCGCGCTGGCGGCATGTACCCCAGCCTCGCCACCGCCTCCGGTTGCGCAGGCGGTGACCCCGGCCACCTTCGTGGGCGACGAGGTGTGCGCCAGCTGCCACGGTGAGCTCTATGAGAGCTACCACAAGACGGGGATGGGCCGCTCGCTCAGCGCCTTCGATGCCAGCACCGCCCCCGAGCGCTTCGCAGGCGTCGCCCCGATCTACAATGCCCGCTTCGACCTCTACTATGAGCCGTTGCTGCGCGGCGATACGCTCGTCCAGCGCGAGTTTCGCCTCGATGACAGCGGGACCGTCGTCTACGAGCGGGTACATGCGGCCGACTGGGTCATTGGCTCGGGCAACGCCACGCGGTCGTACCTGATGAACGTGAACGGGCATGTGACGCAGATGCCGCTGACGTGGTACGTGGAGCGTGAGCGGTGGGACATGAGCCCGGCCTACGAGCAGATCAACTTCCGCTTCAGTCGGCCCATCGCGGGGGAGTGCATGAACTGCCACAACGGCCCGTCGCCGATCACGCCTGAGACCACGACGCACTACGACGAGGTGGCCAACGGCATCACCTGCGAGCGCTGCCACGGTCCCGCCAGCGACCACGTCGCGTATCGGCTGGATGGCTTCGAGCCACCCGAAGGCGAGCCAGACCCGCACATCGTCAACAGCGCCTACCTGGACCGCGACCAGCAGCTGGCGGTGTGCCAGCAGTGCCACCTGACGGGTACGACAGTGTTTGAGCCGGGCGAGAACATGCTCGACTTCGTGCCGGGCGAGCCACTTTCGGGCAACCGCAGCGTCTTCGTCACGCGCGACCAGTTGGAAGACCCCGAGCGGTTCGGCATCTCGTCGCACGCGCTGCGGCTGGCCAAGAGCGAGTGCTTCACCGAGAGCGCGATGACGTGTACCACGTGCCACGACCCGCACCAGCCCGTGGCCGAGCTCGATGCGGATCACTTCAACACGGTCTGCCAGTCGTGCCACAACCCCGAGGAGACGCCCGAGCAGCTGGCCTGCAACCGCCCCGATGTGGCCACGCTGGCCGAGGCCATGACGGGCGACTGCCAATCGTGCCACCTGCAGGAGAGCGGCACCAGCGACATCCCGCACGTCACGTTCACCGACCACTGGATCCGCCGCACACTGCCTGAGCCACGCCGCCCGGAGGACATCGCCCGCATGCGCACGCGCACGACGCCGTTCGAGCTGGTGCAAGTGGTCAACGACGGCACGGCGCCCTCGCAGGCGGAGGCCGATGTGGAAGCCGCCATCGCCTACTTCAAGTACTACGATACCACGCACCGCCTGCCCGACTACCTGCCGCGCGTGATCGACGGCGTGCAGCGCGGCCTCGCCGCCGACGCCGACCGCGTGGAAGGCCGCATCGTGCTGGGCCGGGCGTTCTTGGAGCAAGGCAACGCGCAAGCCGCCGTCCAGGCCTTCGCCGATGGTGTGGCCGCCTTTCCCGATGCGGCACGCCTACACTACTGGCACGGCCGCGCCCTCTACGACGCCGGGCGCCTCAATGAAGCGCTCGCCCCGCTGAAGCAAGCCCTAGACCTCCAGCCGAAGTTCGTCGAGGCCGCGCTGACGCTGGCCGAAGCCCTTCAGCGGTTGGGCCGTGCCAACGAAGCCATCGCATTTTACGAATACGTCATAGCCGAGGACCCTATCCACCACCCCAAGGCGTGGAACGACCTCGGCTTCATCTACTTAAACCGCCAGGCGCTTGACCAAGCCCGCACTCACCTTGACCGTGCCATCGCGTTGGATCCCGATCTGGCGGTGGCGCTTGTCAATCGCGGCGCCATCGCGCTCATGCAACAGACTGCCGATGCGGCGTCGTACTTCGAGCGAGCCATCGCGGCCGATGCGGAGTACGCGCCCGCCTACGGTAACCTGGCCCTGATCTACGCGCAGGCCGGGCGCACCGACGAGGCGCGCAGCTTGTTGCGCACGCTACTTACGCTCACCCCCGGCGACCAACGGGCACGTGGGCTCTTGCAACAGTTGGGAGGTTGAGGATACGATGTTGAGGATTGTGCTGTGGGGCCTGCTGGTCGCGCTGACGGGCTGCGCGGCGGGAGGCCCGAGCCGGATCGAGGTGCAACTCGAACGCTCCAACCCGGAGCCCTTGCTGCGCTACTACTTTGGCGCATACGCCGCGCCGGAGACGGCTGACCCGTTCGAGGCCGGGCTGCTCGTCAACGAAGGCGACCGCTACTGGCTGAACACCGAGGGCTCGCCGCATGCCGAGGCGCTGACGGCCGCTACCGGACCCGATGGCGTGCTCACCTGGGACGAACTCAAGGCTTTCGTGGGCGAGACGTATTACGACGCCCGCCGCCTGCCCCCCACCCTGGACGCGCTCTACGCCACGCTGCCACAGGACTCGTCGGCATGGTTCGCGATTGAGGTGAAGGGCGTCATGACGGTGGCCCAGCGGCGCATCCAAGTGCCCGAGGCGTCGCTCCGCTACGCGCTGGAGAACTACCAAGCCAACGATCAGCAGCTGCTCTACCCCATCGGCACCGCGTTCGTGGCCACCCATACGCTGGAGGGCGACGTCGTAGAGACCACGCTCATGCAGAAGCGGGCCGACGGCCTGTGGGACTTCGCCACGTACGATGCGAACGGCCTCCTCGCGCCATCGACCACGACCGAGCCCAAGGCGCTCAGCACGCCAACGCAGTGCGTGGGCTGCCACTCGGGAAACCGCGCCTTCGAGCCAGAGAAGAGCTTCCCCGAGCCCGCCCGCGACGGCCCGCACGGACCACGCGGCATCTTCGTACCCGACGCGTGGCGCGACCCGGCGCTGGTGGCGTACTTTGACGAACACCGCAAGCGCAGTGACACCGTCCTCGGCATCTACAACACGCTGTTCGTGGCCAAACTGCGCGCCTCGGGCGAGGACCCCGACCTCTTGACGGCTGTCGGCCTCTAATCGCCCTCACCACGCCCCTGTTGCTTAGTGACTATCGGAACTGTACGCCTCGTCAACGCCATTTTCTACGCCCACCACGGCGTCATGCAAGAGGAACACCGCATCGGCGGGCGCTTCGAGGTGGATGTGGCCATGGACCTCGACTTCGAGGAAGCCGCCCGCGAGGATGCGCTGGAGAAGACGGTCGATTACGAGCGCGTGTACAAGGTGACGCACAATGTGGTGGTCAACAACAAGGTCTACCTGATCGAGCGGCTGGCGTATCTCATTGCCGAGGGCGTGCGCGCGGCCTATCCGCAACTCGTCGTCGGCATCGAGGTGACGGTCCGCAAGCCCAACCCGCCCATCGGCGCCACCGCCGACCGCGCCGAGGCCACGTACCGCTGGAAGGCGTAGCCCAACGCAGCAGCAGTTCCAGGACAAAATAGCCCGAAGCAATCCTTTCGGGGCATCTAGTGCTGCCTCAAACATGGTGTTTCGGATTCGTGGCGTCCCTTTTGCCCCCCACCAGCGTTCCCTGCCCTCGCCATATCTACGGATATGACTGCGGTCAGGCGCCTTGATGGAGACCAAAATGACCAGCCTCTCGGTCCAAACGTGCATACTTGAGGCAGCACTAGTGAACGCGTGCGCCCCAGGTGATGCGCAGGGCAACTGTCACAAATCCTTCCTGGGGATTGCTTTGACTGAGCAACAGTGTGTACCATGATACACACTATCATGCGTACTACGTGTGTCCTCTGTCACCTCAGCTTCGATTTGAAATGAAAGTTGCCTACGTTTTTGCTCATCCGCGTGCTGCCAGCTATAAGCTGGGACAAATGATTCTACCCCAGCTGGAGGCAGGTACCCACGGCGTTGATGTAGTGGGTATGTTTTTCTTTGACGACAACACCTTTGTGCTGCGCCAGGGAGACCCCATCGGCGAGCGCCTAGCGAAGGTTGCGGCCGAAAAAGGCATGCTGATGATGATGTGTGACATGTGCGCCTTGGAGCGCAACCTGGCCGAGGGCGAACCGCGCTGGTGCGGGCCTGATGGTGTGGGCCGCACCGAACCTGGCGAGTGCCACCCGTCGAATACGGTGGCAGGCGTCAAGGTAGGCTGCTTCCCTGACCTGTACGCTGCCCTGGCTGGCAGCCCTCCCGATCAGGTGATCACACTCTAACGGAATGGCGGCTTCGGGATGACAACGTATGATGTCGTGATTGTCGGGGCTGGCCCTGCCGGAATTGGCATTGGGGCTATGCTCAAGGAGTTGGGTGTAGAACGGATGGTGATCCTCGAACGAGAGACCGTCGGTGCTACGTTCACCAAGTGGCCCGAGGAGATGCGCTTTATCACGCCCTCTTTTACCACCAATTTCTTTGGTCACCTCGATCTTAACGCGGTTGTCTCAGGGACCTCGCCTGCATATACGCTCAGAAAGGAGCATCCAACGGGTGAGGAATACGCCCAGTATTTGAGAGGTGTGGCCGAGCACTTAGAATTGCCGATTGCAGAAGGCGCGGATGTGGAAGCCGTCATTCCGTCCAAAGGCTCCTTTACGCTTCGCCTGGCGCACGGGAAGACGCTAACGAGCCGCTTTGTCATCTGGGCTGCTGGCGAATTCCAATACCCCAACCTGCACGCCCTCCCCGGTGCCGAACTTTGCCTACACAGCAGCCATGTGCAGAGTTGGAAAGCGCTTGATGGCGATGAGTTTTACATCATTGGGGGTTATGAGAGCGGTATTGATGCGGCCATACACTTGAGCCGATATGGCAAGAGGGCTCGCGTCCTAGAGCGCGACCGGACGTGGCACACTCGGACAACAGACCCCAGTGAGAATCTGGCCCCCTTTACCCTGGAAAGGCTGCAGGAAGAGATGAACTATGGCTGCATTGAGCTTGCTGGTGGAGTCACCGTTGAGGAGGTCAGCCTGGAGGATGGTACCTACGTGCTTCACCTCAAAGACCAGCCAACGCCTCTCAAGAGCACAAGGCCACCTATTCTGGCAACCGGGTTTGACACCAGCTTGGTGCTGGTACATGATCTGTTTCACTGGCACGAGTACGAACCCTATTGTTTGCTCACCGATCAAGACGAATCAACCAGAACGCCAGGCCTGTTTTTGGTCGGCCCTCAGGTTCGCCACGATGATCTGATCTTTTGCTTTATCTACAAATACAGGCAGAGATTTGGGGTCGTAGCGAACGCCATTGGAACTCAGCTGGGTATGGACACAGCGATCCTTGAGCAGTATCGCAGCGAGGGCCTTTATCTAGACGACTTGAGCTGCTGTGGAGACGAGTGCGTATGCTGATGCAAGACGAGTTAAAGCAGCAGGACGTTCAGAAAAACGTCAGCGCGAAATGGAGCTTCCAGATGCTTGCCAGCATATCCTGGATCGTTTCTGTCCTTGTCTACGGGTCGTTCGAGCTGGGCGATTGCCTGCAGTTGGTCGCTGCCTCTGCATGGACGGTCTCCAATATTATCGACTACAACTCTCCACGCTAGAACTGCGCCATATCGCTTCATTGGGTTGGCTCTAGCCCCCGCTGCGAGGTATCAGGGTTGTACGACTGACCGTGCTCTCTAAGGCTGCGTCGCCTGCAACCACCAGAGACAAGGCCTCACCGCCTGACGACCTTTACCACGCTGCCGTTCAGCGCCTCTGGGTTCGGGTCGGTGGTGTCGTAGACGATCAGCAGATTGCCGCTGGGCAGCTGCGCCACATCGCGTACCCGGCCTACCTGTTCCAGCAGGATGGAGGTGAGGCCGGAGGTAGGCTCATAGCCGATGAGGCGCCGTTGTGCCAGCGCGCCCCACAGGAAGGCGCCATCCCATTCAGGAAAGGCACTGTCTTGCAGCTGCACCAGCCCCGAGGGCGCCATGTTGAACTCGCGGCTCCAGCCCTTGAGTGGCAAGGTGGTCGTCTGCGCTGCTTCGGCCTCGGTCAGCTGACCCACGGGCGACTCGTCGTAGTTGAGCCCGTATGAGAAGAGGGGCCAGCCGTAGTTTTCGCCCTTCTCGATGACATTGAACTCATCGCCACCGAGCGGGCCGTGCTCGTTGGCATACAGCACGCCATCGGCATAGAACAGCCCCTGCGTGTCGCGGTGGCCGTAGCTCCAGACGCTGGTGGGCCTCGTCATACCGTCGAACACCGGATTGTCCGATGGGATGGAGCCGTCGGCGCGGAGACGATGGATCTTGCCGCCGTCATTATCTAGGTCTTGTGGGCCGGGATCTGGATATGGAGAGCCTGCCGCGCCCTGCGTCACGAAGAAATGCGCCGCGTCTGGCCACGCGATCCGAGAGCCGATGGTGAAGTTGTTGGTCTCGAAAATGACCTCGAAACCCTGCACAGTGCGATCGGCAAAGTTGAAGCGCCCGACGGCCATCGTGCCGGCGCCTTGATCTTGGCTGGTAGGAGGTTGGACGAAGGCGAGGTAGACCAAGCCGTTGGTCTCGAACTGCGGATGCAGGCTCACGTCATTGTACCCGCCGTAAAAAAGCGGGCCTACTTGTATGATGCTGGTCTCAGGCAGCCCCTCCAGATTGCGGCGCACACCGTCTTTGATATGACTCAGTGCGCCAAAGCGCTCGCTGACCAGATACTCGTCCTCACCGAGCACCGCGATGGCCCACGGGATCGCAAACCCCGAGGCCACGACCTCCAGCTGGGCGTCGAGCGTGTCCATCGCCACGCCTGCAGGCAGCGGGACGCCGTCAAGGCCCGGTACAGGACTGTTTCCCGGACCAAACGGCGTTGTAGAGTCGCAAGACACGCCGAACCAAACCAGAACGGCGAGACACCAAACCCGGAGCGTGCTAGACATGGGCGACCTCTGTCTGTATGCGTGGAGAGCCGTCGTCTGACGCGAGGCCTAGCTGCAGGTTTCTGAGGGGCGCATGGCCTGCAACCAAGAAGCGGCACACCCCGAAAGGCATGCCGCTTCTCGACACGTTGCCGCAGTCAATCAAGCACGGACGAAGCCTCAGCCTTCCGTCGCGGCCACAGGCGGCTCGGTCGTCGCGCCATCGCCCGCGATGTGGGACAGGGTGCCGGGGAACTGCTGGATGTGCTCCGTCGGGCGGCGGCGGCCTTCGGCTTTGACGGGCGTCACCTCGGGCAGGTAGAAGCGCTCCGTCGGCAGCGTGTCGTTGTGGCGGCGGGCGGCATCGGCGGCCCAGGCCATCGTGTCGTCGGCGTTGTCGCGCAGCTCGCGGATGTTGGCGTAGAAGCGCAGCTCCAGCATGTCAAACAGGTGCGCCAGCGCCGAGCGGTCGGCCTCGAATGCGGCGCCAGCCTCACCCTTGCGCATCTGCCACTCCAGCCGCGAGAGCGAGCACGAGAGCACAAACAGATACACCGCGTTGTCGGCGATGCGGGCTTGCTGCACCTGGCGGCTCACAATAGCCTCGCGCTCCCACTTGCTCACCATCTTGAAGTAGTGGCTGTGGCGCTGGACGAGCTTCGCCAGGCGGTCGCCGTACTCTTGGAGCGCGGGCAGCGCCGTGTAGATCGTGGGCGCCGCGGGCTTGACGCCAAGAAACAGCTGCAGGCCGAGCGGGATGGCGCGCTGGATGAGCGCGGGGTTGAGCGCCTGGGGCAGCAGGCGTTTGGCGTTGTCGGCGAGCGAGGCGTCGGGGTCGTAGCCGAGGGCGGCCTGGATGGTCAGCATCTGCTCGGCGAGTTGCTTGCCGCCGTAGGCGAAGATGAACGACTGCATCACCTCGTTCGAGCCCTCCACAATGCGGTGGATGCGGTGGTCGCGCCAGATGCGTTCCAGCTCCACCTCGGTCATGTAGCCTTCGCCGCCCATGATCTGCATCGCGTCGTCGATGACCTGCCAGCCCGCGTCGCTGCTCCAGAACTTGGTCATGGCGGTCTCCACCATGATGTCGGTGTCGCCACGGTCTAGCATGCCCGTCATCATGTAGAGCACCGAGCGCATGCCGTACGTCAGCGCGCTCATGCGTGCGATGTGCTGCTGCACCAGTTCGAACTCGGCCAGCGGACGGTCGAACTGGTAGCGCGTCTGCACCCACTTGATCGCCTGGTTCTTGGCCCGCTCGGCGGCACCCATGATGCCCGCCGAGAGCGTGCAGCGGCCATAGTTAAGGCACGTGAGCGCTACGTTGAGGCCCTTGCCCTCTTTGTGCAAGCGGTTAGCGACGGGGACCTTCACATCGGTGAAGCGGACGCGCGCCTGCCACGTGCCGCGGATGCCCGCCTTGCTGCGGTTCTTCTCGAAGATCTCGACGCCTTCCATGTCGGGCGTGCAGATAAGCGCCGTGACGGCCTCCTTCTCTTTGCCCGTCTTCGGGTTGATCAGCTTCTGCTTGGCGGTGACGGTGAACAAGCCGCTCAGCGCGCCCGAGGTCGTCCACTTCTTCTCGCCGTTGAGGATGTAGTGCGTGCCGTCGGCGCTCAGCTCGCAGCGCGTGCGCTGCCCGGCGGCGTCGGAGCCTACCATCGGCTCGGAGAGGCAGAAGCCGGAGAGGTATTCGTTGGCCACTTTCGGCAGGAAACGCTGCTTCTGCTCCTCGTTGCCGAACAGCATGATCGCTTTGCAGCCAATCGATTGGTGCGCCGAGACGACCACCGCCGTGGAGCCGCAGTATGCGCCGATGCATTCGAGCACGCGGTTGTAGCTGGTCACGCCCAGACCAAGGCCGCCGTACTGCTCGGGCACCGTCAGCCCCATCACGCCGAAGTCGAACAGCTTCTGCAGCGCCCAGTCAGGGATGTACTCCTCTTGGTCAATGAGGATGGACGGGTGCTCGTCGCGCATGTACGGCTCCAGCTTGGCCAGCAGCGCGTCGCACTTCGCCTTCTCCTCGGCGGGCTCCTCCGGGTACGGGAAGATGAGGTCGTCGCGGAAGCGGCCCCAGAACAGGTTTTTGGCGAAGCCGAGTTCACCGGGCTCAGGACCGAGCATGTTTTCGGCGTCCGCGATCATCTTGCGGTCGCGCTCCGAAATGTTCTTGAGCGATTTGAGGCCTTGCATAACTATGTCTACGTGTATGAATGTGTGCTGAGCAGCAGGCGTGGCAAATGAAACCACGGCGGAGGCGCGAGGATGCCAGATAGGGGGTGGCGGAGCATCCGAAAGAAAAAGCGCTTCCGTAGCTGCCAATGCTGACATCCCGCTGCCGTTCCAGGGGGACGTATCGGAGGAGGCTAAGATCAAGTTAAGAAGCCGCCACGCCCCGAGCTCTCAGAGCGGTGTTGTATCTTCCTCGCCTCACCAACTGCACCGCCGATGTCCGCCTTCCTCCACCGCCTCGCCGACGCCCAACGCGCCACCACATCCACGCTGTGCGTCGGGCTAGACCCGGTCGTGAAGCTCTTGCCTGAACCGCTGCTGCGCACGCGCTCGGTGGAGGATGCCCTTGTCACGTTCTGCCTGGACGTGGCCGAGGCCACAGCGCCGTACGCCTGCGCGTTCAAGGTGAACGTGGCGTTCTTCGAGGTACACGGCGTGATGGGCTGGCGGGCGCTGCACCGCGTGCTGAGCCAGTTGCCCGCCTCCCACATCCGCATCGCCGACGCCAAGCGCGGCGACATCGGCAACACCGCGCAGTACTACGCCGAGGCGTTCTTCACGCAGATGGGCGCCGACGCCTGCACCGTGGCGCCCTACATGGGTGCCGACGCCGTGCGTCCCTTCTTGCAGTACGCCGACAAGGCCGCGTTCGTCCTCGGCCGCACCTCCAACGCCAGCGCCGCCGACTTCCAGAACCTCCGCCCCAACGGCGGCGATCCGCTGTACCTGCACGTGTCGCGCAAAGTCGCCGAGTGGAGCGATGAAGCCTCTGGACAAGCAGGCCTCGTCGTCGGTGCCACGGCACCGGAAGAGCTGCGCCAGATCCGCGAAATCTGCCCCACGCTGCCGTTCCTAGTACCCGGCGTGGGCGCGCAGGGTGGCTCAGCAGAGACGGTCATGCAGCAAGCCGCCACCGCTGAGGGACGCGTGCTCGTCAACAGCAGCCGCCAGATCCTCTATGCCAAGCGCGACGGCGTCTACCACGCCCGCGACCGTCATTACGCCGAAGCAGCAGCGGCACAAGCGCAGGCGTTGCAGGCAGCGCTGGTGCCTTGACAATATCACGGTAACCGTGTCAGTTCAATTGGTGCTGTTTGCGGTACTGGCGCGGCGTTACGCCACACGCCTTCTTGAACGCAGCGTTGAATCGGCTGATGGAGTTGAAGCCGGACTCGTACGCGATGGTCGTGATCTGCGTGCGCGTTGCCGTGAGCATCCGCTGCGCATGGGAGATCCGATGCTCCAGGAGGTAGTCGCTCAACGTCATACCGAACGTTTTGCGGAAGAGCGCGGTCGCGTAATCGGGGTGCAGCCCTACAGCCGTACCAATGTCCTTGATCTGTATGGGATGCTTGTAATGCGTGGCCACATAGACGGCCATCTGCTCCACCTTGCTAGAATGGTGCGCATCTAAGGGAAGGCGACGTTTTTCAGGCGCAGTTGCACAGGACAACGCCAAGCGGCGCAGGCGCGCTTCCAACTCCAACAAGACGATGTCCAGACGTTCTGGAGTACCCGCCGCTGCGTCGTCTAGCCAACGCTCGAACAGACCGAGATCATAGCTTTCTCCGTTTGCCTTAGGCGCTTGGATCACCTCGCCGCCGAGGAGGCGGTTCGCGAAACTCGTAGGCAGATTCCACTGCAGAAAATTACTCAGCGGAATCGTCGCCACGTA